>NZ_KI965888.1:0-434603 GCF_000524665.1 Alcanivorax sp. 97CO-5
TGTCTAGCAAACTGGTGGCGATTCAATCAACGCCAATTTCCTCGGTAACCTTCGCTTGGAAGCCAAGTTCGACGACTATACCGTCATCACCGACCAGCCTATCCGCTACAAAGACGCCAGCCTTCCCGTTGACCCGCTTTATTTGCCGGCAACGGAGCACACGGCCAGCCAGCTTGGGCCAGGCGCGATCATCAATACCGCTAGGCCAGCGGCAATTTCTATCAGCGCATCACCCAACGAGCCGATAAAGAACGAGCCGTGGAATGTTTTGATGCGAGAATACAAGCTCGCCGCCGGGCCTTGGCCACCCAATACCTCACCGGTGTATTAATTCAAATATACCAATGCCGATGGCGCCATGGCCCTCGTGAGAATGGGGCTGCAGGGAAAATCGTGCGGATTGATCTTCTTCCTCCGGCAGCAAATATAATTTCACCGACGCGTGAGGATAGCGCTGCTCGACGGTCTCCAGAAGCACCGTCGCGGGCAACGGCTGCTCGCCCGCTTTGACCGTCAACAACGATTCGTTCAAAACACTATCCAGTGGCTTGCTCAACAACATGAGCAAACCACTGAATGCCAGCAGGAAGAGGAAAGGAATGATCCGCACGCCAATTATAAAGTGCCAGCGCCATACCGCCGCATAGAAACGGCGGGGCGCCGCTTACGGCGAAGGTGATGTGCGGGCCATCTCAAGCACTTATTAATTTAAAAATCGAAACGGACGCCAGCATAAACTGAGCGAGGCTCACCGGCCTGAATGCCTACCGAGTTAATGGTCTCGTCATTACTGACGCTGACATTGGTGACATAAACTTCATCGGTTAGGTTGCGACCTTCCAGATAGACTTCCCAGCTATCTCGGGTGATGCCGGTGCGCAAGCCCAGCAGCTCATAACCGTCCACATCCTTGTTATTAGCGAAGTCACCGTAGCGATCGTCGACAATGTCGAAAGTAGGGCCGGCAAAGAAACCATTGCCATGGCGATACATGACTTCGCCTTTGATAAAGAAAGTTGGCGCCACCGGCAGTTGGTTATCGCCGTACTCCGGGTCGTTGTCGAAGGTAAAATCGTTGTAGGTCATGCTCAGCAGCGGCTCAATACGCTGGCCGTCATTACCCAACGCAAAGCTGGCGCCGACCAAGGCTTCCACACCCGCGTGAATGGTATCTTCCACGTTCAGGGCCAGGCTGGTGCCTGATGCCGACGGGTTATTCATGGACAGGATTTCATCTTCAATCTGGGCATAATAAACGGATACTTCCCAGTTCCATTCGCTGGCATGCCCCAGAGGCGCTACACCACGGGTACCGATTTCTCCTACCACACCCTGCATTGCGTCCAGGGTTTCGTCGCTGGCATCAGCATCGTCTTCCAGCTCATATAAGGTGGGCGCTTCGTAAAGCTTACTGACATTGGCGAACAACTCACTGCGCGCTGCCACCTGATAAATCAAACCTACACGCGGATTGATGGATTCATAGTCATCTTTGGGATTGCGCTCCACACCTGAAGCAACGGTCACATTATCCACTTCGCGGGTGCCGGTAACCGCCTGAGCGCCGTAAACCAGCGTCCAGCGATCGGCAAAATGCCAACGATCCATGGCGAACACTTCCAGGTTATCCGCCTTATTATCCACTCGCACATCAAGAGCACCACGAGTACCGCCAGAATGAGAGTAGTTACCGCCTTTCACCCGGGTTTCGCCATAGTTAAGGCCGAACAGTAAGTCGTGATTACCCAGCTGCTTGTCATAGCGAATGTTGGTGCCAAAGGTGGTCTGGTCATTATCGATAAGCAGACTGAAGCCTGGAGAGGCGCCCCCGACAATAGGGTGGTAGAGGTGTTGATCCTCGAAGGAAAAACCTACCACCAGGCGGCTGGTGTCATCCAGCTGCCACTGGGTACGGTTGGCGACACGCCAGCTTTCCACGTTTTTGAGGAAGTTGCCGGGGATGTTATTCGGGTTGGCCTGATAGGGATCATCATCAAACTGGGCCTGTGTCAGCGAGCCAGGAAGCTCCTGATCATTATCCACATAGGTGAAGTAAAACCGGTTCTCCACCGCTTCATTGATCTGCCAACCGGTGTTGGCATAAACGCTACTACGCTGTTGTTCCTGATGACCGCGAAAACCGTCATAGCTGCGCTGCTCCACGGTGACCAGGCCATCCACATCCCCCTCAACGCCGCCTGCAGTAATTCGGCTTTGCACCGTGCCGTGGCTACCGCCACTCAGGTAAATCTGATTGTCGGTGTTACGCGCAGTGGGGCTGATGAAGTTAATCGCACCACCCAGGGTGCTGGCCCCGTAGGTTAGCGCATTGGCGCCACGGACAATCACCGCATAACGGGCCGCCAGCGGGTCGATAAAGCTGTTGTGGTTGTTGCCATCGGCTGCGGTCACCGGCAATCCGTCGACCATCAATTTAACGCCATTACCATCGTAGGCAACCGCATCTAGATTCGAGCCGCGGCTGGAAATAAAGGTGTCGTCGCCGGTGGAGCCGGTGCCTGTCCACATCCCTGGCACATAGCGCAACATATCGCCGATACTGACCACATTGCGCTCGGTCAGGTCTTCCGCTTCCAGTAGCGTCACCCCACCCGGCGTGAGGGCCTGCTCGCGCTGAAGCTCGATCTTTGTGGCTTCGGCGCTCTGTTCCCCCTGCTCGGAAACTGTAATCGGTGCCAGTTCATTGGCCTCGGGCTCCACAGCAAGCGCACTGACCGGTGCTAAAAAGGTCAGATAGCCAAGCAATGATGTTCGAATAGACAAACGCATGATGGTATTCCCCAGGACAACCGGTTGCTGCCATAGCAGTTATGGCGGCAAGAGGGCGAGGCATTCTACGGCAGGGGCCGTGATGCCAACATGTGGCATATCACCGCACAGGCTTAAAAATGGTCCGCCTCAGCGACATCTCTTTAACAGGCTGTTAATGAGCAAATGGGCTTGTCCGGGCCACCCTTCAGGGCTGCCGAGCCCTGTCTCCAAGACGGCAGGCCCTAAAAGCGGGATAATGACCGCCACAGCCATTCCTCGACTCGGTAGCCCCGCCATGGAAATCAACGTCAACTTCCTCGATAACCTTCGTTTGGAAGCCAAGTTCGACGACTTTACTGTCATCACAGACCAGCCCATCCGCTACAAGGGCGATGGCTCAGCACCCAGCCCATTTGATTATTTCCTGGCATCGTCGGCCATGTGCGCGGCCTATTTTGTGAAGGTGTACTGCAAGGCGCGGGATATCCCCACCGATAATATCCGCTTGTCGCAGAACAACATCGTTGACCCGGAGGACCGCTACAACCAGATCTTCAAGATTCAGGTTGAGCTACCGGAGGATATTTCCGACAAGGACCGCCAGGGGATACTTCGCTCGATTGATCGCTGCACGGTGAAGAAGGTGGTCCAGACCGGGCCTGACTTCCAGATCGAGCAGGTGGACAGCCTCACCGAAGACGCCCAGGCCCTGCTGATGGTGGAACCGGACGAGGCCCACCGTACCTTTATTGAAGGCAAAGACCTGCCGCTGGAGCAGACCATCGCCAACATGACCGCGATCCTCGCGGAATTGGGGATGAAGATCGAAATCGCCTCCTGGCGTAACATCGTTCCCCATGTTTGGTCGCTGCACGTGCGTGACGCTGCTTCCCCCTTGTGTTTTACCAACGGCAAGGGCGCTACCAAGGAAGCCGCCCTATGTTCGGCGCTGGGCGAATTCATCGAACGGCTTAACTGCAATTTCTTCTACAATGACCAGTTCTTTGGCGAAGAAATTGCCAACAGCGATTTTGTTCATTACCCCAACGAACAGTGGTTCAAGCCCGGCCCCAACGACGCGCTGCCCGAGGGCATTCTGGATGACTACTGTTTGGGCATCTATAACCCGGAAGGGGAGCTGGGTGGCTCCAACCTGATTGATACCAACTCCGGCCGAGCCGACCGGGGCATCTGCTCATTACCGTTCGTTCGCCAGTCCGACGGCGAGACCGTGTATTTCCCCTCCAATCTCATTGAAAACCTGTTCCTGAGTAACGGCATGAGTGCCGGTAATACTTTGGCCGAAGCCAAGGTGCAATGCCTGTCGGAAATTTTTGAACGGGCGGTGAAGAAGCACATCATTGAAGAAGAGATTGCCCTGCCGGATGTGCCCCAAGAAGTATTGGCCAAGTATCCCGGCATTGTTGAAGGTATCACCGCCCTGGAGGAACAAGGGTTTCCGGTGTTGGTGAAAGACGCCTCTCTAGGCGGGCAGTTCCCGGTTATGTGCGTAACGCTGATGAACCCGCGCACCGGCGGGGTTTTTGCCTCCTTTGGTGCCCACCCAAGCTTCGAAGTCGCACTGGAACGCAGCCTTACCGAGCTGCTGCAAGGTCGCAGCTTCGAAGGCCTCAACGATTTGCCACCGCCCACGTTTAATAGCCAGGAAGTCTGCGAGCCCAACAATTTCGTGGAACACTTCATTGATTCCAGCGGAGTCGTGAGCTGGCGTTTCTTTAGTGCCCAGGCCGATGAATCTTTTTGCGAATGGGATTTCTCTGGCACTACAGAAGAAGAAAGCGCGCGCCTGTTTGGCATTCTCGAAAGCCTGGAGAAAGAAGCCTACGTGGCTGTCTACGAAGAGCTAGGCGCACCGGTGTGCCGCATTTTGGTGCCTGATTTTTCCGAGGTGTACCCGGTGGAAGATCTGGTATGGGACAACACCAACATGGCGCTGGATTACCGCGAGGACATTCTCAATTTGCACCGCCTCAGCGATGAGCAGCTGAGCCAGCTGGTGGAACGGCTGGAAGAAAGCCAGATTGATAACTACACCGACATTATCACCCTGATCGGTATCGAGTTCGATGAGAACACCGTATGGGGCCAGCTCACTATTCTGGAATTGAAGCTGCTGATCTATCTGGCATTACAGCGCCATGAAGATGCGCTGGAGCTGGTGGACATGTTTATCCAGTTCAACGACAACACCGTGGAACGCGGCCTGTTCTACCGAGCTGTTAATGCTGTACTGGAAATTACCCTGGACGAAGAGTTGTCACTGGATGACTACCGCACAAACCTGGGGCGCATGTACGGTGAAGATACCCTGGAAACCGTCATTGGCGCTGTTGAAGGCAGCCTCCGTTTCCCCGGCCTGACCCCCACCAATATGCAACTGGAAGGGCTGGAAAAACACCAACGCCTAATCGAAAGCTATAAAAAGTTGCACGCAGCACGGGCAAAATAAGACTTGAAACAAACCAGATCAACGCGGAGAAAATATCATGAGCACAATAGCAAAACGGTTTTGGTCGGTGTTGTTACTGCTGGTGTCTGGTTTTGCGCTGGCCGATACAGCGGCAATGGCAACCTATCTCTCTGCCAAACCGTTACGAATGGAGATACGTTATTGTGAGTGCGCGGTCACTGCATCCGATGGTCGCTCAACACGTCCCTTGCCTTCATTCATGGCTTCAGCTGACGCCCTGAATGTTGCTGTGGATATTGAGGATAAAGGGTTCATTGCCTCTGAACCGTTCACTCTGGGCTACGCCATACAGCCCGATCTTGAGCAGCCTGAACAATTCCGCTTCCAATTCGTTGGTGACTACAGCACTAGCCAACGAGGGCATAGCACCGCACAGGCCACATTGCTTCTGGTAAAGAATCAGTGGGTAACTCTTTTCGGTTCAAGGGCAGGGAATACCGAAACAGGGGTTGCCGTGCGGCTAACCGACACGACTGGGCCATAGCCTTGCCTAACGCATCAGTGCGTCAGGCGTTAGCCACCTTAATAACCACTTTCCCCCGGCAGCGGCCGGAACGGCTGCGGTTATAGGCCGCTTCGCTCTCTGCCAACGTAAAAACGCTATCAATAACCGGCGTCAAAGAACCCGCTTCCACCATGGCCTTTAGTGTTTCCAGATCACGCCGATATGATTCGACCACCACTGTGCCGGCTTTTTTGCCCAACAGCCGGTAGAGCGGGGTGGCCAACATGGACTTGCCATCGCCACCAGTGGAAATGAAGTAGCCTTTCTTGCCCAACAGCGCGGCACACGTTAGCGGCGTTTCATAAGATGTCACATCGAATACCAGATCGAACTCACCCGCCGAAGGGCGGTAATCCCCCTGGGTGTAATCAATCACCGCATCCGCCCCTAACTCACGAACAAAATCGGTGTTCCGACCACTGCACACACCGGTAACATGCAGGCCCAGGTTTTTCGCTATTTGAACGGCGAAACTACCCACTCCACCAGACGCGCCGATAATCAATACCTTTTTCCCCGCTTCCGCTTTCCCTTTACGCAACCCTTGCAGCGCGGTGAGGGCGGCCAGAGGCATGGCGGCGGCTTGAGTAAATGACAGGTTCTCCGGCTTTTTTGCAATACGGCGCTGATCAATCAGGGTCAGCTCTGCCAGCGATGCGGTACGCAGGCGCATATCCATTCCATAAACCGCATCACCGATCTCGAAGTCACTAACATTACGGCCCGTGTCCACCACGATGCCCGCCAGGTCATCACCAAACAGGGGCTTTAGTTGTTTAACCATCACCGGGCTCGCTGCCACCGCCAAATTGTAGTTCAGCTTCCAATCTTTGGGGTTAACCGACGCTGCATGGACAGCCACCAGCACGTCATCCGCTTTTAATCGTCCCGGAGCCGCTGTTTTGATCAGAGAGAGGGTGGGCTTGAGGCCCCAGCCGGTGGTAGCGATGGCTTTCATGGTTTAGCTCCGTAGGCATTAATGCGGACCCAAGCTTAACAAAGGGCAGGGGCAGGGGAGCAATCCTATAACGCCAAAGGGATAAGGAGTTTGTGTCAATGAGCGCCCTTGCTATCCGCCTCCCTCACTGAAAATCAGCGACTTACTACAGAGCCCAGTGCTCTTATTCGACATAAAGACCCGAACTTTATTATGCGGCACGCCCAATAAATTCTTTACACCGTAACAGGGAAGGATACAGCCCTATATTTTCGTATAGCTTCACTAGGAATAATCGCTCTACTAGCCGGCTTAGCCGCTAACCGGATAGCAAACTCCAATCAACAGCCCAACCAGTGGCCCGCCACGAAAAAGCCCCACTTAATTTTCATGCGTTCCGGCTTTGAAGACTGGCTCTGCGGTACCACGCGCGTGAAGAGTTCGGCAGCGTGAGTTAAACACAGCCCTCAACCCTAAAGATGCAATCTCGAGATATCAGATCTATTCGCTACTAATGGGGCTTTTGCAGAGGCGAGAGGCTTTCTCTAAAGCTCGGCGTACTATTCAAACAATGTTTCTGCCAAGGTTGCTTCATCAAAATGACGACGACCCTTGAACGCGATCGCATGCTCGCCTGGCTGGCGCATGGCGCCGGCAGACGGTATTCCCATGGGCCATAAATAGAACCGCTCTGCCCGTTTTGAGATTGGCACAAGCCCACGGGCATTGAACAGGCTGGCGACAGTACCATCTTTATGTTTCAACGCTCGGAGCGCGTTGGCATCAGCCAGCTGATAGGAGCTGGTGGGTAAGAGATCTGATGTCGGGGTCACGCGAACGAGATAATGGGTGTCTGGCTCCAGCAACAGAGTGATGCGTTGATCATAAGCATCCACCACGTAGCCGGGATAGAACACCGGCTTATCACCCTCTATGTCTGCCGCTTTCAACGTCGGGTCGACAGGATAGATTTTGTGATAACAGCCACAAGGGTGGATGCTGTCGTAAAACAAAACCTTGCCATTGGGCTTGAGGGTCACCCGCCAAATTATCCCATCAAGAGAGCCCGCATAGGTATCCAGCCAGCCCTTTTTCGGGCGCTTGCTGAACCAAAACTGGTAGTTGATTTGTAGAAGGTTTTTGCTACGAAAATGGGTCCAGCTCGGCCAAGTATAACTGACAGGTGTCTCAGTGCGGATTACCGGCGTACGCGTTTCATCTAGCTGAATCCGCCCCGGCACATTCCAAGGCTGGGTGTCGGACACCGCAACAACCGGCGCGTAGTGCGATAACATTGCCTGCCATTGCTCTGTGTCCGGCAAAGGTATGCGCAGCGGATTCGCCGACAATACGTCCGGCGTCACCGGCACAGTGCCCCCCGTAGGCGGCGAAAATTGTTGCTGAGGTTGACGCGCCGGATCGCGAAAACGCGCACTCATTTCCCGGTGATAATCATCAATCGATCCTGTGGCCAGCCAGGCCATAAGAGGGTACATCCCGGCTACCCGCAACCACGTAGCGTAACTGTCTGGAATCTCGGCTTGGGGTAACACAGAAAAATCTGTTCGCGCGGCAAGCACCGGTAGGCAGGAGGCCAACAATGTTTGCGCTGTTTGCGGGGAAAAACCATCACTATCCGTGGTTAGCCGCTGAACCAGAACGGACTGATCTCGCCAGGCCTTGGCTGTAGCCAAACGAATCCACTGTTGTTGTTGAGGCTCGCTGACGGCCTTGCGCTGCTGAAAGGCTAACCAGCGATCCACGCCCAAGTGGGGGAAGCCTGTCAGCGTTCGTGCCTGCGCATCATCAATGCCGGCTCGGGCCAGGGCCTGCTGCAAAGCAAAATACCCGGTTTCGCAATCGGTGTCAGCCAGCCCGGTGAGCGGCAGGCTCAACAACAGTAGAGTCAGTGCGTTGCGCATTACCAACATAGTCTCCAGCGCGGCCAGCGCCGCTTCCCTCTGCCCAGGTGCGAGCCGCGGTCAGCCAACCATGTGGTATTCCGCCTCCCGTGTTGACTCGTTGCTCATACACCACCGATTACAAGGCTGCGCCTGCAACGCCCCGCGGCACAGCAAGCTAATCAGCCCTCACCTGCCGCCGTTGTTCCGGCGGAGATCGCATTATACTGTGCCGGCAGCTCAGTATAATAGGCACGAAACCGGCACGCATGAGCAAGCCCTTGGCCTGATACCACCGTCGTTATGCGACTGCACCGGGATTAATAGCACATTAGCCTGTTGCGCCTGCCACAGACCGCGCGGCTTGAACGGTTCCGGGTGCCAACAGCAGAGAACCTATGGCGATGGCGATGGCGATGAGAGAGGGAACAACAAACACCGGGACACTGCGAATCAGCCGCACAGTCTGTGTGAGCAATACCTAGTGTGGATCCACTTTGCCACGCAGGGATTTGGTTTTCCCGTGCTTGGTCTTGCTGTCCAGGCGGCGGCGTTTGCTCCCCAGGGTAGGGCGGGTGGCCTTGCGGGGTTTTTGTTCCACCGTCACGCTTTTTATCAACTGGGCCAGCCTGGCTAGGGCATTTTCCTTGTTCATTTCTTGGGTGCGGAACTGCTGGGCCTTGATCACCACTACGCCATCACTAGTAATGCGCTGGTCACTCAACGCCAACAGTCTTTCCTTGTAGCGGTCAGGCAGGGAGGAAGCGCGAATATCGAAACGCAGGTGGATCGCCGAGGCGACCTTGTTCACGTTTTGGCCACCACTGCCCTGGGCGCGAATCGCTTGTAGATCGATCTCGTTGTCCGGAATCTGTAAATCACGACTGACTTGAAGCATAACCATAACTGCGGCAAAGGGATTGCCAGCCTAACAACAAGAAACAGCAATGACTATTATCTCGCCTGGTGCCGCACGCCAATACCCGCTCTTACGGCATCAGCAGCACGGAAATCCAGCACAAAGAAAACAATCAGCCTTTGCCCCACATACGCGGCAACACGTTAAGCTGACCGGGTTGTTTGCGGTGCAGCAAAGCCATGCCCACATGGCCAATTATCATGGCCAACAACACCCAACCTAATACCCCATGAAGCAGGTTTGCTGGCTCTATCATCCAGGTAATCTTGTCACCCTGGAAGCCCGCCATCAGCTCAATCCCAAAAGGATTAAAGGCTCTACCGGAGCCATATTGGCGCAACAACGCCAAGGCCGGAATTATGAACAATAATCCGTACAGGCTCAGATGCCCCCATTTCGCAGCCAGACTGAGGGAAGGCGGGCGGCGGGCCAGATTGATCAGCGCCCAACCCAAGCGAATCACCAGCAACACCATCAAAACCAGCCCCAGAGGTTTGTGTGTTGGCCAGAAAAACGTTTCAAACGCTGTGTCTTCAAAAGCATAGTGAGACAAAGCCGACAAAAACTGCCAAACCAACAATAGAGCCATGCTCCAGTGCAACAATCGGGTGAGGCTGCCGTAACGCGTGGGGGAATCGTTCAGCGACATGAAGTTCTCCTAGTAGGTCGCACAGGGCGGCCTAAGGTCTTTGGTTATAATTAAATGCTATTTATAAACTATGACAGACAAATGTGCAGGCAATATGGAATGCTCTCGCGGTTCTGAACGTTAAGCCGCAGGCCGAGCTGAGCACCGACCTGCGCACACCGAATCAGACGACCGGGACAGCAAAGTGGATCATTACATGAACCTGCATTTCACCCACAAGGAAGCCGAGAATCGCCCCCACAGTAATCAGTATCCATTCATCCTGCTGAAAAGCGGGGCGTAACAACCCTTCGAATTCTTCTTCGGTCAGTTCCTGCATTTTTTCTACCATGAGGTTTTTCAGGTCCATGGCTTCTTCTGCATAGGCTTCCATATGGCTGAGTGTTTCAGGCAAATGCTGCATGACTTTTTCGGATACCGAGCGTTTCATTTCCTGATATTTGGTACTGCCCACCGCAAACACCACCAGCGGTTTAGCCACCCCGGACTGCTCATCTAGCGTCCGTTGTACCTGCTTTTGCACTAGCCCGAATAATCGGTCTGACATGGGTCCTTTGAGAATCGCTTCAATCACGGCAGCCGGAGTAACAATTTCGCTAGCCACCAACTCACCGTAACGAGCCGCAACCTGTTTACGGCGCTTCAAAAACAGACCCTGCCATTCAAACAATCCCAGATACCGCACTGGTTTTTTGGGGTTAAAGATCATTTTCAGGGCCAGCCAATCTGTGAACCAACCGGTAAACAACCCGAACAGGGGGATCACCCAGATGTTATGGGTAAAGGCCCACACCACCGCTTGAATAAGGCCGATGGCAAAACCGAAATAAATGCCGGAATTACGAATAAACTTGAATTCCACATGACCGGCCTCCAAAAACACGCGGTTGAGCAGCTCTTTGTCACGCACCAGAGCATTGATGACTAAATCTTTGAGATCGAAAACCCGGGTGATGTTATTTTTAATATCCTCCATGATCTGTTCGACCATGTGCGGCGCTTCATTCTGGATTCTCTTAATAATTAAACGCTTAACCGATTCCGGCGCGGCCTCCCACAGGCCTGGCTGATATTCTGCAGCCACTTCTCGGGTGATATCTTCCACCGAGCGAATCAAGGGCTCACGAATTTCCTCTGCCACCCGATGAGGATCCAGTTTATTGAATACATCCTCCGGTTTCAGTAATCGCTCCATCATCAGGTCACAGGCAATGCTGGCCATGGTAGCCGCCTTGCCGGGCACAATGCCCTGCCAACCAAAAAATGGCCGCCAGCCGACAAATTGCAGCGGTTTGAACATCATCTTGATGGCCACCACCTTGGTGCCATAACCAATCGCGGCGGCCACAAAAGGCATGGACAGATAGAGCGCCCAATTGGCCTGCACATCAGCCAATATCAGGTTGAGATCGGTAATCACGGGCTACTCCTCAATGTCCGCCGGGGTGGTCATTAACGTCCATAACTGGCGACCCAAAGGACTAATTCGCAGGGTTTCCCTGCGGATAGACAGCTTCGGCAAGTGAATTTGCAACTCTGCCTGCGCCTTACGAAAATCACTGTCGCCTTCACACAATTCGTAATCCGTTCGCAGCGATTCGGTGAAATCACTAGCGATAACTAGCCCTTGAGCAAACAAATGGTTCAGGTACAGAGCAATGAAGTCGTTACATTGAATACCCGCAGCCCGGCCGGCGTTGGAATAACGGTAGAGGACTTCGCCACGGGAAAAGCGACTGCCGCTATAAAGCGTGAGAAGCGCAAAGGCACTGCCATCCGAAAGCGCCGCCAGCAATCGAGCTTCATCACCGGTTAAGCTCGCCAAATGCCGTTCAACCAGCATGGTCTGTGCCTGGGGAACGCTCTGCTCTATGGACACACCCAGTAATTGATGCAAGTTTTGCGGGCTACCCTCCAATTCACCTGGATGATGAAGTGCTTCCAGGCGCTGTTTTAGCCCGTGCAACAACTCATGCTCTACCTCATGGTAGCGGGCATCCGCCCGCTGTACCGGAGGCAACTGTAGTAATAGTTGCTGAATTCGCGCCCGCAGTGAGGCCGGCGAGAGGGGAGAATCAGGCACGTTGGTTCCCTGTTGTTATTGTCGTTATGGGCACACTCTGGCGTCAGCTCTATGCCTAGCCGCAAAGAGTACAGTGCACCCTTTTATTGTTAAGTTTCCGGTCTTTTTACCTGGCTGCCAAGTTACCGTGCGTATGTTTTACGCAACGAAAGCACTATCAGGGGCATTCTCGCAGTGCTAAAACGCGTTTGCGCAAGTCGCTGGCTTGCACCTCCTGGGGCGAGACGCCTGTGCCCACGGCCAATTTGATACGTGACCAGAAACGACGGGGCAGATGCGTCAAGGCCTTGCCGCCCTTATGGCTGAAAACGCTACCCCACAGTCCGGATAAGGCCATCGGAATCACCGGCACAGGGCTGTCGCTAACAATTTTTTCAATCCCGGCACGGAATTCATCAATCTCGCCATCTTCGGTTAGCCGGCCTTCTGGAAAAATACACACCACCTCCCCGGCTGCTAATTCTTCTCGAATACGCACAAATGCCTGTTCATAAATCTTCGGGTTACGGGATTTGGAATCAATCGGAATCGTCTTACCGGTGCGGAAAATATAATTTAGCACCGGCATATCGTAAATCGGTTTAAACATGACAAAACGAACCGGACGGCGGATGGCACCTGCCAACAACAATGCATCCACGTAGCTCACATGATTACAGACCAGCATGCAGGGGCCTTCATCCGGAATATTGTCCATTCCCGTATGCTTTACACGGTACATGGTGTGGGTAAGCATCCACACCAACAAGCGGATCAGAAATTCCGGCACCACGGTATAAATATAAGCAGCCACCAGAATATTGCTCAGCGCAAGGACAAGGAAAAACTGTGGAACCGTTATTTCCAACAAACCAACCAAGACAATACCCGCCACCGCGGACAAGACCATCAACAAGGCATTAAGGATATTGTTGGCGGCAATGATTCGCGACAGGTGCTTAGGGTTGGCCCGGTGCTGTATAAAGGCAAACAATGGCACAATATAGAAGCCACCGAACACCCCAATACCGAGCAGATCCAGTAGCACCCGATAACCACCAGGCTGCTGTAGAAAGCTGGCAACGCCGATATTGTTATTCATTACCGAGCCAACGCCTGCCAACCCGGCATAAGAAAAGAACAAATCGATACCGAACACGCTCAAGCCAATAGACCCCAACGGCACCAGCCCCAGCTCTACCCGTTTGCCCGAGAGCTTTTCACACAGGAATGAGCCTAACCCGATCCCCACAGAAAAGGTGCCCAGTAGCAGGGCGTACAAACCATCGGTACCGAACAGATAATCGTCCACGTAGACTTTCAGCTGCGTGGTATATGCCGCCCCCATAAACCAGAACCAGGAAATCGCCAGCACACACATCCACACGGATTTCACTTCCCGTGCATAGCCAACGATGTGCCAGGTTTCTTTCCACAAATTCCAGTTAATCTTGATGGATGAATCCGCTGCCGGCGCGGCAGGAATCCCTCTAGCAGCCAGGTAACCCAACAGCGCCAGCCCCACCACGGTCATGGCAACCACGCCATCGCCCACGCCGTCCATCTTCAGAAAAACGCCAGAAATGGAGCCCAGCAGGATCGCCAGAAAGGTGCCCATTTCCACCAACGCGTTGCCAGAAACCAACTCCTTGTCTGTCAGATGTTGGGGAATAATCGAATACTTAATCGGCCCGAAAAAAGTGGATTGCAGGCCCATACAAAACAGCACCGCCAACAGAAAACAGACACCATCAAAAAAGAACCCTACTGCGGCGGCGCACATAATGAACACCTCTACCATCTTGATCTTGCGCACCAGGGTTGCCTTGTCGTACTTGTCTGCCACTTGGCCAGCTAGGGCAGAAAATAAAAAGAACGGGACGATGAACAGCGCTAACGCTACATTGTTCAGTGTGTTGACGCTGACCGTGCTAACCACGCCAGAAGCAATAAGAAGAATCAGCGCTTGGCGAAACACATTATCGTTAAAGGCACCCAAAAATTGAGTAAAGAAAAACGGCCCGAAACGCCGTGAAACCAATAATGAAAACAACCCTTTTTTCACTGTTTATTCCTTTTTTCCGTTGTCGCCATCATCAGTTTCAATAGGCGAGCTAAAATTTTCACTCCCAACTGCTCTCCAGTCCCGCCCAGCTTTTCAGATAATTTTCCAGCAACGAATCCAACATCGCCTGTTCATCCACATCACCGGTTACCTCTAGTTTGTTCTCTGCCGCCAATACGGCAATACCATGAACACTGCTCCACAGAGTTCGGGCTGCCAGATGGACCGCCTCGGTGGGCTGCCGGCCCGCCATCCGAGCCATTTGCTGTTCCACTCTCTCGAACAACAGCCCTGTGCGTTGCTGATACCAAGACGGCACGGGCGCTTCATGCTGCATACGGTGCATAAAGACCATCTGCCACAGGGCAGTTTGCGTGCGTGCCAAGTTCAAGTAGGCGCTAGCCATCTGGTGCAATGCTTGGAAAGGGGCCAGATCAGCCGGTGCCATCATATCCGCCAACAAGATATCGAGAGTGGCCGCATTCGCATGCAAAATCAGGTCATCAAGATTGCTAAAAACGTGATATAGCATCCCCGGGGTATAACGTATTTTTTCAGCGACCTTGCGCACACTGAGTTTGGCCAGCCCTTGCTCTGCGACCAATTCACGCACCGCTTCGATTGCCAGTGCCTGAAGTTCTTCACGACTATGTTGATTTCGGCGTGCCATAGTTAATGCTCAATCATTTTTTTGTTTTAGACATACAGCCGGCATCAGACAAACAATAGCCATACGATAGTGAACGGCCTTTGTTGGCTAATGCACCATTATTCTCGTTACAAGCACGCCAGACTATCTCCATCACGCGCCATTCTTTGCCGGGCACCCGCGTCATTATTCTCTTTCATACGGTGTTCAATCAATACAACGATTAAACATCGTTTAATAAAGGGCGGTTACCGAGTATCACATAGCGTGTTCAGCAGGATGGAGCCCCCGGGCGGCGGCCAATGGGACGGGCGGGATTACCGGCCACGATGGTCCAAGGCGGCACATCACGGGTAACCACCGCCCCCATGCCTACCACCGCATGATCCCCCAGAGTAACGCCATCAACGATGCCCACCCGGGCACCAATCCAGACATCACAGCCAATGCGAATCCCACGGGAGCTCACCGGCTGCTCGCGCACCAACCGGTCCGCCTCCATGCCATGATTAAACGCAAAAAGGGTGCAATAGGCGGCAATGCGGGTGTCATCACCGATCTCAATACCCGCTGCACCACCTTCCAGGCTCACATGATGATTAATACTGACCCGTTGCCCCAACCGAACAGGGCCATGAATAACGCAATCAGCGGCAATTTGGCAGCCATCTCCCACGAAAATATCGCGACCCGGCTCGGCTAACAGAACCGCCTGTGGCGCTACAAAGCAATCCGTCCCGCAATGCACCGTTTCCAGCGCCATCAACCGCTGCTGGATCCCTTGCTGCCAGGGCTCCACCCAAGCTCGATGCCTGAGTTTCAAGCGACCATACAGCCAAGGCATGTAGGCAAGACGTTGTTTGTGTTGTTCACGGTAATCGTCTTCACTCATTGAGCCCCCTGGCCGGCAGCCTACGACGCTGTAGAAGTCCCTATACAAAAAATAGCAGTTTAGCAGTCCCCGCCCTTGCAGTAGCATAACGCCCGAAGACAAGGAGAACACCGTGAAGAAACTACTGCCCTTTGCAATAACCCTAGTACTCGCCGGCTGTCAGAATATGGAATCAGCCATGCCCTGGATCAACATGGGCAACGAGATGGCCAAAAATGCCGGTTACAACACCGACGAAAAACTGGCTGCCGGAATCAAAGAAGCCCTCATCAAAGGCACCGATGTGGCCGCCAACCAGCTGTCTCAGGAAGGGGCCATGAATATGAAATTGCCCAAAAGCGCAGATCCGGTTACCAATACGTTGCGTAACTTTGGCCTTGGCAGCTACGTGGATCAGCTGGAAACGGCCATGAACCGCGGCGCAGAAAAGGCGGTGGCGTCCGGCGCCCCCGTATTCAAAGACGCCATCAACGCTATGAGCGTAGAGGATGCCCTAGGAATCATTCAAGGCGGGGACACCGCCGCTACCACCTACTTCCGTGGCGAGACCGAGAGTAGCCTGCGAGAGCGCTTCCAGCCCATCGTGGAAGATAACCTGCGCCAGACCGGTTTTTATGACCAATACCAAACAATGCTGGGCACCTATAATAAGTTACCACTTACCAACAAGCCCAATCTCGATCTGGAAAGCTACGTTATCGACAACAGCATGAATGAGCTATACACACGCATCGGCGAGCAGGAAACCTTGATTCGGCAGAACCCCATGCAGCAGGGTAGCGCTCTGATCGGAGCAGTATTTGGCAACGCTAACTAGCCAGCCAAAACTCTTGCAGGAGCATCGCTGGCGGCGTGACTGAAGATGAGGCGCTGGAACGTAACGAGCTTCCAGCGGTGAAGATGACAATGCCGGCACAACCTAAAGCGCTGTGCCGGCGAGCCCAAACACTGGCAGCAGGTAACATTAATGCCAATCCGAGCCATACTGCGCTGCGGTTTGTCACTGCTCTTACGCTACCTGCGCTAACGTTAGCTGGGCGAACCGGGCAAGGATAGCGCTGGCATCCCGGCATTCGCGCACATTCTGAAGGTGCGTATCTACCTGTTGCTGCATCAAGCCCTCGCCACTCAACCTCTGCAAGTAGGAACGCATCACATCTGCACTGAATTCAGGATGGAACTGCACTCCCCATACCCGTTCGCCATAACGGAACGCCTGGCAGGCATCGTGCACATTACTGGCCAGCACGGTGCTGCCCGGGGGAGGAGTAAGCACTGACTGCCTGTGCACCACTTGCGCCCACGGGTGACCAGCCATGGCGCCTAACAGCGCATCCTGCTGGCCAGCCGCAGTAAACCGCAGCGGCACGGTGCCCACCTGCATCCCCAGGGGATTATCCGCCACCTCCCCGCCCAGCACCTGGGCCAGCAATTGGTGACCAAAGCACAGCCCCAGCACTGGCAACTGCTGGGCGTTCTCTAGGGTAGAAAAAAGCCAGTGGGCCAGCTTTTTCATCCACGGTTTCGCCTCGGTGACCATGGCGTGAGAGCCGGTAATCACCACACCTGCCAGCGATTCCGGGGCAGGCAGCGGCCCCTCCTTAATGGCATCCACCCGTATCACGGGTGATAACTGGCCCAATCCCTGGGCTATCCAGTCATCGAAATCGCCATAATGCTGGCGAATTTGCGGGTAGGTATGGCCGGTTTGAATAATCGCGATTGGCTTGAGGCTGCTCATAATACTCTCCTTGTATGAAGGAGCCTCAGCAAGGGATGTACCAACTTTTCAGTAATAGACTGAAACGCGGGAATAAAGAGAGAATTAGGGGGCCTCTGAAACCCCCTTACGCGGTCGAGAGTAAGCGTGCGGCTTACCGCCCACCTTTTTTATTACAGGGGCATATCGTGGTGAGTATAAGCCCGGCTAAATGAGGGAAGAGGATGACCGGTCATCACCGCTGCCGACAGAACGTCAAGCGAGGAGAGCACCGAGCTGAATGTTAAGGAAAGGGCCCCGCCAAAGCAGAGGCCCAAAGGCTCAGACCTTCAAATACTTGGCCGCCTTGCCGTCAGCCTTCTTGGCCAGCGGTTTGAGTTCCGCAATTTTCTTGCAGACCTCATCGCATTCTTCCTTGCTCAAGGCATGCCCTTCCACCGCCTTATGCAACTGGGACATGTAATTATCCAGTACGGAGATCACCGACAAGTGAACCACCGGTGCAATCGACGATTTTTTCTTTTGCGGGCCCTGTTGGCGATGAGCCTGCTCCCAACGCTTCTCGAACTCCTTGTGACTCAAAGACATATTGAACTCCTTTTCAGAATGTCAGCTTACTGACGTTAATGCTGCTCAGGCCCAGCCCGCCACCAGAGATGCCCTCCAATGCCACCGGCAAGCTAATTTCGTTGAGAGAAACATTACCCAACTTCGCCGACAACTGGGCATCCTTGAGGGTCATGCTACCCACATTGAGATGGACCGTTGGCGTGACGGCAATGGTGACTTTTAGAATCCCTAGGTCCACCGTCAGCGATTTGTCGGAGGCAGTGGCATCGGCATCAAAGGCACCACTTTGCGCGCTGGGCAAGCTAATAGAAGGAATATTCACATTACTGAGGCTAGCGCCAGGCAGCTTAAGCTGTCCGGTTGGTGCAGCGTGATTGACCCGCAGTGACTCACCTTCAGCGGCGGGTACGCTTAACGAGCTAAGCGATAATTCACCAATCCCCATGCCGGATACCGACAAACCGGCACTGGGCAGCCCCAACTTGTCTAACCGCATTCCGGCAATTTCCAAGCTCCCCAAATCCAAGTCACGGATCGGCTGCATATCGGCAACCAAACCTGGGATGTCGATGGCCGGAATCTGCAGGTCTATATCAGCCAGGTCGGGAATAGTAATAGTGCCCAAATCCACCGGGACATCCAGGCTGCCAAGACTTTCACTGCCATCCCAGTTACCAATCCAGCCTAGATCGATTTCCCAATCCAGCCGTAAACCCAACTCCACAATGCTGCGCACCTGATTGAGAACCGCACTGGCGTTATTGAGGCTGGCCGAGCCGTTAGTCACACTTAGGGTGCCAATGCTGGCGCTACCCAGGGAAACCTTGTCGACCTTGAGATTACTGAGCATGCCATTATCAACCTTGACCTGGTCGATAGCGATCTTGCGGGATACTTGGGCTCCGAGCAGGCCCAGACGAGTCAATAGATCCCGAGAACCCGGGAACGATTCCATCAAGCTGTCAGCGGACAGCCTTTCCTTAAGTGGCATAAGGTGCCTCCTTGGCGTTGTCATTTTCAGCGCTGCCTACGGTGTAGCCGTGAGGCGCCCTGCTCAACATAAAGGGGCCGTGCCGGGTAAACTATACTGCAAACGTACCAATTTACCGTTATCTGAAGTGAGCCCTTAATCCTCCGTATAGGAGGCGCATGCTCCTTCTGCTTAGGGCGCGTATACTTGCCTGCTAGCCATTACAGGGAGACCCAACCCCATGCCGTCTTTTGACATTGTTTCCGAGATTGATGAAGTGGCCCTTCGCCATGCAGTGGAGAACGCCAACCGTGAACTTTCCACCCGGTTTGATTTCCGTGGCGTAGAAGCCAGCATCGCGCAGAACGGCTTGGCCGTTACCCTGAAAACCGAATCCGATTTCCAGGTACGTCAGCTGGAAGAATTGTTTACCAAAGCCTGCCTAAAGCAGAACATCAGCGCCGCCGGTGCCGACAAACCCGAAGAGCTTGAGCACAGCGGCAAGACCTTCTCGCTTACACTGACTTTCCGTCAGGGCATCGACCAGCCCGTGGCCAAACAAATCGTCAAGCTCATTAAGGAAAGCAAGATCAAGGTGCAGGCATCTATTCAAGGCGACCAAGTACGAGTAAACGGCAAAAAACGCGATGACTTGCAGGCCGTAATGGCCCTGCTGCGAGAATCGAAAATCGAAACGCCGCTGCAATTTAATAACTTTAGAGATTAAGCCGCGCCCCCCAACCCCTTAAGCACCAGCAACCGATTACAGGAATAGTGTTATGTCCGCGCCTACTTCAGCCGTACAGAGACTTAATATGTTTTGGTTTCTGGTGCTCTCAGCACCGCTTTTGATCGGCATAGCCATTGCCGGCCTAGTCTGGTTCGGTAACTACACGGCCTCCATAGAATGGCTGCCGCAAGACACCCTACGCACGGGGGCCATGGGCGCCATGGCACTCATGCTAGTGATTGCCAGGCCGCTGCGTAATGCACTGCTAGCCCCCTCCACCATTGCCCAGCGTTCGGTTCAAACCACCACCCCCGCTGACCCTGCCGGGGACACGGCGGTATTCAAGGTTCAAGCCAGCATGTTTATGCTGTTGGGCATTCTCGATGCGGTATCCATGATTGTTATCGCTCTTAGCCTAATGCAAGCGGATGCCCTGCTAGCCCTGCTCAACGGTGTTTATACTCTGGTTCTGGCGATTATCGCCCGCCCAGATTTTGCTGCTCTACTAGACGCCACCCGTAACCAACTGACACAAAAGGGATAACCCGCAAAATCAATTCCTATTGAACACCCCAAGACATGGCTTGTTAATGAACACCGTTTAACAAAGCCCTCCGCCACAGGTAAAACAGTGCCCATGATTCATAACAAGGAGAACCATCATGGGTTTCAGGAACGGATACACGCGTTTTGCGGCCGGCCTGGCGTTGCTGTTTGGCTGCCTGCTAACCAACCCAACCCTAGCCGCAGGGCTGATGACCCCAGCGAACAGCTCCCTGCCGCCACTGCAGATTCGCGAGCAACATGTCACCGTGGATGTGGAAGACGGCTATGCCATCACCGAAGTCGAGCAGGTTTTTCACAATCCGAATAACCAGGACCTGGAAGCTTACTACCGCTTTCCTGTTCCCGAAAAAGGCACCGTGGCCGAATTCACCGCGTGGATCGATGGCAAGCCAGTGATCGGTGAAGTACTGGAAAAACAACAGGCCCGCCAGGTCTACGAGCAAGAAAAAGCCGCTGGTCGCGAGGCCGGGCTCACCGAGAAGGACAGCTTCAAGGCCTTCGATGTGAAAGTGCAACCAGTGCGCGCCGGCCAGGACACTCGCGTGCGGTTGGTTTACATGCAACCGGCCTTCGTGGACAACGGCATCGGCCGCTATGTATATCCGCTGGAAGAAGGCAGTGTAGACGAGAAGAAACTGGCGTTCTGGACCGCCAACGAAAAGGTAGAAGAACGCTTCAGCTTTACCCTTAACTTGCGCAGCAGCTATCCGGTGGATGCCCTGCGTCTGCCCAAGCACCCTCAGGCGAAGATCCAGCAGCTTGGTTCGCAGCAATGGCAAGTGACACTGGATAACCGTAACGCAAGCACCACCATTAAAGGGGAAGGCAGGAGTGAAAAGGGCGATAACAACTTCGCTCCGCCAGCAACCAATGGCCACCCCCCCAGCGCCTTCACCTTGGACCAAGACATCGTTGTCTACTGGCGTCACCAGCAAGACCTGCCCGGCAGCGTCGATCTAGTGGCTTATAAGGCACCGGGCAAAGACCGCGGCACCTTCATGCTGAGCATTACCCCAGGGGACGACCTGCCCCCGATCACCACCGGTAGCGACTGGGTGTTCGTACTGGATATTTCAGGCTCCATGAATGCCAAACTGGCGACTCTAGGCGACGGCGTCCGCCAGGCCCTGGGAAAACTGCGTGGCAACGACCGCTTCCGTATCGTTCTATTCGATGACCGAGCCGAAGAACTCACTAGCGGTTTTGTAGATGCCACACCCAATAATATTCGTCAGTACACCCAAAAAATCATGCAGCTCCAGTCCCGTGGTGGCACCAACCTGTTCGGTGGCTTAAGCCTGGCACTGACCCCGCTGGACGCAGACCGGCCCACCGGCATCGTGCTCGTCACCGATGGCGTAGCTAACGTAGGTAAAACTCGACAGAAAGACTTTATCGACCTTCTGGAAAATCACGACGTTCGGTTATTCACCTTTGTCATGGGTAACAGTGCTAACCGGCCCATGCTCACCGCCATGACCGATGCCAGCAACGGTTTTGCCATCAGCGTCTCCAACAGCGACGACATTGCCGGACAGATTCTCAACGCCACCAGCAAGGTTACCCACCAGGCCATGAATGACGTGGAGATCGATATCGATGGCATTCGCACCGCAGACCTACAACCCCAACGCATTGGTAGCATTTACCACGGCCGCCAAATCGTACTGCTCGGCCACTATTGGGGTGACGGCCCCGCCAAAATCACTCTTCGCGCCGAGGTGGCCGGGCAAGAAAAAACCTACAAAACCCGCTTCGATTTTCCCGCCCAGGGCGGCAATAACCCGGAACTCGAGCGCCTGTGGGCTTACGCCACTGTTCAGGACATGCAGCAGGAAATAGAGTATTTCGGTGAGGAAAAAGATCTCCAACAGGGGATTACCGATCTGGGAATAGAATATGGGCTGGTCACCCACTACACCTCCATGGTGGTGCTACGTGAGGAAGTATTTAAGGAGTACGGCATTGATCGCCGCAACGCCAAACGTCGGGAGATTGAAAAGCGGGCAAAAGCGCAACGCCAAGCCAGTGCACCTAGCGGTAATCGCGTAGACAACAGCCAACCCATGTATAACAGTAATCGCCCGTCTTATAGCAGTGGCAGTGGAGGAAGCGGTGGTGCCTTCGGTATGGGCGCATTGCTCCCCTTTTTGATCCTGCTAATCGGTGGAGGGTTACGTCGCCGACACTAGCCCGTTAATGGCTGATGGGCATTCCGCTCGGCTATGGCTGAGCGGTTTTTTGCATTATGGGCCTCTGAACACGCCTTACGTGCGCAGCATAACCTGACACGTGAACGGTTAAGTTTTCGACTGTATCTTGAGATCCCGCCCGTCGAGGGCTGCCACCCGGCTCGCACTCGTTACGGCCATAGCTAATTCATATCGCACTAAAAACCCACTTGCTCCCCCCCAAAATAAAGCACACCGCCAAGAAAATGGAGACGCTTACAACTGATACTGTAGCGATGGGATTGAAAATGCGGTGCCTGACATAGCCAACTCCCCACCCAGTAAAAGAGCCTCTCTAAACGAAGAAACATAAGACCAGAAGTAAATAAACGGCACGTTTGCGTGCTACATCAGGCCGACACTATATTAAGGCTGATTTCACTCTCCGTTCCGGTAATCACCATTCCTCGCCCCTTAACTCTTCCCTTTTTTCTCATTATCTAAACACTTCATCAACAATCGGAGCGTGCTCAATACCTGTGCATTACAGAACACTGCAATTACAGATACAAAACGATATTTTTAGCCAACACTCGCAACGCAACGAATTTTATACACTCCCCCCAGGGCGTTGACATAAACAACGCCCTGACAGCTTGTTTCGTATATTCATGTTAGAGGGGGATTCACATGTTACATTTGACCCGATTATTGCTGCTATTTACCTTTATGGCAGTATTAACCGCCTGTGGCGACGGCGGCGGCAGCAGTTCTTCCGGTAGCACAAGTACCAACCAAGAAACCGGTAACACCGACACCGGCAGCGGCGACACTGGCGGCGGCGATACCGACGGCAGCGATACCGACAGCGGAGACACCGACGGCGGCGATACTGGCGGCGGCGATGAAGACGACACCGTGCCTCCGGTAACAGAGGAAGAAGAAGCCCAGCTCCTCACTTTGATAGATACCAACAACCATTTCACCGTATCAGTTTGCCCGCAGGCTCTGCTTGGCACTCAATTGGGCGGCGCTATTGATGTGCTGACCTGTGAAAATGAGGCACTGGAAAATATCTCTCTTGGCAATGACAACCTACTCGGCCTGCTATGTGCCGACACCGTTGCTGCCACCGAATCTAACTTACTCAGCAGCGCCACCAACCCAGATTTCCTACAGAATTGTCTTTTGGAGTCGGGTGCTTACCTGAAAGACACTCTGACAGGATTGTTGGATAACAGTGGCCCTATCGGCCAACAACTGTGCCCCAGCTCCACTAACCCAATCGAGTGCATCATTGAAACTGTCAACACCGTGCCGGACAGCACGCTTATCGGTGTTCTCGGTTATTTGGGCTGCGAGGATTCACTGAACCCGCAAGTGTGCTTAAGCCAAGTGGCTGAAAATCTGTCCAAGGGCGAGCCACTAATCAGCACAGTGAATAGCTTGTCCACCGCCCTGTGTCCAATATCTACCCGCGCCGATAATTTTCAGCCCCAAGCATGTTTGACCGAAGTGCTCGGCGGCGTTGGCAGCATTCTTAACCTGTCCGGTGGTCTTGGCGAATTGTGCCCTGAAGATGCGGATCCACTAACCTGTCTGCTGGCCGCCGGTGAAAAGCTAGGCCCTGTGGGCGACCTGCTGGGCGGCGGAACCATCAACCCAGGAATCTTAACGGACCTGCTGGCTGGCCTTGCTGAGCCAGGCAACCTCGCGTTGCTGGAAACCCTCCCCACTCTGCTGGAGCAAATTCCGGTTCTGGGCGATCTGCTTGCTGGGCTACTGAACAACGGCGGCGATCTTTTTGCGCCACTGAAAGACCTGCAAACCCTTCCCGAATTGCTCACCCAGCTCCCTATCCTTGGGGATCTACTCAACGGGATTGCTGGCGGCGATAGCGGTGGCCTACCGACAGACGCCTTAGATTTGGAAAGCCTGCTGAACGGCCTGTCTGGCGACCAACTAACTGTTGTCACCGACCTGCTGGCTGAAATCCCCGTATTGGGTAATGTGATCGACCAACTGCTAGGTGCTGTGGCGTGTGAATCTGGCAGCCCATTAGATTGCCTGACTCAATCTGCTGGCCAGTTAGGACAGTTCGGCGATCTATTAACCGAAGTCCCTCTGCTGGGCGATCTATTGGAGCCACTACTGGCCACCCTGACCGGAGTGGCAAGCGGAGGCGAGCTCTTGGCTGGCGTCGACCTACTCAATGAAGTACCCGTCGTAGGTGATTTGCTTAACCAGATCCTCACTGTGCTGCAAGGTGGTGCCGGAGATAGCCTTCTTACTCCCGATCTGGCCATGCTCATTGAGCAACCCGCCCTACAAGGCCTGCTCGACAGCCTGCTTGGCGGCCTGGTGGGTGGCTTGGCAGGTGGCGATCCCAGCCAACTGCTTAACGGCATTCTGGACCAGGATGGCAATTTGCTCGACGCAGTGATCGGCTTAGTACAGTCACTACCGATAGTAGGCGACCTAGTAGGCTCACTGCTGGTAAGCCTGCTCGGTGAGAATGCTGCCGGCTCGCTGCTAGCCCCGCTTAGCGATGTGCTGGCTGACATTCCTGTACTCGGCCCGGTTCTGGGTGGATTACTAGGCGGTCTGCTCGGCTAACGCGATTAAGGGCGGAGGGGAGACCTCCGCCCTGTTTATCGTTTCCCTGCATGGCATTCGTGCATGCACATGCACCACTAGTAACAATTTGCGAAAGAGCGCTACCCGGTATTATCTTTCCTTTTCGTCACTCGTTCCCCCCGATTTAACCCTGCCTTTTACCTCCTATACCCTCTAACTATTCCAACCAGCTTACACAGTGCTTTCTTGTTCTTGCCGGTTTGCTACAGTGAGTGTCCATTCTCAAGCCAAGGACGCGAACCATGAGCATTGCAGTTGGCGACAACCTCCCTTCTATCACGCTGAAAACCAACGGTCCCGATGGCCCCCAGGACCTCAACACCGGTGACTTTTTCAAAGGGCGTAAAGTTGTCCTGTTTGCCGTTCCCGGAGCATTCACCCCTGGCTGTTCCAACACCCACATGCCCGGCTTCGTCATTAACGCCGATGCGTTGCTGGAGAAAGTCGATGCCATTGCCTGTATGGCAGTGAACGATGCCTTTGTGATGGGTGCTTGGCAGAAAGATCAGAATGCCGAGCGTATTACCATGCTAGCGGATGGTAACGCTGAACTGGCCAAGGCGCTGGGGCTAGAGCTAGACGCGACCGGTGGCTGTATGGGCATTCGCAGCAAACGTTTCGCGCTGATTGCCAACGATGGCGTAGTGGAATATCTGGGCGTAGATGCCAAAGGCGTGGACAAGAGCAGTGCGGACACCGTACTGAAACAACTATAGGAATAACCGGACGGCGCACGGCGTATGTTGCCGCCGCGCGCCGTGCCGGCTGTAGTGACCAACAAATAACGAAAAGAACTTTACGTTTTCTCTACCACCAGGAAGACCATGCCACCATTGAAAGAGTAAGGCGGTGCGCGTTGCAGTAATCCATCAGACAACCACCGACGCCTTTCTTTGCCTCAGGCAAGCCTTGGCAACCCATCGCCGCCTCTTACTCTAACTTGAGACCCTGAAACCGCCTTTGCATCGGTGCACCATCCCAGCCATTCCCCGCTGATTCATGCACTCCACCATAAAATCCAATGGTTTTTGCCTGAATCACAACCGCCGCTTGGTCTCAACGCAAATGTCATTGATTGCCTTACGCGCCGCCGGAACAACACCCCCCATGGAAATAAAGCCGTGTATCAGTTCGGGATAATCCAGTGAGGTCACCGTGTTTCCTGCCTCACGTAATTTTTGGGCGTACTCCAAGCCTTCGTCCCGCAAGGGATCCGTAGCCGTGATAACGATCGCCTCAGGCAGGCCAGTTAAATCAGGGTTGCGCAGGGGCGAAACGCGGTAGTCCTCGATCACCGCTGGGTCTTGAACAAAGTGTCCTCGGAACCAAGTCAGCAGCGGTATATCCAAGCCGAACCCTTGCCCCAACGTTTGCACGGAAAGGTGGGCCAGGGCGGCGTCAGTGGTGGGGTAGATCAGCACCTGTAAAGCTGGCAACGCCAGGCCGGCCAGCTTGGCCTGTTGTGACACCACTGCGCTCATGCAGCCGCCAGCGCTATCGCCCATCACCGCCAAGCGGTTCGGATCAAGCCCCAGCTGCGCGGTGTTATTCAGCAACCAGCGCCAAGCCTCCAACGCATCATCCATGCCGGCAGGGGCTGGGTGTTCCGGCGCCAACCGGTAATCCACACTCAGCACCACCGCATTGGTACGCTTCGCTATATAGCGACACAACCGGTCATACTCTTCAACACCGCCAATAGTGAATCCTCCACCGTGAAAAAACATAATAGCCGGTGACACCAGCGGAGCATCGGCCGGGCGATAACGCCGCACTAGAATTTGGCTACCGTCCTCCATGCTAACCTGATGATCAACAACCACAGGAAGGCTAACCGGTGCCATATCTAGCAATGCCAGCGTGCTCCGATAAATCTGCCGAGCCTGCTCCACCGTCCCTGAATCCAGGGTGGGCTTGGCCCCACTGAGCGCAAGCAGAAAGCGCAGACGCGAATCCAAATGCGGACGACTATGGGTTTCCAAACCCGCAGCCAAACGCTCCAAAACCGGGCCCGGCAAAGACATCAGGGCACGTACCGTGGCCCGCTCAATAACGGCAGGATTCATCAGTTCTCCTTAAGTTTTGCAATAAGCAGCACACACCATGCGGCTCGCTATAATAGACAAGGGAAACACTAGCCTGACCAGGAACTCAACCTCGAATATGGAGACGACACAACAACCCAAAACGCATCCAGTAACGCATTACCCATCATCGGTTTGCTATTGTTAATAGCAAACGCTTTGCTGATTCGCGTTGACGCCCTTTTATACCATTGCCCGTCTGCAGAGTCCGGTCATCTGCGGCCTTTTCCAAGCTTGAGGATTGTGATGTCCGTGTATACACCACTCAGCCCGACCCAACTGGCAAAAGTGCTGGAACAATTTGGTTTTCAGTTGCGTGATTATCACGCCGCCAGTCACGGCATCGAGAATAGCACTTTCCTTATCGATGGCCTTGGCAAACATGATCAGCCCTGCCCGCTAGTGTTAACGGTGTTCGAATCCCTCGACCATCCCGCGCTAACCCCGTACCTGACTCTACTAAAACAGTTGGCCAAACAGCACTTACCCGTGCCTGCACCACTAGCGACTGCCAGCGGCAACGACCAAATTACCGTTGCGGGCAAACCGGCAGTGTTAATGCCGCGCCTGCCAGGCAGGCACGATTTCTCTGTGGATGCCGATCGCTGCAGGCAGGTTGGTGCTTTGCTGGCACGGCTACACGCTAGCCTCACGGAGCAGCTGCAGCCGCTCCCCAGCGAACGGGCGCGGCTGCGCGATTTCACTCATCATCTAGACAAATTACCCACCGCTGACCGAGACAACGCGGCACGCTTGCTTCACCGCTGGCTGGCCCACCCCGCTGGCACCACCTTGATTCACGGCGACCTGTTCCGTGACAACCTGCTATGGGACAACGGTCAAATAAGCGCTTTGCTGGATTTCTATAACGCCTGCCAGGACCATCCGGAGTACGACCTAGCCGTTGCTCTCAACGATTGGTGTGTAGATGCGAGAGGCCACGTGGTGGCAGAACGGGAGCACGCCTTACTGTCAGCTTATCGGGCCCAGGGCCGCAGCGTAGACACCCGCCGCTTGAATGAAGCACTGCCGGTAGCGGCTCTGCGGTTCTGGTTATCACGGCTAGCCGGCCCAGTGTCTGACCATAGTGAAGGGCAAGGCAGCAAAGACCCGGAAGAGTTTGCACGGATTTACCGACAGCGGCTGGAAGCGTTCGCCGTATAGGGGAAGGGGTGTGCTGCAAGTTAAAACACACATCACCAACACCCCGTTCATCTTCGAAACAGACTAACGTCTAGTCCGCCCACTCTCTTTGTGGTGGCTACCGCGTGCGCCCAGGAGCTGACCGAAGCTCAAATATAAACATTATCGAGCCTTCTATTTAGGGGGTCTCGTCCTGAGCCGGGGAAGGCGCCGTTAGGCTTTGCCAGCCTTGCTTGGCAGCTTCCCAGCTCCGCTGAAATTTCACCTTGGCCGCCTCCCAATTATCTTCGCTGGCATTCTGCAAGGTCTGGTAATGGCTCTCCAGATCCGCCTGCTGCTCTTTCAACGAGGCAAGCGCGTCTTGCTTGTGCAAACGTGCCTCTTGGGACAGCTCCTTCCATTGGCTGTTGATGTCACCCTGTAGCAGGGTAACTTGTTGATTTAGATCGTCAATGGCATGGCGGGCCACTCGCATAGCTTGATTCTTCTGCTCCACAGAATAGCTCTGGATATCCGCCAACGTTTCTTCTATTTGAGTCTCTATTTTTTCTGGTTCCGGCGTTTTTACGTTGGGAACGCCTTCTGTCTCTGCCCACGCCGTAGCGGTGGTAACCAACATAAGAGTGGCGGCGGCCAATAATCGGTGTGTCATCGGGAGAACTCCTTGCTTTGCTTTTTGTTCCTGTACACGAATGCGACAAGCCATACCGCAAAACGCTCCCCCAATGATGTAAAAAGACATAAAACAAGACTCTGAAACCGGACCAGAGCCCCGTGGCATAACGAATGAGGGTTAAGCGTTAAGAATATATGCCAGCATTTCCACCACCTGCTCTGGAGTGCGCGCCACCGCGTCGGCGGCAGCATCCACCTCTTTCAAGGGGTGATCATGCTCTTCATCGTGCAAAATGATCATCGGTGTCCCCAAGGCCGCAGTGTAACCAGCATCAAATGCCGCATTCCACTGTTTATACTTGGGGCCAAACCGCACCACCACAAGGTCAGCCTCATCGATCAGCTTGCGGGTCCGGATACCATTGATGCCCGCACCTAAACGATCTTCCCA
Source organism: Alcanivorax sp. 97CO-5 (assembly GCF_000524665.1). Lineage (NCBI taxonomy): Bacteria > Pseudomonadati > Pseudomonadota > Gammaproteobacteria > Oceanospirillales > Alcanivoracaceae > Alcanivorax > Alcanivorax sp. 97CO-5. The sequence goes on from NZ_KI965888.1 coordinate 29,501, forward strand.
GAAACGCTTCTCTTCTGCGCCTAAAATACTCACGCCCACTTTGTCGCTAGCCTCGTGGTCAGTCACTGGGCCGCTAAACTCAATATCCAGCTCCTTATCGATGCAGCCCTTGACGATGCGTTCGCGCCAATCCGTGTGAATTTCTCCAGAAAGATAAACGGTCCAGAAGCTCATGCTCATTCTCCCGATTGATAGCTGAAAAACGGCAGGATAGGCTCGCTTGATTGCAAAAGCCACCTTGAACCGGAGCGGCCACTGCCGTTAAATGCCACCAGGTTCTCACCGATTTCAGGAAGGTTTGCCATGCGTATAACACTGATTCTTCTGATCGCCTCTGCGCTGCTAGCAGGGTGCGAAGACTCAAACGCACCGGCTAAGCCCACATCCAAATCCACCGACAGTGCCGCCGCTATTAAAAACCCCGCCGCCAACCCAAAAGGGGCTACGCCACAAACCCTAGTACGCAATGTTCACGCGCTAGAAAAAACCGATGAGCAGTGTGACGCTGACGGCTGCCCAAAAGTCGACCTACAATGGCTCACCTTTGAGAATCAAGCTGAACTGAACGACGCTATCACCCAGCACCTTGCTGCCATGCTGATTCACAATGAAGATAACCCCAGCCACGATGTCCGCATTGAAGATCTGGCGGATGCATTTCTGCAAGACGCGTCCGACATGGCCATGGCCTCGAGGCAGGGCTGGGAGCTTACCGCTACGGTGAAAAAACAGGGTCGCCGCGGAGACGTTATCACTCTGTCTATGGAAACCTATGAATACACCGGGGGCGCCCACGGGCTGCCTAGCGTGCAGTACTTTCACTGGGATCTCGCTAAACAACAAAGTGTCAAACTAAACGACATGCTGGTGCCGGGCCAACAAGCTGCTTTCTGGGAAAAAGCCCGCGAGCAACATACCGCGTGGCTGAATAAAGAAAATTTGGACCAAGCTTTCCGTGACAGCTGGCCGTTCGACAAAACCGATAACGTCTTCTTCACTGATAAGGGGCTCGTGCTGCAATACAATGTGTACCACATCGCCCCTTACGCCATGGGGCAGCCGACCCTGACGATTCCTTATTCAGACCTGGACGGTATCTTGCGCGCGCCCTATTTATAAGAAAGCGCCGCTTGAATTGGCACATGCCGTGCCCACGGTTTTACATTAACGCCGAGACCAACACGTCAGGTCGGATTACGCCTAAGGCGACTAATCCGACCTACGAGAACCAACAGCGTTACTGCTTGATGCCTTCCACTGAAATAATTATCTCCACTGTTTCAGACGCCGGTCCTAGATTCTTGGTAATACCAAAATCTGCCAGTGTCAGAGTAGTGCTAGCTTCTAGGCCCATACGGTAGCCGCCCCAAGGATCATCGCCATGGCCGATCAGTTTGGCATCCAGGGTTACCGGCTTGGTCACACCATGCAGGGTGAAGTCCCCTGTGATTTTAGCGGTTTGCTCGCCGATTTTTTCAATGCTTGTGCTTTTAAACGTCGCGGTGGGAAATTTCTTCACGTCTAGAAAATCATCACCGCGCAGGTGCTTGTCTCGCTCGGCATGGTTGGAGTCCACACTGGCCGTCTGGATGATGGCGGTTACCTGGCTGTTCTCCGGATTGTCCGCATCCACAGTGAACTCACCGGTAAAATCATTAAATTGCCCATACAGCCAGCTGTAACCCAGGTGGGAAATTTTGAACATGACAAACTGGTGAGTGCCCTTGGTATCGAACTTGTAGGTGCCGCCGGGCTGCTCGGCAAACGCCATACTGCTAAGCAGCAGTGCCAAGGTGGGAAGGGTGATTTTTTTCAATAACGTCAACATAAGCATCAAGCTCCGTTTGGATGATTAAGAATAATTGTGTGTGCCCGTTGAGGGAGACGGGTTGGTGCGAGGCGCCAAGCCAAGGATGCGGCGCAATGTATCATCGCGATCAAGAAGGTGATGTTTAATGGCGGCGAGCGCGTGCACGCTGGCTAACCCAATCACCGCCCAAGTGGCCCAGTAATGAATCAGCCCGGCGGTGTCCTCTAGGCCAGTTTGGTGGCCACTGACCGAGGGCACGGAAAACCAATTAAACACCGCAACGGAAGAACCATCGGCGCTGCTAATCAGGTAGCCACTCACCATGGCTACAAACAACAAAATATACAAAGCCCAGTGGGTAAGGTGGGCACTGATCTTTTCCCAGGGTTTGTGGGACGCAAGCGGCGCCGGTGGCGGCGAGATAAATCGCCAGCCAAGACGAAGAGTCATGACAATAAACAGCAGAACGCCGACGCTACGATGCAGATCAGGCCCCTTACGATACCAAGGGTCGTAGTAACCCAAATCCACCATATAAAAGCCCAATGCAAACAGGCCAATCACCGCCAATGCCACCAGCCAGTGGAATAGCAGGGCAATAGCGCCAAAGCGTTGCGAGTCATTGCGCAGTTTCATGGTGATTCCCTTCCAATGTTCTTCGCCCTTATGACCGGGCGATCCCTTAGTAGCTTGGAGTCCGTACAGCACGATGGGTTCCAAATAATACAAAACTTACAGTCGCCTTGGTGGTGAGCCTAGCTTGTCCGCATTGCTTGCTGCGACACAGCGCAAAAAACTGAACGATTTGATCAGCTGTTCCGTTGATTGCCTCAGCAGCCCAGCCTTCTGCTACTCTTACGGTTTATGGATTGTGGGAGAACAGCCTTGAGCTGGGATGAGCAACAATTGCAGACACACCTGGATGCCATGGCTACTGCCATCAATGACCAGTTTGCAGGCAAGGCACCGTTGTTAGTGGGAATTGAGTCCGGGGGAGCCTGGGTAGCGCAGGCTCTGAATGCGCGATTGCCGACCGCGTTACCGCTGGGCTCACTGAACCCGGCTTTTTATCGAGACGACTTTGATACCCGCGGCCTTAAACCCAAGGTAACGCCATCCAAGCTGCCCTTCGATGTGGACGGCCAGCACATTTTACTGGTGGATGACGTGCTAATGACCGGCCGCACCATTCGAGCGGCCATGAACGAATTGTTCGATTTTGGCCGCCCGGCGTCCATATCCCTAGTGGTATTGTTCGACATCGGCCGTCGGGAATTACCGATTGGTGCTGATATTTGTGGGGAAACTTTGGCATTACCCCCCCATCAGCGGATAGAATTACGCGGACCCTCTCCATTGATTGCCGAAATTCGCAATCTGGTTGTTGAGGACGATACTGAGACAAGGTCATAAGAATGACGCCGACGCTTGCGCCATCCTCCCGAGTACAACTTACCGACAGCGGTAAGCTCCGCCATTTTCTCACCACTGAGCATCTGCCCCGCTCCCTGCTGGAAGATATTCTCGATACGGCTGCAAGCTTTGTGGATGTGGGCGGCCGGGCAATCAAGAAGGTCCCACTGTTACGCGGCAAAACCGTGGTGAACCTGTTCTTCGAATCCAGTACCCGCACCCGCAGCACCTTTGAGCTGGCGGCCCAGCGGCTGAGCGCGGATGTGCTCAATCTGGACATTGCCAAATCAGCGACCAGCAAGGGCGAAACCCTGCTCGATACCCTGCGTAATTTGGAAGCCATGGCGGCGGACATGTTCGTGGTGCGCCATCAGGATTCCGGAGCGCCTTTCTTCATCGCCAATGAAGTAACCCCCAACGTAGCGGTGATCAATGCCGGTGACGGACGCCATGCGCACCCCACTCAGGCGATGCTCGACATGTATACCATTCGCCACTACAAGGGCGGCTTCGAGGGCCTGAAAGTGGCCATCGTTGGTGACATTCTCCATTCCCGTGTGGCCCGCTCCCAGGTCCATGCATTGAATATTCTTGGCGCCGATGAAGTACGCCTGATCGGCCCAAAGACATTACTTCCGGTAGATGCAGAAGCCCTCGGCGCAACCGTGTTCACCGACATGGCTCAGGGCCTAAAAGACGTGGATGTGGTAATCATGCTGCGTCTGCAAAAAGAGCGTATGGATTCCGCCTTGCTGCCCAGTGAAGCTGAGTTTTTTCGGCTCTACGGGCTTAACAACGACAAGCTGCTATTTGCTAAAGAGGACGCCATCGTGATGCACCCCGGGCCTATTAACCGGGGCGTGGAAATCGCGTCGGAAGTGGCGGATGGCCCTCGATCAGTGATTCTCAACCAAGTGACGTTCGGCATCGCCGTGCGTATGGCGGTCATGTCCATGGCCATCAGTGGTCAGGATAGCGACATGTCCGCAGCGGGAGGTGCCCATGGCCAGCGCTAACCGTAAACGCGCCCACATCCTGATCCGCAAAGGCCGGGTGATTGATCCGGCCAGTGGCCGCGACGACGTGGCCGACCTGCTGATCGAAAACGGTCGCTTGACCCGCATCGGTGCCAGCCTGGATGCACCAGGTGCCGATATTATCCAGGCCGATGGCCTCTGGGTATTGCCGGGGCTAGTGGATGCCTGCGTGCATTTGTCTCTGCCCGGCAGTGGTCGCACCGGCGATATTGCCAGTGAAACCCGTGCCGCCGCGGCGGGGGGCATTACCCATTTGGCCGCCCAGCCTGATTGTGGGCCGGTGGATTCCACTGCCGTGGTTCGATTGATCCGCGAACAGGCCGGGCAGGCCGGGTTTGCCCGTATCATGCCCATCGCGGCCATGACTCAGGGCCTGCTGGGCGAACAACTGGCAGAAATGTCTACCTTGGCCCGAGCCGGCTGTATTGCGGTGGGCAATGCCGGTGGCAAGGTGGCCAATGCGCTGGTACTCAAGCGCAGCTTGGAATACGCGGCGACCTTTGATTTGCCAGTGATGTTCCGGCCGCAGGATTCGGCGCTCAGTGCCGGCGGTTGTGCCCACGAAGGGCCGGTGGCCACCCGCCTCGGCCTGCCCGGCATTCCCGCCGTGGCGGAAAGCGTGGACCTGTCACGCGACCTGTTGTTGGTGGAGGCCACCGGAGTGCGGGCACATTTCCAACAGATCTCCAGCCGCGATTCTTTGCGCCTGCTGAAAGCCGCCAAACGGCGAGGCCTGCCGGTGACCGCAGATGTGAGCATTCAGCACTTGTTGCTGGATGAATCGGCGCTGGAAGGTTTCAACAGCCATTGCCACGTGATCCCGCCGCTGCGCAGTGCCGAGGACCGGCAAGCACTGCTGGAAGCGGTGGCCGATGGCACCATCGATGCTATCTGCTCTCAGCACACGCCCATTGGTTCCTCCAGCAAGGCGGCCCCCTTCCCAACCACCAAGCCGGGTATGGCCGGGCTAGATGTGCTGCTGTCGTTAGTGCTGCAACTGGTGGATGAGGGCAAGCTGGACTTGCTGCGCGCGCTAGATGCCGTCACCGCCGCTCCCGCTCGCTGCCTGGGTATTCAGGCCGGCCAGCTGGAAGCCGGCCGCCCGGCGAGCCTATGTGTGCTCGACCCCACCGCGGCAAAAGATCTCAGCGAAGATTGGTTATCCGCCGGCAACAATTCTCCTTGGCGCCATGCTCAGCTCAAGGGCACCGTGAAGTTGACGGTATGTCAGGGCAAAGTAAGCTGGTTATCGGATTGAGCCGCCCGCTCAAAATTGAACGTTAAAAAGCGCGAGCGAGAGCCTTGCCTCTCGTTTTGCGCCTTGTTCGCATTTCAACGTTGAACATTTCGCGTTTCGTTTAATGTAGCTGAAACACTTGCTGTCTTAGGTCGGCTTCGCCGATCATCCCTGGCGCCACGCGCCAGCGCCCTTCCTTGTCTTGGAAAATGAGTGTCGGTGTGCCTTGCAGGCCGAGCCCGATCATCAACGCTGTGTTGCTTTGAATCTGGCTGCGAATGGCATCAGGTACTCGCTCCAGCGGTCGAATACCGCCGTCATCATAATACTCTTCGTGTTCTGCCAATGCGGCGCTCGGATCTGGAGCCGCCAGCACTGCAGCGCCCTGCGTGAAGCTGCGTTTAGGGTTGATCAGCCCGACGATGATATGACGGACCTGCAGCACATTATCGGCGTCGTTAATCATCGGCTGCATGTTTTCCCATAATCGAGCGCAGTAGGGGCAAGCCATATCGGTGAATAGATAGGCGACCCGCTGCGGCTCCTGCGCACCTTCTGCCACCCAGCTGCTGGCCTCTAGCTGGGTCAGCAGGCTGTCCATCGAAGCCGCTTCGGCTTGGCTAATAAGGGGAGCCAGCAGGGTTAGCAGCAGGACAACTATTTTGCTCATAGGGTGTCTCCGGAAAGGTTATAGTTGAGAAAGTGGTGCAGGCTGGCGTCGGACAGGGGGCCAAAATGGCGCGCCACTTCTTGCCCCTTATTGTCGAACAGCAGGGTCAGTGGTAGCCCTCGGTTGCCTGCATACCGACCCAAATCGGTATGCGGGTCCAGTAGCAGGTATTCAAAGTGCAGCTGCTCTTCGGTGAGATACTGGCGAACCTGAGTCGGGTTCTCACCCTGATTGACGAGAATGAAGCGGACATCTGGGTAACGTTGCTGTGCGCTTTCAAGCACCGGCATCTCCCGTCGGCATGGTGGGCACCAGGTCGCCCACAGATTTACCAGTGTTACCCCGTTAGCCGCCGATTTTAGTGTGGCGGTCTCCCCTTCTAGGTTATACAGCGTGACGTCAGGTAGCGGGCTGGGTGTTGGCGACAATGCCTGCAGAGCAGCAAGCGTCACCGTCATGGTGAGCATGGCGGCTGCACAGGTGGATAGCAGCGCAGCCCGAACGCGGGTGTGTCGGAACAGGCTAACGGCCAGCACCGGCAGGGCCAGTAGTGCACCGGGCCACCACCAGCCTCCGTCACGGATATCGAGCATGGCCAGCCAAGATTCATATTGGTTGTGGTAGCGCAACACAAATGCCAGACGGGCACCAAACACGGCGGTAACCGCAATCAACCAAAGTGTTGCTTCAATGCGTTGGCCGCGTCGTTGCCACCACAGGCTAGCCAGGGTAGCGGCGAAAAACCCGACCAGCACCACGAAGGTGCCTGCCGGCAGGGCCAGAGGCCCAATAATGACTGTGTCCACGGTATCTCCAATCAAGAAGTCACCAGTGTGACCCGGCTCCATTAACCGTGAGTTAACTGGCGGAGCATACACTGGGTTGCAACTTGAGCAGCCTAACCGGGTCAGAACGGCATGCATATTTTATTGATCGAAGATGATGCCCTGTTAGGCGACGGTATTCAGGCCGGTCTACAAGCCATGGGATTTACCGTAGCCTGGGTGACGCTTGCGCGGGATGGCCTGGCCGCCTGGAAAAGCGTGGATTTTGATGCGTTGGTGCTAGATCTAGGACTGCCCGACCAAGAGGGTAGTGAAGCCCTTTGCCAATGGCGTGAGGCTGGGCTGACGGTGCCGGTATTGATCCTCACCGCCCGAGACGCCGTGCAAGACCGCATTGATGGCTTGCAGCGCGGCGCCGATGATTACCTGATTAAGCCGTTTGATTTGGGCGAGCTGGCAGCGCGCTTACAGGCCCTATTGCGTCGTACCCGGGGCCAAGCCCGTCCGTTTATTGAGCATGGCAGGCTACGGGTCGATCCGTTCCGACAGCAAGTCTGGCTGGCGGATAAAGAAGTGGAATTGCAACGGCGGGAAATGGCGTTGTTGCTTGCTTTGTTGCAAAGCCAGGGGCGGTTACTCACGGCGGACCAATTGGCCGACCGTGTTTACGGCTGGATGGACGGCGTGGAGAGCAACGCTTTGACAGTACATATCCATAACCTGCGCCGCAAACTGGATAGTCGCATTGTAGAAACCGTACGCGGTGGCGGTTACCGGTTAGGCGCGCCGCTATGATGGCACGCTCATTACGTTCCCGGGTGCTGTGGCTGGTGGCGCTCAGCTTGCTGAGTGTCTGGTTGCTGTTGGCATTGTGGTTACACAATACCGTCAAGCAGCATCTGGGAACGGCACTGGATCAACGTCTGGCAGCGTCGGCACGCATGGTCGCTTCCATGGCCAATGCCAGTGCACCGGTGTTATCCGGTAACCCTGGGTTGCAGGCCGCGGTGAATAGCGGGTTATTTTGTCAGGTGATGAATGTACGGGGCGAAATTTTGGCACGCTCCGGTGGAGCCCCAACGGCTCACCTTGCCAGTGCTCAGGACGGCTTTACGGAACGATCCCTGGAGGGTGAGCGCTGGCGCGTGTATACCGTCAGCGAAGGGCAAATACGGGTGGCGACAGCGGAACCCATGGCGGTGCGTGAATCCCTGTTGTCGACCCTAGCCTGGGCGTTGCTGGTAGGCCTGTTGCTGGCACTATTGGGCGCCTGGTTGGCGGTGCGCTGGGCTGTGAGCCGTGGCTTGGCACCCTTGGATGCGATGCGCAAGGAATTTGAGTCACGGCCCGTGCAGACAAAATCCGGGGTGGCGTCCAGCGCGGCGGGGATAACTGAACTGATGCCATTGGTAACCGCGCTGGATGGTTGGGCCGACCAGGCCCGGCAGGCATTGTTGCGCGAACGCCGCCTAACCGATGATCTAGCCCATGAGCTGCGTACGCCGCTGGCAGCACTGAAAACCCAGTTACAAGTTGCCCGCTTAAAAATGGCTCCAGATGCACCAGCCATGATGGCATTGACGGCAGCGGAGAACGCCAGTTCAAGGATGGCGGATAACCTGCAACAGTTGCTGGCCTTGGCCCGCCTAGACGGACTACCACAGAGTCGGCCGCGCCTAGTGAGAAAGGTGATCGATGAAAGTTTGGCCCAGCTGGCCGGACACCCGCAGCGGCAAGCCGTGCAGCGTGATGACCAAGCGTGTGCCGGGATAACACTGGCAGCCCCCTCCCTGGCCAGCCTGGCATTACGCAACTTGCTGGAGAATGCGTTGCGTTACACACCAAAGGGCAAGGAAGTGTGGATTCGCGTAGTGGCGAATACCCGTGAGCTGCACATCCATGTGGAGGACCAAGGTCCAGGAATCAGTGACAATCAAGCGGTGGTTTGCGCGCGGGGCCACCGCGGGGACCGAGGGCAAACGGGTCTAGGCCTAGCCATTGTAGCCACCGTGATGGCCCGCAGCGGCGGGCAGCTTACTCTGCACAATCGCGCGGGCGGGGGGCTTTGTGCCACCTTGAGTTGGCCGCTTACGGATACTGCTTGAACATTTCCTCTACCGCTTTTTGAATATACGTATTGCGACGCTCACTGCTCATCTCATCATGCATTTTGTCACGGCTGGTTGCCTGCCACACTACATTGCGGTTCTGAGGATCAATCAACTGCACTACCAGCTTGTATTCGTCGCTAATCTCGCCTTCTGTGGGAGTGGAGGCTCCCAACCCCACATTGTTACGGGTAAAACCAAACCCAAATTGAACGGAGGAACCATCAAAGCGCTGCTCACGCTTGAAAAAGTATTTCACCTGCACATCCGCTTGGTCTGCATCGACCTCGGTCATTCCCTCCGCCGCCAGCGCTTTTTCCAGCGCAGCCAGAGTGCGTTGATCATCCAGCTCGCGGGGACCGTCTTCAGCCTGGGAAACAAAGGCGTAAGTCTGGTATTGGGCAAGATTCGCGTCCGGCTGGCTGTCGATTACCACCGGGCTAACGCAGGCACTGAGCAACAAGGCTGAGGCCAGCACCAGAAATCTCGGAATCATTAAACGTTGCATGGCAGTCTCCTCACGTTTGGCGTGTGCGCCCTATTTTACGCTTTGCGCGTCATTAGCGGGTGAGCGAGCCGAAACCGTCACCCCCGGACAAGGCAAGGCAGCAGCATCTCGAATCCGCTCCCCAAGATAACGGGCGGCTTGGCCTGCGTATTGGCCATCAGCATAAATCAGGTACAAGTCCATCATGCGCTCTACTCCTTCATCCAAGGCCAGAACCTTCAGGGCGCCGGTCTCAAGGCCGTCACCCATTTCAGATTCCGGCACCCAAGCAAAGCCCAGCCCGCGACGAATTGCTGCCATTCGAGTGGAGGCATGAGATACGGTCCAGCGCTGCTCTGCGCCGAGCCAACCGGAATCAATACGTCGGCTGCCGGAATCACGAACCACGATCTGGCGGTGGTGGCGAAGATCTTCATGGGTCAGCTCCTTAGCCTGGGCCAATGGATGATCGGCAGCTGCCACGGCCAGAAAACGTACCCGCATCAGGGGGTCGCCAAAAAAACCTGGTGGCACACGTCCGCCTACTACCACATCGGCCTCCTTGCGCAGCAGCGCTTCATCAGAGCCGGACAGGATAGTCTCACTGTATTCAACCCGTGTCAGAGGGCTGTGCTGAGCGAAAGCATCCAGCGCGGACAACATACAATGCTGGGGAAATAACCCGTCGGCCGTTACCCGTACCAGCGGCTCCCAACCCTGACTGAGCTGAATGGCCGCGCTTTCTAGGCGGTTAGCTTCCTCCACCAGCACTTTGGCTTGGCGATACAGCATTTGTCCGGTTTCAGTGAGCTTGGCGCGTCGCCCTTCCAGAGTGAAGGCGCGCACTCCCAGCTCGGTTTCTATCTTTTGCACCGCATAGCTAATCGCCGACTGGCTCTTATTCAGGGCCTCAGCAGCGCTGGCATAGCCTCCCTCATCCACCACAGCCAGCAACGCCTGCCACTGATCCAGTGTAATTTTGGCTGACATATCGAAATTCCTGAGATAAATGTGCAGGTTTATCCCGTTTTATATCGTATTTACTGAAACCACAATAGATCCATAGAAACAATCCTGTCGCCCACCTGGGCCGGCCACACAATAAATGGAGTTGGGGTTATGAACATTCTGGTGATCAAAAGCAGCGTCTTTGGTGATAACGGTAATTCCTCCGCACTGGTTAATGCGCAGGTGGATGCGCTGAAAGCCAAACATCCGCAAGCTACGGTGCGCGTACGAGACCTGTCTACAGATCCCATTCCTCACCTAGACGGTAATCGCGTTAGCGCCTTTTTCACCTCGGCAACGCAGCGCACCGACGAACAGCAAGCGATCGACGCGTTTTCCTTGGCCCTGATTGATGAGATCAAGGCGGCAGACCATATTGTGCTGGGCCTTCCCATGTACAACTTCGGCATTCCCAGCCAGTTGAAGAGTTGGATTGATCACGTAGCCCGTGCCGGAATCACCTTTCGTTATACCGAAAAGGGGCCACAGGGTTTGCTGGAAAACAAACCTGTAACGGTACTAGCAGCCAGAGGGGGTATCTATGCCGGCACCAGCAACGATACGGTCACTCCATATATCAAATTGTTCTTCGGTTTTATCGGCATCACCGATGTGGAGTTTGTATTCGCCGAAGGGTTGAACATGGGCGACGACGTCAAAGAAAAAGCGTTAGCTGTGGCGCGTTCTGAACTACTAGCAAGCACTTGAGGTAAGACAAAAGCACATTTACGTAGAGAGAGAGCATCATGGGATTGTTAGTCGACGGAAGATGGCAAGATAAGTGGTACGACACCCAAAGTACCGGTGGTCGTTTCGAGCGCTCGCAGAGTCAGTTTCGTAACTGGATCAGCGCCGATGGCAGCGCAGGCCCCAGTGGTGAGGGCGGCTTTCAGGCGCAAAGCGGTCGCTACCATCTTTATGTCTCCTATGCCTGCCCGTGGGCCCACCGCACGCTGCTTATGCGCACGCTGAAAGGTTTGCAGCAACATATTAGTGTGTCTGTGGTTCATCCGCTCATGCTGGAGAGCGGTTGGGAACTACGGGATGACTTTGACGGGGCCACTGGAGATTCATTGTATGGTTTCAAAAAGCTGTATGAGTTGTACCTCAAGGCCGATCACAATTATACCGGTCGGGTGACCGTACCCGTACTCTGGGATACACAACAGGAAACCATCGTCAGCAATGAATCCGCCGATATTATCCGCATGCTTAACAGCAGTTTTGATGAGCTCGGCGTTACCGCGGGCGATTACTACCCTGAAGCATTACAAGCAGATATCGAAACGATCAACGAAGGCATTTATCACGACGTTAACAACGGCGTGTACAAGGCCGGTTTCGCTACCCGTCAGGACGCCTACGACGATGCGGTAGAGGCCTTATTCAAGCGACTCGATGTATTAGAGGAGCGGTTGAGCAAACAGCGTTACCTGGTAGGCAATACCTTAACAGAAGCAGATATTCGGCTGTGGACCACCCTGGTTCGCTTTGACCCGGTGTATGTCACGCACTTCAAGTGCGACCGGCAACGGATCAGCGATTATCCAAATTTACAGGGCTTACTAAAAGACATTTATCAGCTTCCCGGCGTGGCCGAAACGGTGAACTTAGCACATATTCGTCACCACTATTTTCGCAGCCACCCGACCATCAACCCCCATGGGATTATTTCCATCGGCCCGCAGCTGGACTGGAACTCGCCACACGGCCGCGAGCCGTTGGGAAAGCGAGAGATTGTCCACGTCTGACACCGGCGGGACAAAGGTGATGTTTTGGCGAGATGTCGGCTTCTGCCATTAAGTTTAGGAGGTTCTTATGGAACGCAGCATTCTTAATACGTTTCGCGCAATGGATACATCCGATGGTGCTGGCGTTAAGCTGAAGCGCGCACTGGGATATACCCCTCTCATGCGTTTGGACCCGTTTCTGATGCTCGATGCGTTTTCCTCCGACAATCCCGACGATTATATTGCCGGCTTTCCGCCGCATCCGCATCGGGGATTTGAAACGGTGACCTATTTGGTGGAAGGCCATATGCGTCACCGAGATCACCTAGGAAACGAAGGGGATCTCAAACAGGGTGGCGTGCAATGGATGACCGCTGGAAGCGGTATTATCCATGAAGAAATGCCACAACAGGAAAACGGTTTGTTACGCGGTTTTCAACTGTGGATTAACTTGCCCGCAGCGGAAAAAATGAAGCCGGCAACGTATCGAGATATTGCTGATACAGAGATGCCGCGGTTGGATCTGGCCAGTGGTGGGCAGATCAAAGCCATTGCCGGTGAAGTGACGATTGCCGAGCAAACGCTCAGTGCTCCAATGAAAGGCGGCCAAACCGATCCGTTATATCTAGATGTGGTACTGCGCCCGAGAGAAAACCTTACCGTGCCACTGGCGCGGGGCCATAACGCCTTTGTGTATCTGTTCGAAGGTCGCATAGAGGTGAGCGGGGAGACCGTGGAAACCCATCATCTAGCCACCTTGACCGATGGTGATAATGTAAAGCTAGTAGCAGGAAAAAGGGGGGCGCGTCTGTTATTGCTGTCAGGCAAGCCGCTGGGGGAGCCGATAGTGCAATATGGCCCCTTCGTGATGAACACTCAAAGTGAAATTAATCAAACCCTGCGGGATTACTGTGATGGAACGCTGACAGCACAGCCGTCGTTGTTATAGCGATGCGGTTATGACAATAACCGGTCACCTTAGTGAACAACTCTATAATCTAAGCCTTATAAGAGTGCCACAGCGCATAGTTATTCACTTCTAGAGGCCGATGTCCAGTGAGTGATAGGCGCAGCCCTCACCCACTGGTAATAACGCTGTCACACTTTCGGACCACGCCCTTTCAGCGCATTGACGACCAGGCTAATGACCAGCAGTGCCAGAAAGATAAAGAAAATAATTTTGGCAATGGATGCCGCGCCGGAAGCGATACCACCAAAGCCGAGTACGCCAGCAATAATTGCTACGACAAGAAATGTGAGAGCCCATCCAAGCATAATTGATACCTCATCCATGGTTGGTGTGTTGTACGACCTTTCACTTTCACCGTATCAAACTGAGCACTGACTTGGCTCATAACCACTCAGACATTTAATCTTCTTTGACGTTTTAATCGTTATAGCCCGAATGCTCATCAACATATTTATTATAGGAATGGATAAAAAGCCCCCCGAAGATCATTGAGCAGCATGACCCCTATGCGTTTGCATAAGCTAATAATGAACCGTTGTGCCGGCAAGCTATGGGGGCTTGAGCAAGTAAACGCCACTTACCGATAATGATGACCGGCTGGGACCTGAAATAAATTAGGGTTGAAAATCATTTCATCGTCCTTACCGTCATCTTATCCGACCAATCACATATTGGTCTTTAATTTACATAGGAGAAACAAGAAACCTTAGCGCAAGGTAAATGCTGATTTCTGAAAGAATGACGGAGGTGATTTGATGTCAGCGCAGAACCTAACTTGCCCTGCATCGATACAAACCGATCCTTATCCCACCCGGTTACATCAACACCCGGACCAACCTTGGTACAAGCGTCAGGAGCATACGGTGAAAGGCCGCCATCTTCCTGGGCCGCTTTCCCAATCACAACTTGATAACTTTGAGCAGAACGGCTTTCTGTTCGAACGCGGTTTTTTGCACAGCGATGAAGTGAACGCGCTTTCTAACGCCATGAGCGAGCTTCTCAATCGTAATGACTATCGAAATCGCTCTTTCACAATTACCGAACCTGACAGCCAGGAGATTCGTTCTGTCTTTGCGGTACACTTTTTACATCGCGCTTTCCAAAGACTGGCCCGTGACCCACGCCTAACCGATCGGGTGAAGCAAATATTGGGAGGTGAAAATTATATTCACCAATCACGCATTAACTATAAGCCAGGGTTCAAAGGTAAAGGCTTTAATTGGCATTCTGACTTTGAAACTTGGCACGCCGAGGACGGCATGCCAGCCATGCACGCGGTAAGTGCCTCAATCATTCTTACTGATAACCACACGTTCAATGGCCCACTAATGCTGATTCCCAGATCCCATCAGCATTTCATTCCCTGCATAGGAGAAACGCCAGACGAACATCACAAGCAGTCGCTGAAGAAGCAGCAAATTGGTGTGCCGCCAGAAGATGCCCTGAGCGCAATGATCAATAGAAACGGCATTGAGGCGCCCACGGGCCCCGCGGGCAGCCTGCTGTTGTTCGACTGTAATACGCTGCATGGTTCTAATGCCAATATGGCACCGGATCCACGTAGCAATGTCTTCTTCGTATTCAACCGACAGGACAATGCCTGCCAGGCTCCGTATGCGGCAAAGAAACCTCGGCCCAGTTTCCTATGCCACACACCAAATCAACTATGGCAGCCCAGCGATCATTAAAAAACGCTGGCTGTGGGAGCTCTGCGGCCCATAGCCAGTCAGTCGTTTTTATGCTGAAAAAAAGCTTGGATACTGGAAAAGTCCTTATCTGAGTAGCCGTGATTACCATGAGCGGCATATAGGCTTTTCGCCAAGTTACCCATGGGCGTGGCGGACTGGCTGCTGAGACCGGCTTGTAATGCCAAACCCAGATCTTTGTTCATAAGCTTTACCGCGAAACCGCCTTCATAATTTTTCGACGACGGCACATTTTCCATCACCCCGGGCCAGGGGTTGTACTTATCCAGTGACCAGTTATCACCAGAGCTGGCTTTCATAATATCGGATAACACCGCTGGATCGAGCCCATGATCCACGCCCATTTGTAGCGCTTCTGCGGTACCGATCATATGGATGGCCAGCAACATATTATTGCATATTTTTGCTAACTGACCTGCGCCATTATCGCCGGCACGAAATACCTGTGCACCCATGCATTCTAGAACCGGACGAGCACGATCCACCGCCGCTTGCGGCCCACCGCAGATAAAGGTCAACGTCCCGGCCTTGGCTCCACCCACACCGCCAGATACAGGCGCATCAATCATCACCCTGCCTTGCTCTTTGGCTATGCTTGCCACGTCACGGGCAGTATCCGCATCGATGGTGGAACAGTCGATAATCAGTGCGCTTTCATCAATCTGTTGCAGTACGCCATCGTCGCCCAGGTAAAGTCCGCGCACGGCACCGGCAGAGGGCAGCATGCTGACAACAACCTCCGCTCCCTGCACCGCTTGCGCTGCACTACTGGCCGCTTGCGCACCTTCTTTCACGGCACCGTTGAGCAGCTCTGGAACCAGATCAAAGACAGTGACCTGATGACCAGCCTTAATCAGGTTGGCCGCCATGGGCCCACCCATATGGCCAACACCAAAGAATGCGACTTTCATTGTTATCTCTCCCTTGTTTTGTTGCAGTGGTAAGAGCGTCGCTTGAGCCGCAAAGAAACTAACCCCGCTTTCACCAGCTGGCTCGCAGCTGGAGAGTCACTCTTACGGTGATTGATTACTTAAAGAAACGACAAATCTTTTAGCACATTGCGCGCAATAATCACGCGCATGATTTCATTGGTGCCTTCCAGAATCTGATGCACCCGCGCATCACGCAGGTAGCGCTCCAACGGATACTCAGTGATATAGCCGTACCCCCCATGCAGTTGCAGCGCGTGGTTGCAGACGTTGAAACACAGATCCGTAGCCATCCGCTTGGCCATGGCGCACAGCATGCTCTTATCGCTGTGGTTTTGATCCAGTTTCCAGGCAGCCAGGCGTACCATCTGCTGTGCCGCTACCAGTTCCGTTGCCATGTCTGCCAGGGTGAATTGCACCGTCTGAAAATCGCTAATGGCCTGACCAAATTGTTTACGTTCCTGCACATATTGCTGCGCCTGATGTAGCGCTGCCTGAGCGGCACCTAGTGAACAGCTGGCAATATTGATGCGGCCACCATCCAACCCGCCCATGGCAATCTTGAAGCCCTGCCCTTCTTCACCGATCAGGCACTCCGCCGGGATTCGCACATCCTCCAGGATGACCGCTCGGGTGGGCTGACTTTTCCAGCCCATCTTGGCCTCGTTGCGCCCATAGCTAACCCCTGGCGCATCTGCGGGCACAGCAAAACAGGAAACTCCGCCAGCACCAGGGCCACCCGTGCGCGCCATCAATACCAGCACATCGGTATCTCCAGCGCCGGAAATAAAGGCCTTGGCACCATTCAATACATAGTCGCCGTTATCCTTTTTTGCCGTAGTCGAAAGTCCCGCAGCGTCCGAACCTGCATTCGGTTCAGTGAGGCAATAGGAAGCCAGCTTTTCGCCACTCATTAGGCCTTCGGCCCAGCGCGACCGTGTCGCATCGTTACCGAAGCGGGTCAACATCCAGGTAGCCATGTTATGAATGGTGATAAAGGCCGTAGTCGAAGTACACCCTTGTGACAATTGTTCGAAAATCAATGCAGCATCGAGACGGGACAAACCCATGCCACCATGCTCTTCATCACAATAGAGAGCGCAAAAACCTAACTCTCCAGCTTTACGAATGGCGTCCTTTGGAAAATAGCTTTTTGCATCCCATTCGGCGGCATAGGGAGAGAATTCTTTTTCAGAAAATTGTCTCGCCGTTTCGCGGAACGCTTGCTGCTCTTCAGTAAAAGAAAAATCCACAGTTTTTCTCGCCGTTATTTTCTATAACTCATACTCAACACGTTAGTTGAGCGTTCAATAACACGGGCGTTTTTCAGAAAACAATTTCTCATTAGAAACCTTCATTACGTTTTCAAATAAACGCCCGACACTTTCAATCTTTTACTTCAAGTTGATGCTCATATTGGGTCCCGCAGCAACCGGGATATCGGAGTCAAACCAGCGGCTAGTAACCGTCTTGGTTTCCGTATAAAAACGCACGCCTTGCTTGCCATAAGCGTGTTGATCACCATAGAAAGAGCCCTTCCATCCCGTGAAGCTGAAGAAGGGCAGCGGCACAGGAATCGGCACATTGATACCCACTTGCCCGACTTCTACTTGGTGCTGATATTTACGTGCCGCAGCGCCGTTGGCGGTAAAAATGGAAGTACCATTGCCATAGGGACTGCTGTTAACCAGCTCCAAGGCTTCTTCTAGTGAGTCCACACAAACGCAGCACAACACCGGGCCAAAAATTTCCTCCCGGTAAATTGCCATGTCGGTAGTCACATCGGTGAATAACGTTGGGCCAACCCAGTTACCGTCTGGCAGACCTTCCACGGTGCAATCTGATCCATCCAGCAAACAGGTAGCGCCTTCTTTTTTGCCCTGTTCAATCATGCTCAGCACTCGCTGTTTGGCGGCCGGGCTGATCTGCGGGCCATAGGCCGCTTCCGGGTCATTCCATGCCCCCGGACGAATTTGAGCAAACTGGCTGGCCAGCTCATCGATCCAGGCTTTTGAATCGCCCACGAACACCGCCACACTGATCGCCATGCAGCGCTGACCCGCAGCCCCACAAGAAGAACCCACCAGGCTACTAACAACCTGTTCCTTGTTGGCATCCGGCATGATCACCATGTGATTTTTAGCGCCGGCGAAGCACTGCGCGCGCTTCATGTTGTCGGTTGCGGTGCGGTACACGTGCTGCCCCACCGGCACGGAACCCACGAACGATACCGCTTTAATATCAGGATGCTTAAGCAACGTATCGACCTGCTCCTTACCGCCGTGCACCACCTGTAACAAGCCTGGCGCTGCGCCAGCCTCTTGAAATAACTCTGCCAGTCGATTCGGCGTCATTGGATCTTGCTCGGAAGGCTTGAGCACAAAGGTATTACCGGCGGCGATGGCCAGTGGGAACATCCATAGGGGAATCATGGCCGGGAAGTTGAACGGGGTAATCCCCGCGCATACTCCCAAAGGCTGGGTCCAGGAGTGGGTATCGATGCTACGCGCCACGTTCTCCACGGTTTCGCCCATCATCAGCGACGCGATGTTAGCGGCCTGTTCTGCCACCTCGATGCCACGCCAAACGTCGCCCTTGGCATCCTCAAAGGTTTTGCCGGTTTCCTGGCTGAGAATCTCGGCAATCTCATCGTGATGTTCTTTCAGCAGCGCCTGATAGCGCAGCATCAAGCGCGCTCGCTCCGACACCGGCACCTCTTTCCAGGTTTGGAAGGCCGCCTTGCCCGCCGCAATGGCCTGCTCCATTTCCTCGGCGGTGGCCGCCGGGGCTTCGCACAGCGTCTGCTGGGTGGCCGGGTTGGTTACCGCAATCCACTGGTCAGTTTGGCTGGCAACAAATTCGCCATTAATCAGCAAAGGTAATTGGTGGGCCATCGGGGGTCTCCATTCTTTTCGGGGTCCAGGTTATCGGGCTCAGAGCTGGGGGCGCCAGCGTGAAGCATGTCTGCGTTAAAGCATGATTTCAGTTTTAGCACAGCTAGTCTGTCATGCAGATAGCCACATTTGACTAGAGATAGACTATATTGCTGTTTATGGAAATCGTAGAACAACCTACTACCAAAACTTCTCACTGGCCATTACCTGCCAGAGGACAGCGTACGGTCATTCCGCCTTCGGTGCTTTCCAGCGTCCGCGATCATCCGCTTTGTTCCGGCTGTATGCCCCACGGGGTGGGCTTTTATCCCCAGGCCAGCGGGCATCGAATGGAACGCCAGCGACCCGCAGATAATCTACTAATTTATTGTGTGTCCGGTGCTGGAGAACTGGCTTACGGGGGCCAAAGCCAACCTGTTGAGGCCGGTGATCTATTGCTGTTACCCGCGGGCTTGGCTCACCGTTACCACGCCAATCCACAGCAACCCTGGAGTATTTACTGGGTGCACCTGGGTGGGCATGAGGTTCAACGGTATTTCGACGAGATTGCCGGCCAACCTGACGGAGGCATTCGCAGGGTTAGGGTCGGCGTACATTCACGTCTAGCGGAAGATTTTCAAGCGTTGATGGCGGCTGCCACCAACGCGCAACCCGAGCATCTGGTTTATGCGGCCAATCTGTTGCGTAGCCTGCTTGCCTACGCCTCCTTGATGCGCCGCCAGCACCAGGTCCGCCATGCCACTCTAGATGTAACCCGAGTAAACAGTTATCTGCAAACGGCGATCGACCGGCGACTCAGCCTAGACGACTTAATTACCGCCACTAGCGATTTGTCCCGTTACCATTTTATTCGCGAGTACAAACGCCAGACTGGACAAACCCCCATGCAGGCATTCCAGCGCATTAAAGTCAGCCACGCCTGCTATCTTCTTGATATCAGCGACGATAGCGTAGCGACTATTGCTCTGCAGCTGGGCCATGACGATCCTTATTATTTTTCTCGTCTTTTCAAAAAAATGATGGGTATTTCTCCGCAGAAATACCGCAAAGAAAGGGGAAAAAATTAATTCAAAATTTTCGAAACTATGGTCGACTTATCCAACTCATAGTTAATACCTTTGGGTTGCTTTCACACTGAAATACATAGGCACAACCGCTATTACCAAACCAAAAGGGAAGGGTGTCTGCGGAGTCCAGCTGAAAAATAAATTTCATCGGTTTTTCGCAACAGGAACATAGTGGGTAACTTACCTCGCTTACCCAGTTAGGCCAACCGAGAAACTTGTCACCCGGACGCGGAGTAGGGCGGTGAGCTTGAAGTAAGGCGAGCATAGCTTCCGGAACATCATCATTAATCGCAGTCATTTCCTGCCGGTCGGGAAAATCCGTCATGCACTGCCAGCCAGTCAATGCTTGCTCAACAAACGCATCGGGAATGGCTTGCGGTAGGGCATCAAAACCATCGGCTTGCTGGCGGGGAATGACTCGCACCAACGTGACATCAGAGAATGGCAGGTGCGCATGCCCCAGTACCTCGCAATCTTCCTCCCCGTTAGTACAGTAAAACACCTGCAACACACCATCACCGAATGCGCTGCGGGCCTCGACCGGCAAATCCAGCGAATCAAGCTGCACAAACAACTGCATAGGCTGGTGGCAGTGGCCGCAGCATGGCCAAGCTTCGTCCTTTTTCAGCAGCGGCAGGCCGCCAAATTTGGAGCGCGCACCTGGCACCGCCGGCCCCACTCGAGGGCGCCAGGCGGGACGGGACAAAATAGCCAATTTGTGTTTGATTTCTTCGGGTAACATGACACGCCCTCGTATGATCGTATCATGCTCACCTCCACCCAATGTGGACGCAATGAATGAACTTCACTTACCCGCTATCAGGGCGATTTTACCGACTCAGCGGCGTGCAATTATCTGCCTTTGCTCTGTTTTCTACCCTTTATCTGCTCCGTTCAAGAGGGATTCAGGGTCAGCGTAGCGGTCATGCCAGCAGCCAGCACCGTGTTTTCGGGCAGGCTATCTGCATCAATCGACACCCTTACTGGCACTCGTTGGGCCAGCCGCACCCAGTTAAAGGTAGGATTCACATCCGCCAGTAGATCGGCACCGGTGGGGTTATCCCGATCAGCGATTCCGTGGGCGATACTATGCACCTTGCCATTGGCACGGATGCCACTAAGCAGGCGCACCTGCACCGGATCCCCCACATGCACATTCGGCAGTTTAGTTTCCTCGAAATAGCCATACACCCAGAAATCGTGTCTATCAATCAACGCCATACGGGCCTGTCCGGCATGGGCGTAGTCGCCCGGATACAACGCCAGGTTAGTGACGTAACCGTCCACCGGAGCACGCACTTCCGTACGCTCCAGATTCAGTTGCGCCAACGCCAACGCCGCATTGGCCTGCTGAAGCCGAGCCAATAACTGCTGCTGACCGGCCGTGGCCCGCTGATGGCTGGCCTGGGCAGCCTGCAATTGGGCCTCGGCTGCCTCGGCACTGCTGTGAGCGTTGTCACGCACTTCTCTGGAGACCGCCTCGGCAATCCGATCACGGCGGCGGGATTCCGCCTGACGCATGGCAAATTCCGCCCGCGCTTTGGCAGCACTGGCTTGAGCGGCACGAATATCGGCACCGGCTGCCCGTGCTGCGGCCTCAGCGGCCTGCTGATCCGCTTGCGCTTGCAGCAAGGCATTCTGGTAACGGCTACGGTCGATCACGAACAACAAGTCGCCCCGCTGCACGGCCTGGTTATCCGCCACCGGCACCTCCGTAACTAACCCCGATACATCCGGCGCTACCTGCACCACCCGTGCCCGCACCCGGCCATCGCGGGTCCAGGGGGAATACATATAGTGCTGCCACAAGGCCCAAGCCAGCAGGGAGGCCAACGCCACTGTCAGCAGCGTTACCGAAGCCCGGATCAGGGATTGGGTTTTCATTGTTTTCACTCCTTTACTGCATGGCCAGCAAACCTAGGCCACCAAAACAGCAGAAAAATACAGCCACCCGGAACAGGGGCGGATGCCAGACATAGCGGTACAGCCCATAGCGACCGCCTACCCAGTCCACCGCCCACTGCAGCAGCAAGCTAATCACGAACACCAGCAACAGGCTGGGCACTAACGCATCCAACAGCGCAATTTCACGGGGCATCCGTCGCCGCCTCCTGATATGAAGATAAATAAGGGGATAAAGGCGCAGCCAACACCGAGTCGATATCCAGCAAAGCCAAGCGCAATAGATGGAGCTGACGCAGGGCAGGGCGGTCAGACACCGCCGCCATGGCCGTATCCAGCGCCCGCAATGCCCGCTGACGGGCGCTTTCTTGCTTGCCCTCATCACTGCGATACAGCGCCGCAAACGCCTCCAGCACCGCGCCAACCACGCCCTGCTGAGTGTCCGGCAGCGAGGCCTGCAAACGACGTAATTCCACCACCGCCCGGCCGGTTTCATGTACCGACAATGCCCAGGCCAGCCAGTCACGGGCTCGCGGGCCGGCATGCACCATAATCTGCATGAACAGGTCCCGGGTGGCACTTTCAACGCGGTCTCGCAGCCCTGGCAACGGTAACTCACAGGCACGGGCAACCTGAGAGCGCAGCTGGCGCAACAGGCGGTTACGTAACCAACGGTTGCTGGAGGCATTGCCAAACAAACTGAATGCCACCGCCACCGCCAGCACCCCAACAATTTGGCTAATGCCTTCGTTGACCACATACACAGGATCAAAGGTCATCGGGCTATGCAGATTCAACAGGTAAATAAAACTGAGCACGAAGCCGGTCCCGTAGCCCGCCAACGTCGGGCGGGTCGTCAGGTACAACCCGATGAGCAGAAACGGCAATGTTCCCGCCACCATCAACACAAAGCCATCCATGTGAGTGAGCACCATAAACTGGCAGAGGAAGGCCAGCGGCATGCCGGTGGCGAAGCCCAGAGTAATCTGTCGCACTACCGCCGATGGATTTGGCGCACTGGCAAACATGCCAGTGAAAATAGTCGCCAACATCATGGCACTACCGCCATGCACCCAGCCGGACATAATCCAGAAACTGCCCATCACCAACATTGTGACCGTGGCACGGACGCCGCACATCAGCGCGCCGAGGTGGTCATTTCCGTGCTGAAACACCACCTCTTTCTGAGCGGCCGTGGGCACGCCGGGGCGGCGCAATAGCGCATAGGCCTGCACATAGGCCTGCAGCTCTTGTAGGCAACGGCTAAGCAACTCTGCTCCGGTATCAAAATCCAGCCGTTCGCGGGGTGAAGTGAGGCCCTGCCGCTGCTCACTGATTTTGCCGGGCAATTCCCGCTCAGCCTTCTGCAGCGCTTGCGATAACCGCGCTGCGGCAGCCGGATCTGGTTCGCAATCATCCTCTAGGGCAGTCGCGGCAAACTCGCATAACTGCATCAATCGTTGGCGGGTATCGTGATGATGGGGTGCATGCATACGGTTCATCAGGTGGTGCAGGGTCTGATAGCTGGTGGAGACCTCCATAAAGCGCTGATTAAGCTGGCGTAGCCGCGGACTGTGTGCTCGCACCCCGGCATCTTCGAACACCACGGAACTGCGTAGGTTTTCTACCTGAATGGTCTCACCGACAAAACGCATATGGGCGTTTTCCAGAGCATCCCGGCCCAACACGCCGCCTAAACTGCCGCGCACAAAAGCCAGAAAGCCGCTGTATTGTCCAGATAATTGCTGACGCAGCGCCATGCGTAACCGCTGGGGGAACAGCACATCGCCCACCAGCCCAGCCACCAGGATGCCCAGCATCACTTCACTGACCCGCATTACCGCCGAATCAAATAACGCCTGCGGATGTTGCACCACCGGCAACACCACAATGGCCACGGTATAGCCGGACAACACAAACCCGTAGGACATAAAGTTGCGATACAGGGAGGCCCCCGCCGCACACAGGCCAATCCACAGGGCCATACCCACCAACAACAGTTCACGCTGCTGGGGGAACAGCCCCACCAGCGCAATGGCCGCGCCACAACCGACCAAGGTGCCCACCGCGCGATAGAAACTCTTTGCCAGCACCATGCCACTGGCCGGGTGCATCACCAGCGCCACCGTCAACATAGTAGTGGCCGGCTGCTGCAAATCTAGCCGCATCGCCAACCCGCCGCCCATAAAGATGGCCAGCAGTACTTTACCCACATACAGCCAATCCAGCCCGGCTTCGCGCAGCAGGCCAATCAGCAAAGGTTTAGAAAGCGCAGCTTGGTTCTCGGCCTTCATGACAACGCGCTCACAGATTCCGTTCGATCTGCTCGGCCACTCCCAGTAACCGCTTCAACAACGTTTCCAGTACCGCGATTTCTTGTGCATCAAATGCGGCCCCGTACTGGTTTAACAAGGACGCCATGGAGGGCAGAAACTGTTCTACCAACTTTTCTCCTTCCGTGGTCAGGGAAACCAGCACTCGGCGCCGGTCCTGGGGGTCCGCAAAACGAGCGATCCACCCCCGCTCGCAGAGAATATTGCACACTCGGGTCACGTTGGCGGACTTTTCCGCCGCCGCATCGCGCAGCTGGGTGACAGTCATCCCTTGTTGCTCGCAGCCGTACAGCATCATCAACACATTGTAGTCGGTATGATTAAGCCCATACTCGCGCAGCAACACATTGGCAGAGTCATGTACATGCTGGGATATGGCTTTCATCAATCGCACCAGCATGGCTGGTTCGCGAGGGTAGGCAGGGAAGCGCTTATGGGTCAGGCTAATGCGATTTTCAGTAGCGTCGAAGCGGGTCACGCGTTTTCCTAAATGGCCATGAACTCAGTTCATTTATTCTACAAATAAATATTACACAAATGAACTATTTATTTGTAGAAACGTCCTCGCAATAGAGGACTTGCATCTGCCCGGTTGATTTAAAAGGGTTAATCTGTGGTCGTTTCATCCGTCGTCTGGAACGCTTGCAACTGCCACTGGGCAAACGCCTGCTGAGCCCACTCCAACTGTTCGATCAGCCGCTGGCGCTTGCTGGGTTCAAAGCGGCGTTGAGCGAGCGCCTGCAAGCTCTTTTGCAGGCCATTACGATGGCTTCGTTCCATCTGCCCCAGCCAGTGGTCATCGGCACCGGTTACCACCAGCACATCACGGCCAGCATGGTTGCGCTGGCTCACTTGGTACCAGTGCACCAACGCCCGGCCCAGCACCACATAAGCAAACTGTGGGTCTCTCAAGGGGCCGTAGACTGCTTCGCGGAAACCGCCGCTAAGCGGGCCGAATTTTAGTTTGGTGAGTTTGCCGCTGTAGTAATAGCTCCCGGCGGCACCCAATAGCCCACCAATGAGTGCCCCGGCGCCCAGTGAATGGCCCAGCGCCATGGCATCGATTCCAGCGCCGCCCACGGCGCCAGCACCGAAGCCTGCCGCAGCCAGCTGATTCTTGCTGATGCCCCACAACTGCCGGGTGCGCTCACTGAAAAGATCGCCGCCTTCCGGGGTCACCAGCGTGTCCTCCTGACGCTGCAAGCGCCGGTGCTGGTACAGATCTTCCACCGCTCCTCGCAAACGCTGCTCGCGCTCGCGCTGCCAGGCCTGCCAGCGTTGCTGCAGCTTAGGCAGCAAGGGTTCGGCGCTCTCAAATTCCCCCAGCCGGGCGGTTTCCTGATGGCCGAGCATGCCAATTAACGCGTCGGCAATACATTCCAGCGCTTGGCTGTCGCGACCAAACTTGAGCGCTTGCAAATATTCCAGCGCCGCATCCAGCGGCTCGCGCCAGTGTGGGGCTAACTGGCCAAAGCTGCGCAACAAGTCTAGGTGTTTTTCGAAGGGGGCACCCACCGCGTCGAAGCGACGCACAATCTGGAAATATTGCCCCAGTGCAGCCTCCCAAGCGGCGCTGTGATCGTCCGGGCCGATCTGATTGATCAGCGCCAAACTGGGCCGACCAGTCCAGCGCAGTATATTCATTTCCGCTTCATGCTCACGGTTATAGGGCACCGAGCCATCCACCACGTAGATGATACCCGCCCCCTCCACAATGGGCCGCAGCAATTCACATTCATCGTGATAGCGAGGATCATCACGGTGTTGTGTCACAAAAGCCGCCACCGTGTCTGGCCGGTCCGAGGCAGAAAGGCTGTGCCCCTGCAGCCAGGCCAACACCTTGCGGGGCCGCTGAAAGCCCGGGGTATCGATCAATTCATATAGCGTCACGTCATCCACTTTCATCGGATAACGGTGGCTATCGCGGGTGGTTCCCGGCTCCATAGCAATGGCAATGCTGTCGTTCTGAGCTAGGGTCGCCACTACACTGGATTTACCCTTATTGGGGTGGCCCACTACAGCAAAGCGTGGCTCGGCAATGCCAGTGCAGCGCCCATCGAGGTTCTCTGTTTTACCGTTATCGTCCATGGCGTTTTCAGCGTTATTGAGTATTGGCTGCCACTTAAACAGGCTGTTGAAAAGTGAAGAGCTGTCTGCGGCTATGACATCAGACCGGCGTCATTGGGCATCAGCGCGTGGAGCGCACAGCAGTAGCTGGCTGTCGCGCTGGCGACCCACAAAGCGTTGCCACTGCGCCAGCAACTGCGGGTCGGCCAACGCCGCACCCTCTTCATCGGCCAACGGCACCAGCGCCAGCAACGCCGTCACGCCTTGTTCTCGGGCATCAAAAATAAAGTCACTTAGCTCACCGGTAGGTGGCTCCCAACCACGGGCCACCAGAATCACCGGCTGTCCGGATTGACCTGCTTGCGCCAACACCCGAGCATCTTCCTCAAGACTACTGTTGCCGCCGGCCCGTAACTGTAAGGGAGCCGGATCTGCCGACAGAGCGGCACGTAATAGCGAAGAGTTCATGCCCGCGCCGGCCCAATGAATCAGAGTGGCGCTGGCAGGAAGTGGTGACAGAAATATTTTGGCCGGAGCAGGGGCTACTTGCCCCTCATCATCGCCACGGGTGTCCACCCAAGGCGTGTCAAAACGATAATGCAACGGCTGCCAGCCAGGATGGGCACGCAAAGCGGCGTGTGCCTGCCAGCGTAATTGCAGTGTCGCCAGCATCAGCAATACCCAGCGAGGCAGCAGCACATAAACCAGCCACAGCATCAATACGAACGGCCACCAAGTGCCCAGTAAGGCTGGATTGCTCACCCCACTACTCTGTTGTAGTCGGTAAAACTGAGAAGCTTCCACCAGCGCCTGCGATGGAACGGCCTCAGGCCACAGGGCTTGCCACGGCAGCGCCAGAATAGCGATCCACTGATGATAACCCGCGGCGGATGCTTGCAGAGTGGTACTCCAACCAAACGCTAGGTCTTGCACCAGCACCATCAACAGCAGCGTCAGCAGACCACTGAAGGCAAACGCCAACCCACCGGTATGGGCTACTCGAGCGGATAGCGCCGGGCGCAACGGTGCCAACGCACTGTCATCATCGCCCCTGGGGCCGAACAGGGCACGCCAGGGCTGCCAGCCAAACCAGGCCTGCACACTGGTGAACAAAGCCAGTAACCCTTGCAGACCGACCAATGCGACCAGCAGAGTCACATTGATCTGCCGACCCCCATCGTAATAGAGCAGCCCTAACATGAAGGCCACGCCGAGCATCGCCCCCAGGCCAGCAAACAACCAACGGGCCTGACGCCAGCGGCGTAGACGCGGATCGGCATCGCTGGCCACCTGCCGCTGCCCATTGAGGGCGTGCAACGAGTCCAGCCAAGCGGTTATGGTGAGCGGTTGCCGGTGTTCTTGTTGCTGCTGAGCAAAACGCCGGTCGCGACGATGCAGGAAGCCATGGTTCTGGTCCACATCGCGGCGATACTGGTCGTCAAAGTCCAGTAGCAAGGTTAAGGGATTTGCCAAGACGACCTCGGGTCAAACTGAATTAATAACGCGACGGCGCAGCAGGCGCCACTCCACCTTTGCCCGGCGTGGTAGGACTGGACACCGGCCCTGGCATATTCGGATCGCTTTTTTGCGAGGTGTATGCCACTCCATAGGTAGCACAGGCAACGCAGGCATTGGAATATTCACCCAGAATACCGCCTTGATAGTCATAACCAAATACTGGGCGATAGTCCTGTGTACACACTTGCGGTGGATCATCCGGGCAGGTGAGGGTGTCCTCCGGCAAACCCATGGGGTAATTGTTGTCGTACGAGGAACTACAACCTGCCAGAACCAAGGCTAGGCCCGTTACAGCCAGAACGACAGCTTTCATATTGCTCTCCTTGTCGCGCGCGTTACCACACACGTGAATGGGCTTTCTCAGAGCTCCAAGCATAGATAAAGTTCGCCTCGAGCGCAGCCTGCGTTTAAATGATCCCTGCGTTAAACTCGCGCAGTCCTTATTTTTCACTTGTTCGCGAGGCCTTTCATGCACCCCACCCATCGATCCATCGACTGGCGCCATACCCCAGCGGCCATCTGGCGCGGCCGTTCACAGACATTGCGTCCGGTTCCCCATCCGGACCCGGTACGATTGGACGACCTGCTCGGCATTGCCCCCCAAAAAGCCAAACTGGTGCAGAACACGGAACGATTTCTTGCCGGGCAACCTTGCAACCATGTGTTGCTGTGGGGCAGCCGCGGCACCGGCAAGTCCTCCATCGTCAAAGCCCTGCTCAATGAATATTCCCCACGCGGATTACGGGTAATCGAAGTGGACAAGGACGATCTGCACGACCTGCCGGATATCGTTGACGATATTCGTGACCGCAGTCAGCGGTTTATTATTTATTGCGATGACTTGTCTTTCGAAGATGGCGAGAACCAGTACAAACACCTGAAGAGCGTGCTGGAAGGGTCACTGGAATTGCCGCCGGAAAATGTGCGCATCTATGCCACCAGCAACCGACGCCACCTGCTGCCTGAATATATGAAAGACAACGAGCAAACCCAGGTCGTTAATCGAGAGTTGCACCATGGCGATGTGGTAGAAGAAAAAATCTCCCTGTCTGATCGGTTCGGTCTGGGACTGAGTTTTTACCCTATCAACGAAACCCAGTATTTTGACATCGTCGACCATCTGTTCGGCACGGTGCAAGACCGCGAACAACTGCACGTGCGAGCGCGGCGTTTTTCTATGGAAAAAGGCGTCCGCTCTGGCCGCACCGCCCGGCAGTTTTATAATCAGTTTGTTGGCGAATTTTAAACGCAGAAAACGTTAAATGTTGGAAGGGCAGGGGAGATACACGCTCTTCAACAGGCGATGGGTTGATCGAAAGGCCTTGCTCACGCGCACCGGAAACCGAAGCATGACAGCATAAGCTCATCCATTCACAACCCATTCTGGTGACGTGTCAGCTTTGTACTCCTGGATTCAAATCCCGGTGCCTCGGACAGCTAGTAAGATGATCATTCACCATACCCGTGGCCTGCATGAAAGCATAAACGATGGTGGGACCGACAAACCGGAAACCACGTTTTTTTAGATCTTTACTCATGGCTTGCGCCAGCGCCGTGGTCGTGGGCACCTCTTGCAGGGTGCGGTAATGATTAATTTGCGGCTTACCCTCCACAAAACCCCAGAGATACTGATCCAGAGTGAGGCCCTTGTCTCGCAAAGCCAGATAAGCCTGAGCATTGCCGATAGTAGCCGCCACTTTCAAACGATTGCGTATAATCCCCGAGTCCACCAGTAAGTCAGCCACCTTGCGCTCGTCATAGCGGGCGATTTTCTCCGCATCGAAACCATCAAACACCCGCCGGTAATGCTTGCGTTTGCGCAGCACCGTAATCCAACTCAACCCGGCTTGAGCGCCTTCCAAGTTCAAGCACTCGAACAGGCTGCGTTCGTCATGGTTGGGCACCCCCCACTCATGGTCGTGATAATACTGATAAAGCGGGTCATCTCCGCACCAGGGGCAACGCTCGTTCATTCTTTTTCCTCTCTCTTCTCTGCCCGGCATTGTCTGCTTGGCAGCAAGCAACCGCCACCGGTATCACCTATCGAGCCGGGCCGGTATACTTGGCGCCTTTCGCGGCCATCCCTCGCGACCATCTGGGACCGGAATACCTTTACCGAATAACAGGATTCACCATGGCGGAACAACCGCAAACGGATATTTTGACCTTTCAGGGCCTTATTCTTGCCCTGCAACAGTACTGGGCTGAACAGGGCTGTGTCGTTGTGCAGCCGCTGGATATGGAAGTAGGCGCGGGGACTTTCCACCCCTCCACTTTCCTGCGCGCCATTGGCCCGGAAAACTGGAACAGTGCCTATGTGCAGCCCTCCCGCCGACCCACCGATGGTCGCTACGGGGAAAACCCGAACCGGCTGCAGCACTATTATCAGTTCCAGGTGGTGCTGAAGCCATCGCCAGACAATATTCAGGAGCTCTATCTGGGCTCGCTGCGTATGCTGGGCTTTGATCCACTGGTGCACGACATCCGTTTCGTAGAAGACAACTGGGAATCGCCCACGCTGGGCGCCTGGGGCCTGGGCTGGGAAGTGTGGCTGAACGGCATGGAAGTCACCCAGTTCACCTATTTTCAGCAAGTGGGCGGTATCGACTGTTATCCGGTCACCGGTGAAATTACCTATG
This sequence comes from Alcanivorax sp. 97CO-5, assembly GCF_000524665.1. Classification (NCBI taxonomy): domain Bacteria; kingdom Pseudomonadati; phylum Pseudomonadota; class Gammaproteobacteria; order Oceanospirillales; family Alcanivoracaceae; genus Alcanivorax; species Alcanivorax sp. 97CO-5. The sequence continues at coordinate 59,811 of NZ_KI965888.1, forward strand.
GCCTGGAACGCTTGGCCATGTACATCCAAGGCGTGGATTCCGTCTACGACTTGGTGTGGTCAGATGGCCCCTTCGGCAAGGTGACCTACGGTGATGTGTTCCTGCAAAACGAAGTGGAAATGTCCACCTTCAACTTCGAACACGCCAATGTTGACGAGCTATTCAAGCAGTTCGACCTGTTTGAGGGCGAATCCTCCAAGCTGATTGACGCGGGCCTACCGCTGCCGGCCTACGAGTACGTTCTCAAAGCCTCCCATACCTTTAACCTGCTGGATGCCCGCAAGGCTATTTCTGTCACCGAGCGTCAGCGCTTTATCTTGCGTGTGCGCACACTGGCACGGGCGGTGGCCCAGGCCTACTTCGACAAGCGGCGTGCGCTGGGCTTCCCCATGGCGGATGACACCGTTCGCGAGGAAGTAATGGCAGAGCTGCAAAAGCAGGATGACAAGGCCGCCAAGCAGGCCCAGAAAGACGGCCAAAAGAAAAAGGGGAAGCAATAATGTCCCGGGATTTACTGATTGAACTGGGCACCGAAGAGCTGCCCCCGAAAGCGCTGGCCTCACTGAGTGCCGCGCTCACTGATGAATTTGTCCGCCAACTGGATGAAGCTGGCCTGAACCACGGTGCTGTAGAACGTTTTGCCGCCCCTCGCCGTCTGGCTTTGCTGGTGCGGGATCTGGATGAGAAACAGGCCGACCGCGATATCGAACGCCAGGGCCCTGCGGTGCAGGCAGCCTTCGACAGCGACGGCAACCCAACAAAAGCCGCCCAAGGCTTTGCCGCCTCGCTGGGACTGACCGTAGACCAGCTCGGCCGCCAGGACACCGGCAAGGGTGAGCGCCTAGTGGCACAGATCACCGAGCAGGGCAAAAGCGCCGCCGAACTGATCCCCGCCTTTTTCACCCAGTCCATCCAGAAGCTGCCGATCCCCAAACGCATGCGTTGGGGCAAGCGCAAGGTGCAGTTTGTGCGCCCGGCCCACTGGCTGGTGGCGTTATTTGGTGACGAAGTCATTCCGTTTGAGCTACTGGATCTGCAATCTGGCCGCACCAGCTATGGCCACCGCTTCCATGCTCCAGGCGCTATCGAACTGGCCTCTGCCAGCGAATATGCCCAGCGCATCGAAAACGACGGTCACGTTCTGGCAGATTTTGACCGCCGTAAGGCCATGATTAAAGAACAGACCTTGGCGGCCGGCAAAGAAGCCGGCGGGGTCGCCCAGATCAATCCAGACCTGCTCAACGAAGTCACCGCTCTTGTGGAATGGCCAGAGGCACTCATGGGCAGCTTTGATGATGACTTCCTGCGCGTTCCCCAGGAAGCCCTGATCAGTGCCATGGAAGAGCACCAGAAATATTTTTCGGTACTGGATAACGACGGCAAGCTGATGCCCCGCTTTATTACCATCAGCAATATCCAGTCCAAGGATCCGCAACAGGTGATCCACGGTAATGAGAAGGTCATCCGTCCGCGCTTGGCCGACGCCGCCTTCTTTTACGACAACGATTGTAAGCGCACTTTGGCACAGCACGCCGAAGGCTTGACCAATGTGGTATTCCAACAGCAGCTAGGCACCGTCGCCGAAAAGTGCGAACGCATTGGTGGCCTGGCCGCCGTGATCGCCGAGAAAATCGGTGGCGACGTGGACAACGCTAAACTGGCCGGAAAGCTCAGCAAAGCCGACCTGAACAGCGAAATGGTCGGCGAATTCGACACGATGCAGGGCATCATGGGCTTCTATCTGGCCCAGCGGGAAGGTCAGCCGAAAGAGGTGGCTAACGCCTTGTATGAACAGTACCTGCCACGTTTCGCCGGCGACACCTTGCCGCAAAGCAAAACCGGCATGGCTGTTTCCTTGGCCGACAAAATCGATACCCTGGTGGGCATCTTCGGTATTGGCCAAAAACCCAGCGGGACCAAAGACCCCTATGCGCTACGTCGCGCTACCTTGGGCGTGCTGCGCATTATCATCGAACATGAACTGGCGCTTGACCTGCGTGAGCTACTGGATAAAGCAGCTGAACAATTGGGCGAGCGTATTGATACCGCCCAAGTGGATGATGCTTTTGAGTTCATCAAAGGCCGTTACCGCGCCATTTATCAGGAACAAGGCATCGCTACCCCGGTGATCTTGTCGGTGCTGGCCATCGACGATGCTTGCCGCAAGCCACTGGACTTCGACCGTCGGGTGAAAGCCGTGGCGGCCTTCCAACAACGTGACGAAGCGCAAGCACTAGCGGCTGCCAACAAGCGCGTCTCTAACATCCTTGCCAAGCTGGAAACCGCACCCGCCGAAGAAATCGATGGCGCCTTGCTGGAAGATGAAGCAGAAAAAACGTTGACCAATATGGTCGTGACCGCATTCGAACAGACCTACGAACTGCTGGAAGCCGGCGACTACGCCAGCGTGCTGGAAATGCTTGCGCAACTGCGTGAGCCTGTAGACACCTTTTTTGACACCGTCATGGTGATGGCGGAAGACGAAGCTGTGCGTAATAACCGGTTAGCGTTGCTCGCCTTCCTGCGGGATCTGTTCCTGAATGTGGCGGATATCAGTTTGTTGCAGGAATAAAAGCCATACGCTAAAACCTAAATAAAGGCCGCTTAATCAGCGGCCTTTATTATAATAATCTGCCGTAGAAACATTACTGGCAGCGACGCTCTGCGGCAGAGGAAATAAATATTCGCTCATGAATAAGATCATTATTCTCGATCGTGACGGTGTCATCAACGAAGACTCCAATGCTTACATCAAAACGGTAGACGAGTGGATCCCCATCCCCGGCAGCATTGACGCCATTGCCCGCTTGAGCAAAGCAGGCTATATCGTAACAGTGGCGACGAACCAATCGGGTATCGCCCGCGGCTACTATGATGTAGCCACGTTAGAGGCCATGCATGAGCGACTTCGCGCCTTAGTAGAAGAGCAGGGCGGCAAGCTCGGCAAGATCTTCTACTGCCCCCACGGTCCCGATGACGGCTGCACTTGCCGCAAACCGCTCCCCGGTCTTATCGATCAGATTGTTACCGAGTATGGCGATGTGGCCGGGGCTCCGCTGATTGGTGATAGCCTTAGGGATCTTGAAGCGGGAATCGCTCGCCATTGCCTACCGGTACTGGTACGCACCGGCAAAGGCAATAAGACTCTTGAAAAGGGCCTTCCGGACTCCTTGGGCACCGTTTCTATTTATGATTCCCTCGCTGACTTTACAGATCACCTCTTGAAGGAAAAAGCATGACCCCGCACGCTCCACCGTCGCTGTCGATCAAGGTCCGCAGCGCACTTTTTTTTGTGCTATATAGCCTGACCGGCATTTTTCACAGTTTCTTATGCGTGCTTATCGGCCCATTTCTGCCACGGCATGCGCGGCACCGGTTTATTAATCAGTGGACTCGTTTTGCCATGTGGCTCGACCAGCGGCTAAACCGTATTACCGTAACGTTAGAAGGCCACGAACACCTCAGCGAAGACCCTTGCGTCATTCTCGCTAACCATCAAAGCAGCTGGGAAACATTTTACCTACAGGTACTCATCAGCCCGCAAGCCACCGTGTTGAAAAGGGAACTCCTTTGGATTCCCTTCTTCGGCTGGGGTTTAGCGTTGCTTAATCCCATTCGCATCAACCGAAGTGATGGCAATGGTGCGCTGAAATCCGTTCTTTCCCAAGGCAAACAACGCCTCAAGAGCGGCCTGCGTGTGGTCATTTTTCCGGAAGGAACACGACAACCACCCGGTACGCTAGGCAAGTTCAACCACGGCGGCAGTTTGCTGGCAAGCCAAGCAGGTGTACCCGTGATAGCCATTTCCCATAACAGTGGAAATTGCTGGCCACGAAAAACCTGGATCCGTTATCCAGGTACTATCACCTTGCGCATAAGCCCCCCCATTTCGACCGAAAATAAAAAAGCCAAGCAAATAACCGCTGAAGTACACCAATGGATAGTGGATCATTACCCAAGCTAAAATTTACAACCTTCGCTATTTTATGAGTATGAGCGGTTGATAAACTGGGGTTAGATGTTACTTGGGCCATTTAATAGCTTTTATATTGCCAAGGCCTTTTAAAATAATTACAGTCTGAGCCGTTATTCTACGATCTAAATAAGGGCACCTTAATGAGCATTAATCTTGACCAATTGTCTGTCGACGAACTGGAAAAACTGATTAAGCAGGCAGAATCCGCGCTAGATAAAAAGCGTAAAGCCGAATTGAAAAATGCCCAGGCTGTACTGGAGAAAATGGCCAAAAATTTGGGTGTCGCTCCACAGGATCTGCTGAAAAGTTCTACTGAGAAGAAAAAAACTACTCGCAAGAACGCCGCAAAAAAGAAAACCGGAGTTCGTCGTCCGGCAAAAGTAAAATTCCGCGACCCTAACAACAGTGGCAATACCTGGACCGGTCGCGGCAAACGCCCGCTGTGGTTGCAGGATGCCCTGAGCAAAGGCGCCAAGCTGGAAGATTTTGCGGTATAAAAATTACCGCACGCTGCAGCAACACAAAAAAGCGAACCCTAAGGTTCGCTTTTTTTATACCTGCTACAAGTAACGTTACGCGTACAACGTCTCTTTACACATCCAAATTAGATACCTGAAGCGCGTTGGACTCGATGAACCGACGGCGCGGGTCTACATCATCACCCATCAGGCAGGTGAAAATCTGATCCGCTGCGATGGCATCTTCGATGGTCACCTGCAACATACGACGACTTTCCGGATCCATGGTGGTTTCCCATAGCTGGTCCGCGTTCATCTCACCCAGCCCTTTATAGCGCTGGAAACTGGTGCCACGACGAGCCTGGGCCATCAGCCAGTCTAGAGCTTCTGCGAAATGACGGATAGGCCGCTGTGACTCACCACGTTGAATATAGGCATCCTCAGCCAGCAAGCCTTCAAGGGTTTCCCCCAGCGCCTTGATTTTCTGGTAGTCCGGAGACTGCAAGAAATCCAGTGTCACCTTATATTCGCGGGGTACACCGTGAGCGAGCACTTGCACACGAGGAAGATACAGACCCCGCTCCTCGTCCCGCTGAGCAGTAATAGTGAAGGTCTGGGTCGCATCAGTAATCGCATCCACACGTTTACCCAAGGTCTCACACCATTGCATCATGGCAGCTTCGTCGTTCAATGAGCTTTCGCTGAGTGACGGCATATAAATCATCTGCTCCAGTACTTCTTCCGGGAATACCCGGGACTGGCGATCGACAATTTTCATTACACCACGGTATTCAGCAATCAGCTTGGCCAGCGGCTCACCACTGATCGGTGGTGCATCGTTGCCTGGATACAGGCCGGTTTTATCCAGTGCCAAGGTGGTTAAATACTCCTCCATGGCCGGATCATCTTTAAGGTAGGTCTCTTGCTTGCCTTTCTTCACCTTGTACAACGGCGGTTGAGCAATGTAGACGTAACCGCGCTCAATCAGCTCAGGGAGCTGACGGAAGAAGAAGGTGAGCAGCAGGGTACGAATGTGTGAGCCATCCACGTCCGCATCCGTCATGATGATGATACGGTGGTAACGCAGCTTTTCGATATTGTACTCATCTCGACCAATACCACAGCCCAGAGCCGTAATCAGGGTGCCCACTTCCTGAGAAGACAGCATCTTGTCGAAACGGGCTTTTTCCACGTTCAGAATTTTACCCTTGAGCGGCAAAATCGCCTGGTTCTTGCGGTCTCGACCCTGCTTGGCCGAACCACCCGCAGAATCACCCTCCACAATGTAGAGTTCAGACAACGCCGGATCTTTCTGCTGGCAATCAGCCAATTTTCCGGGCAGGCCAGCGATATCCAGCGCGCCTTTACGCCGAGTCATCTCACGGGCTTTACGAGCCGCGTCACGGGCGCGGGCCGCATCGATGATTTTTTGCACAATACTGCGTGCTTCACCTGGGTTTTCCAGCAAATAATCCTGGAAGAGATCACCCATAGTTTGCTCTACCGCGCTTTTCACCTCGGAGGACACCAGCTTATCTTTAGTCTGGCTGGAGAACTTGGGATCCGGCACTTTCACGGAAATCACCGCAGTCAGCCCTTCCCGAGCATCATCACCGGATGGACTAGCTTTTTCCTTCTTGAGGAACCCCTCCTTGTCCATGTAGCTGTTCAAGGTCCGGGTCAGCGCTGCCCGAAAGCCTGCCAGGTGAGTACCACCATCGCGCTGAGGAATATTATTGGTAAAGCAGAAGATATTTTCCTGATAGGAATCATTCCACTGCATGGCCACTTCTACCGCAATACCATCCTCTTCGCGCTCGTAATTGAAGTGGAATACCTGATTTAGCGGGGTTTTATTGGTATTCAGGTAGCTGACAAAGGCGCTTAAGCCACCTTCATACTCGAAAACATCCTCATCACCGCTACGCTCATCCATCAGATGAATACGCACACCAGAGTTCAGGAAACTCAGCTCACGCAGTCTCTTGGCAAGAATGTCGTAATGGAATTTGATATTGCTGAAGGTTTCCGGAGAAGGGCGGAAGTGCACCGCGGTGCCGCTGGAATCTGTCGTGCCCACTACTTCAAGTGGTTTTGCTGGCACCCCGTGATTATAAATCTGCTCGTGGACCTGGCCATTACGGCGAATAGTCAGTTTCAGCTCTTCTGACAAAGCATTCACCACCGATACGCCTACACCGTGAAGGCCACCGGACACCTTGTAGGTGTTATCGTCGAATTTACCACCAGCGTGCAGCACCGTCATGATCACTTCCGCTGCACTAACACCTTCTTCCTCGTGCATTTCGGTAGGAATGCCACGACCATTATCTTGAATAGACATGGACTCATCGGGATGGATAACCACTTTGATTTCAGAGCAAAACCCGGCGAGAGCTTCATCGATGGAGTTATCTACGACCTCAAACACCATGTGGTGCAGGCCTGTGCCATCATCCGTATCACCGATATACATGCCTGGACGTTTACGTACGGCATCCAATCCTTTCAGCACCTTAATGCTGGATGAATCGTATTTTTTCTCCGCCATGGTATTTCCTTATTTGCTCTCGGTGAGGGATCGCAGCTTTCCATGTTCCACGTGGAACATTTTGCTCTCGACCGACTGTAATGCGTCATTATCATTAACGATGGCAGCCCATTGGGGCATATCCAGCGCAGTAATCAATGTCTGGTGGCCCGTTGTGGCAAGATAGCCAAGCAATTGATTACGATGCTCTTCGTCCAATTCAGCCGCCAGATCATCCACCAACAAGGTGCAAACCTTACCTGACTGACTAATCATGGGCAGCTGAGCCAAGACCAGCCCATAAGCGACCAATTTCGCCTGCCCGCGAGATAAACGATCGCGGGCGACAACGCCGTGGCTCTCTATACGGATATCACTGCGGTGGAACCCAGCCTGGCTAAAACCGCGCCGCAAGTCATCAGACTGAAGACGCGACAATGCTTGGGCATAGGACTCACCCTTATGGAGCCCTGTTTGCAACCTAAGGCGTATTTTTAGCTCCGGTGCCAGTACCGTTAAGGCCTCATCAAGACCACGCTGCAGTGCATTCAGATAGCCTCTGCGCAACCCTTCAATTCTATCAGAAGTCTGCGACAGTTGCTGATTCCAAAAGCCCAGTTCGCGCAGGTTTGGATTGCCGGCTCGCAGCAGCGCGTTGCGCTGCTTTAGCGCGGCGGATCCCGCGCGCCACACTGGCATAAACTGATGTTCCACGTGGAACATTCCCCAGTCCATGAACCGACGACGCAGCTGAGATGCACCAAAAACCAACTCAACCGAAGTAGGGTGCAGCGCTAATACCGGCAACAGAACAGCCACTTCACTCAGCGCTTTGGGGGTCTGACCGTCCAACTTGATTGCATCAATCCCCCCAGGCGTACGGCGAATCCCGATACGGTGTACATCTTGAACACCAACCACTTCAGCGTACAAGGTGGCGGCCTCAGCACCATCACGCACTAACCGCGACAAACGACCACCACGAAAGGAACGACCGCCACTACCGATAAAATAAATCGCTTCCAGCAAACTGGTTTTGCCGCTGCCATTATCCCCAAGGATCACATTCAGGGACGAAGACAGATCCACTTCAGCGGTGCCGTAGTTACGGAAATTGCTTAACTGGAGACGGCTAAGCATAGGAAAGACAACAGCGGTCAAAAAAAGGGGAGGGGAAGAACATCAACGGGGCGACGATGGAGACCACCCCGGCAAGACAATACATACTCAGAGGCGCATCGGCATAACCACATACACGGCTGCCTTACTCTCAGGATCAAAAACCAGGGCACTGCTATTGCTATCACCCATCTCCAATTCCGCCTGCGTGCCACCCATAGTATTCAGCACGTCCAACAGATAGCTGACATTGAAACCAATCTCCAAGGGCGAGCCATTAAAATCTACGGACACTTCTTCTTCCGCTTCTTCCTGCTCTGGGTTGTTAGCCACAATCCGCAAACTACCCTCAGACAACTGCACCCGCACACCACGGTACTTTTCGTTAGAAAGGATCGCCACCCGAGCCAACGCTTGGCGCAGGGTCTCACGGTCAGCCACCACCTTACGGGATCCTTCCTTCGGGATTACTCGGTCATATTCCGGAAACTTACCATCAACTAACTTGGACGTGAAAGTGATCGCTCCGACCACGATACGCACATGATTACGACCAATAGTCAGGCGTGCAACTTCACCGCTATCCCCAAGGATTCTCGATAGTTCCATCACCCCTTTGCGCGGCAGAATAACCGACGCCTCTTCCACGGGTACATCCAGTTCTGCATCGCACAGGGCCAGGCGGTGGCCATCGGTAGCCACCGCACGCAAACGGCCAGACTTAAGTTCAAAAAGCATCCCGTTCAGGTAATAGCGCACATCCTGCTGAGCCATAGAAAACGCTGTTCGATCAATCAGACCACGCAACACATCCGGCTTAATCTCAAGGCTACTGCCAGCGGCATCTTCTTCCAGATTCGGGAATTCGGAGGCCGGCAGGGTGGACAGAGTAAAGCGGCTACGGCCAGAACGAACCAGCATGCGCTCACCATCCACCTCAAAACGGATATCCGCCTCCGCCGGCAAGCTCTTGGCAATGTCTACCAGCTTACGGGCCGGCACGGTGGTTTCGCCAGGCTCAAGCTCGCCCTCAAGCGGCAAACGGGCGACCAGCTCCAGTTCCAGGTCTGTCCCGGTCATAGATAGCTGGCCATCACCCACTTCCAATAACACATTGGACAGTACCGGCAAGGTCTGCCGCTTCTCCACCACTGCCGCAACCTGCTGTAGCGGCTTGAGCAGCTGTTCTCTATTGATTGAGAATTTCATCGCGCTTTCCCGTTCTGGTTATTGGGTCTTGCTCGCCACAGAGCCACCCCGATTAGGACGTCAATGTCCGTAACAGATTCAGATAATCTTCTTCAATTTCTGGATTGGATTCCCGCAACTCCAGTACTTTGCGACAGGCGTGCAGTACCGTAGTGTGATCCCGGCCACCAAAATTCTCACCAATTTCCGGCAAGCTGTGGCTGGTCAACTCTTTCGACAACGCCATAGCAACTTGCCGGGGCCGCGCCACGGAACGTGTGCGTCGTGGAGACAAAAGATCATTAATCTTAATTTTGTAGTATTCGGCTACGATGCGCTGAATATTATCAATACTGATCTGTCGCGCCTGCAGTGCAATCAAATCCTTCAGCGCTTCCTTGATCAGGCCGATATCAATCTGCGCACCGGTAAAGCGAACGTGAGCAATCACCCGACGCAATGCGCCTTCTAGCTCCCGCACGTTTGAACGAATCCGCTGGGCAATAAAGAAGGCCGCATCATTCGGCAGATCCACCTTGGCTTCTTCGGCTTTTTTCTTAAGAATCGCCACTCGCGTTTCCAATTCCGGCGGCTCCATCGGCTGAGACAACCCCCAACCAAAACGGCTCTTCAGACGCTCCTCTAGGCCATCCACCTCTTTAGGAAACTTGTCGCAGGTGAGAATGATCTGTTGCCCATTTTCCAGTAACGCATTGAAGGTGTGAAAAAACTCCTCCTGGGACTGCTCTTTTCCTGCAAAAAATTGAATATCATCAATCAGCAGAGCATCCACAGAACGATAAAACCGCTTAAACTCGTTAATGGTCTTGTTACGTAAGGCAGAAATCATATCTGCTACAAACCGTTCACTGTGCAGATAGACCACCTTGGCATTGGGGTTGCGTCGCAACAACTCATTGCCGACCGCATGCATCAGGTGAGTTTTACCCAGCCCCACACCACCATACAAAAGCAAAGGGTTATAGCCATGACTGGCCGGGTTTTCGGCTACCTGCTGCGCTGCCGCCGCTGCCATACGATTGGATTTACCCTCAACGAAGGTTGAGAAAGTAAAGCCTGTATTAAGGTTGCTGCGGTGCTTACGAGCTCCACCCAACGAAGTGGGTTGCGGTCGGCTATCAGACTCAGGCTGACGGGGCGCTGGAGCCGCGGCAGGCGTCGTTATCGGCCCATTACTAGAGGAGGAGGAGGAACCATTGAAGTACGATGCTGCAGGCGTGCTGGCACGGGTAGACCCTACCTCCAAACGCAATTGGGGAAGGGGGCCTGACTGCATCTCCCCTAGAACCTCGCTAATGCGATCTAGGTACTTGTCACGAACCCAATCCACCACAAACCGGTTAGGGGCAAACAATGTTAGCTCCGCACCATCTGCAGACGCAGCAACTTGAAGCGGCCGTATCCACATATTGAACTGCTGCGACGGCAACTCATCTTCCAGCCGCGTCAAACAGCGTTGCCAGAGCTCTTCAGACACGCACCCGCCTTGTGTTATCCAATGTATTACTCGCCATAAGGGCCCTTTACTAGGACACAAAGGCCAATCTAATCGAACATTCTACCCCTACAGACACCCACCTATCCACAGGATACAGGGCTTTTTTTTAACAACGCCCCCCTGTGGATAACTAGGCTTACAACCCTGTTAGCGAAGCACAGTGCAACCCGGTGGATAACTACACGAACAACTTATATCCACATTTAATGACAACTCATCCACACACGACCCCCATAGCTCTAACGGGTTAATACGCAAGTTATAAAAACCGCAACATATTGATTAATATAAATATATAGCACTTACACACAGAAAAAGCCGAAGCCTATAATTACCACTACAATCAATAAATACTTAAATATATAAAATCTATTAACAGCCATTTCTTTTCTTCCAAAGAGCAGGAAAAAAAGCACGTTGACACAGCCCCATTGGTTCCCTAGACTTGCCGCCCTTCTAATCGCTGTCTAATCCATGGGGAAGACGCCATGAAACGCACATTCCAGCCAAGCGTACTTAAGCGCAAACGTGCTCACGGTTTTCGTGCTCGTATGGCCACAAAAAATGGCCGTAAAATCTTGGCCGCTCGTCGTGCCAAGGGCCGTAAACGGTTGGCTGCATAAGCCAACCGTTTCACCTTGCTTTCCTGGCTGAGGTAACAGTGCCAATCTCACAGGCCTTTACCCGCCAACATCGCCTGCTTACTGGGCCCCAATATCAAACCGTCTTTGACCAACCCGAGTGGAAGGTTGGTTTAGGTGGCTATTTGCTATTGGTAACCCGAAATTCCCAACCGCATCCTAGACTAGGTTTGGTAATAGGCCGAAAACGCGTCAAACGCGCCGTAGATCGTGCGAGAATCAAACGACGAGTACGCGAACAGTTCCGCTGCCGACAGCAGGAATTGGCCGGTTTGGACATTATTCTTCTGGTTCGTGGTCGGATTGAAAACCCGAATCCAGACCAAGTGACCCTCGATATTACTCGGCTATTTGACAAGCTGCTTGCTAAGTGCCGGCAAGCTTGAGAAACTGCGGCCCGTTTTTCATGCCACAGATAAGCCTCCTATGGAAATCCAGCGCGCCTTAGTTATTACCGGCATTGCCGTTGTTTCATACCTGATGATTCAGGCTTGGCAGCGAGATTACGCAAACCCTGCAAGCCCTGTCCCTGTTGAACAGGTGGCAGAACAGGGAAACTCTTCATCCTCAGATAGTGCGGATTTGCCTTCGGTACAGTCGCAAACCGACAACAGCATTCCTTCGGCTCAGTCCGACAATGATCTGCCATCGGTTTCACCCGCAGATATTGCCCAACCCACACCCTCTTCTCAGCGTATTGAAGTCAATACGGATGTTCTTCGTGTGGAAATCAATCCTGTGGGGGGCGATATCGTTCGCCTGGCATTGCCCGATTATCCCAAGCATGTAGATACCCCTGATCAACCTTTTGTGTTGATGGATCAGAATAGCAATGGCACTTATGTGGCTCAGAGCGGGCTAGTAGGCAAGAATGGCACCGACTCCAGCAAAGGCCGCCCGCACTGGAATAGCGCCCAGCAAAGCTATCGACTTGCTGAAGGGGATAACGAACTTAACGTTGACCTGACACTTACTCAGGACAGCGGCGCAGAAATCATCAAACGTTATACTTTCGAGAAAGGCAGCTATCTGATTCGTGTTAGCCACATCGTGCGCAATAACGGCAGCACCCCTTGGACCGGCGCCTTGTACGGACAGATCAAGCGCGATGGGCGTGATGACCCGGGTCTCTCCAAAGCGGGGTTTGCCCCCATGCCTACCTACCTTGGAGCTGCGTACTGGAGTGCTGACAAGCCGTATAACAAGCTCACGTTTGACGACATGAGCGAAGACGACGTCAAGCTAGACCAGACCGTGGAAGGCGGCTGGCTGGCCATGGTGCAGCATTACTTTGTATCTGCCTGGATACCTGACGCCAAACAAAAGAACCATTACTCCAGCGTTTACCTGAAGTCTCGCGATCAGTACCTGCTGCGGTTTGTGTCGCCTAATACCACCATACAGCCGGGTGAAGAATCGGTGTTGTACTCCGAGTTCTATGCTGGGCCCAAGCAGCAAGATAACCTGGAAGCCATCAGTCCTGGGCTGAACATGACTGTGGACTATGGCTGGTTGTGGTTTATCTCCCAGCCTATCTTTGCCTTGTTGGTGTTCTTGCAAAGCGGAGAAGTGTCCGTATTCGGTATGGATATCGATATCGGTGGCGGTGTGGGTAACTGGGGTGTGGCGATCATCTTGTTGACCTTAATCATCAAGGCTATCTTCTTTAAGCTCAGCGCCACCAGCTATCGCTCCATGGCCAAAATGCGCAAGGTTGCGCCGGAAATGCAGCGCATCAAGGAGCAGAATAAGAACGATAAACAAAAGCAGCAGATGGAAACCATGAATCTGTTCAAGCGGGAAAAGATCAACCCGCTGGGCGGCTGTTTGCCAATGCTTGTGCAAATGCCCGTGTTTATCGCCCTATATTATGTGCTGCTGGAATCGGTGGAGCTGCGTCAGGCGCCGTTCTTCTTGTGGATTAATGACCTGTCTGTGATGGATCCGTACTTCGTACTGCCAATCCTGATGGGCGCCTCCATGTTCTTGCAGACCCGCCTAAACCCGACGCCGGCAGACCCGACTCAAGCGCAGGTGATGAAGTGGATGCCAATGATTTTTGCGGTGTTCATGCTCTGGTTCCCGGCTGGGTTGGTACTGTATTGGCTAACCAACAACATCTTGTCTATTGCTCAGCAGTGGATTATTACCCGTAATATTGAGAATAGTGCCTGACGCACGTCGTAGGACGTTGGCTGCAGAAAAGAGTAAAGCCGGTCTCACGACCGGCTTTACTCTTTTCTGGCCACGTCTAGCATCAAACGTCGAGTGCTTTCTATAATCAGCCTATGCTCACTTCGTCTCCAGATACCATTGTTGCCATTGCTACTGCTCCCGGGCGGGGCGGTGTCGGTGTGGTACGCCTTTCCGGCCCGCAGGCGCTAAGCATAGCGTCATCCATTGTTGGTGAGCGGTTACTTTCCCCACGGTTGGCGCATTTTTGTCGCTTTCGCAATCAGGATGGTGACGTTCTGGATGAAGGTTTGGTGATCAGCTTTCCCGCCCCTCACTCTTTTACCGGGGAAGATGTGGTCGAGTTGCAGGGGCACGGTGGCCCGGTAATTTTAGACATGTTGGTGGCCACATGTATTGAGGCGGGGGCTCGGCAGGCCCGTGCCGGTGAATTTTCCCAGCGGGCTTTCCTTAACGACAAGATGGATCTAACCCAGGCGGAAGCTATCGCCGATTTGATTGATGCGGGCACGGCTGCCTCCGCGAGGGCGGCGCTACATTCTTTACAAGGGGTTTTTTCTGCTGAAGTAAATCAACTGGTGGAAGCACTGATTGGCCTGCGCATCTATGTGGAGGCAGCCATCGATTTCCCGGAAGAAGAAATTGACTTCCTGTCTGATGGTAAGGTCGCTAGTGATCTTAGGGCGGTACGCAAGCAGTGCTTGCGGGTGCTCGGTGAAGCCAATCAAGGACGGTTGGTACGCGAAGGTATGACCTTGGTGATTGCTGGTAAACCGAACGCGGGAAAATCATCATTGATGAATGCTCTGGCCGGTTTTGATGCGGCTATCGTCACTGATATTGCCGGCACCACTCGGGATGTACTGCGTGAGTCCATTCAGTTGGATGGTATGCCCTTGAACCTGATTGATACCGCTGGGCTACGCGACAGTGCCGATGTGGTGGAACAGGAGGGTATCCGCCGCGCTTACGCTGAAATGCGTAAGGCTGATCGTTTGTTGGTCATGGTGGATTCCCGTGATCCGCTAGACGATATTCACAATCTCCACGATCTGTTGCCGCAAAGCCAACAGCAATTGGAAAATTTGGACTTACCGGTAACCGTAGTGCTCAATAAAGCCGATTTGTCAGGATTATCAACGGGTCCGCGTGCTGATGGGGCTTTTGTGATTTCCGCGGCCAATGGCGAGGGCTTGGATGCGTTGCGCGGCCATTTGAAGCAGGTTGCGGGTTATCAGGGGGAAGGCCAAAGCCGTTTTTCTGCCCGTCGTCGCCATATTACCGCTCTTGAGAAAGCGCTGATGGCATTGGAAAGTGGTGAGCAACAACTGCATGGTCAGGCTGCTGGAGAATTGTTAGCTGAAGACCTTCGTGCTGCTCAGAAGGCACTAGAAGAGATCACCGGAGTATTTACGGCGGATGATCTTTTAGGTCGTATTTTTTCATCATTTTGTATCGGTAAATAATCAAGCAACGTTACCCGCTAACCATAGCGACGCTTTTTCTTGGGAGTAACTATGGGCTTGTTAGGCTTATTGCCATGAGAGGGACGCGAGTAGCGAGGGGAAATCTTTACCTGCCCCACGGTCAAGGGTGAAGCAGGTAAAGGCGTTGCATTAAGATGATGGCGTACTATCGGCATGCCATTCAAATTTTTTGAACGGCTTATCAACTGGAGTGTTGGCCAGGTGGTTAGTGTAATTGCTCATCACCTTCTGAGACACGCCGAGAATGATTTCCAGGATATGCCGTTTTTCATAGCCTGCGTCCAAGAAAGCCTGCACCGTTTTTTCATCCACCTCACCGCGATCACGGACCACCGATAAAGTGAAATCGCGCAAGGCTTCGAGTTTGTCGGTGGGCAACGGTGTTTTGTCGCGCAATGCATTGGTAATGCTATCGTCAACGTCCATGGATTTGGCAATGCCGGTATGGGCTGGGACGCAGTAATGGCAGGCGTGTTCTACATTGATAGTTTGCCATACCACCGTCACTTCTTCGTCAGTAAAGCTCGTTTCTAGAAAAAGAGCGTGCAGTTTCTGATACCCCTCTAACAATCCTGGCGCTTCCGCCATTACCGCATGCAGATTGGGAATCATACCAAAGCTTTTTTGCGATTCTTTCAGTAAGGTCAAGCTAGCTTCGGGGGCTGTTTCATCGGTGTGAAGAGTGAAATCGGTCATAATTGCTCCTTTGTATCGGTTAATTGAGCGGTTTTATATTTGAGCAACCACTCAATAACGGTGCCACCCTAACATAGTGATCATGACCTGCAATAGTATTTTGAGTGATCACTCAGCTATTGTTAGACTCTTTTATTATCTGTGTGAAGGGGGAGCATCTATGCCCAGAGTAGTGGCGTATGATCGACAAGATTGCCTGGAAAAGGCCATGACTCTGTTCTGGCAGAAAGGGTTTCATGGCACCACGCTCAAAGATATTGAGCACACGCTGAATATGCGCCCGGGTAGTATTTATGCCGCTTTTGGCAATAAAGAGTCGCTCTACAGCCAGGCGTTGGATCTGTATGCCGGAACTATAGGCAGAGGTTTTCTCGAAAAATTGAAAGAAAAGGGCACTCCTCTTGAGGGCTTGGCAGATTATGTACATGAACTAGGTAATCTGCGCGACATAAACCCGCCTTCTCGGGCATGTATGCTAGTAAAAGGTTTATTGGAAACCGGAGATGAAACGCCTGCACTGCAGAGAAAAATTGAAACGCGGTTGGCCGATATGGAACGTATTTTTCGGCAAGCTTTTACTGAGGCACATGAAGCAGGGCAAATTCGAGATCCGGATCTTTCTGCTCATCAGCCGGATCGTTTAGCACGAAGACTGCAGTGTGAAGTGATGGGGTTACGTGCATTTGCCCAACGATCCGGTGATCAGGAAGAGTTGAAGTTGTTAGCCGAGGATATTGCGCAGAGCCTGCTTTCCATGCAGGCGGAATAAGCTTTCAGCGGGTTGCCGAAACGGTATATGTGTTGATTGCACTTCTAATGAATCTGGCTTGTTGCCGTGCCATCATAAGACCGAACGAGTTTTTAATGTTGGCAGGAGGCAGACCATGTCCACGGATCACTCTGATACTCGCATCGAAACGGACTCCTTGGGAGAGATAGCGGTTCCAAGTAGAGCTCGCTGGGGGGCACAGACACAGCGGGCGGTGGATAACTTTCCTATTAGCGGCCGCACGCTTCCGCCACGGTTTATTCAGGCGGTGGTGCACATTAAGCGTTGTGCGGCTGAAGCAAACCGGGAGCTGGGAGAATTGCCTTCCAATAAAGCAGTGGCCATTGTTGGGGCCTGTAATGACTTGTTGGCGGGTCACCATGGCGATCAGTTTCCTGTTGATATCTTTCAAACGGGTTCCGGCACTAGCACCAATATGAACGTTAATGAGGTGATTGCTCATCTGTGCGAAGAAGCGGGGGCTTCGATTCATCCCAATGATGATGTGAATTTGGGACAGAGCAGTAACGACACTATTCCCACCGCCATCCATGTGTCTGCGGCGTTAGCCGTGACCGAACACCTGATTCCTGCGCTGGAGCAGCTGATCGTCGAGCTGGGACTGCGCGCTCGGGAGCATCGGGAGACGGTGAAAACCGGGCGCACCCACCTTATGGATGCTATGCCAGTGACGGTCGAGCAGGAACTGCAAACCTGGGCGATGCAGTTGCAGGATGCTTGCGGGCGTGTGGCCGGTGCGCGCGACGCCTTGTTGGCCGTACCCCAAGGGGGGACGGCCGTGGGGAGTGGCATCAACGCGCATCCAGCGTTAGGTGAGACCTTTGCCAGCAAGCTAGCAGATGAAACTGGCCTGGCATTTCGGGCCTTACCGCACCCCTTTGTAGCGCAGAGCGCGCTGGATGGTCCGTTGGCATTATCGGCAGCGCTGCGTGGTATTGCTGTGGTGTTGATGAAGATCAGTAACGATTTGCGCTGGATGAATTCCGGGCCTACTCATGGGCTTGGTGAGATTCAATTACCGGCTACTCAGCCGGGTTCGTCGATTATGCCTGGCAAAGTGAACCCGGTTATTTGTGAGTCTGCCACTATGGTGGCAACTCAGGTTATGGGTTTGGATCAGGCCAATGCTATTGCCGCCCAGAGCGGCAATTTCCAGCTCAATGTGATGTTACCGCTGGTGGCCAGTAACTTGTTGGATATGACAGAGTGGTTAGGCAATAGCTGCACTAATCTGGCTGAGCGAGCGATTAAAGGGATGACTTTCAATGAAGCTCGATTGGCTGAAGGGGTGGGTAAGAACCCTATTTTAGTCACGGCCCTGAACCCTGTGATTGGTTATGAAAAAGCAGCGAAAATTGCTAAAGAAGCGTTTGCTAGCGGCAGGCCGGTACTGGAGGTAGCCGAAGAACAGTCTGGTCTATCTAGGCAGAAATTAGAGCAGCTGCTGGATCCAAAGGACCTGACGCATCCTTTAAAAGGATGATTGCGTTTATCCCTGGGTACATTACTACTTGCAGAACATAATCATTGGAAGTGATTCCTTGAAGTGAGCGTTCGGCGGGGTGTCTACCTGGGTGGGATTTGGTAACCTAGCGGCCTGGCGGCGGATGGCCCAAGTTCGGATTTATGGCAGTACTGAGCGTCAGTCATACTAACGGGTAGGGGGGTCCTTCCCGTGAACGGCAGAATAACAAGGGAACGGAGCAAGTTATGAGTAGTCAAGTGAACATCACTCGCAGCGACTCTGCGGTGGAGTCATCCTTAGTCATCAACCATATTCTCGCAGCCGGAGTACTCAAGTCCCCGGATCAGACCATTACTTATGGTGATCGCACTTTAACCTATCGTGAATTAAATGAGCGAATACACCGTTTGGCGGGTGTGTTGGCAGCCCAAGGCGTCAAGCCCGGCGATACGGTGGCGGTGATGGAGTGGGATACTAACCGTTATCTAGAAGCATTTTTTGCCATCCCGATGATGGGTGCCGTGCTGCATACAGTGAATGTACGCCTAAGCCCGGAGCAGATTCTTTACACCATCAACCACGCCGAAGATGATGCGATCCTGGTTAACAGTGAATTTCTGTCGACCCTGGAAGAGATTAAAGACCGTATCGAAACGGTGAAAACCTACATCCTACTCGACGACAGTGGGGTGAAAGGGAGTGACAGCCTGCCGTTAGCGGGTGAATACGAAGAGCTGCTGGCCAAGGCGCCGGCTCAGTACGATTTCCCTGAGCTGGACGAAAACACCCGCGCCACCACTTTTTACACTACCGGCACCACGGGTCTGCCCAAGGGAGTGTATTTCTCCCACCGTCAGCTGGTGCTGCATACTTTTGCTGCTCGCAATACTATTGCCGGTGTCGGGCAAGGGCGCTTCAATGAAAATGACGTCTATATGCCGATCACGCCCATGTTCCATGTGCATGCATGGGGCATTCCGTACATGGCGACCTTGATGGGTGTAAAGCAGGTCTATCCGGGTCGCTATGAGCCGGCCACTTTGCTCCGGCTGCTGGCTACCCACAAAGTCACTTTTTCACACTGTGTGCCCACGATCATCCAAATGTTATTGCAGTCGGAAGCGGCCGAGAGCGTCGATCTGAGCGGCTGGAAAGTCATTATTGGTGGTTCCGCCTTGCCCAAGGCGATGGCCACGAAAGCGCTTAAACGCGGCATCGATATCTACACCGGTTACGGTATGAGCGAAACTTGCCCGCTGTTGACCCTGGCTCTGTTGACCCCGGAACTGGAAAAGGCGGACCTGGAGACCCAGGTGGATTACCGCACCCGCACAGGCCGCCCGGTAGCCATGGTGCAGTTGCGTATTGTCGATGGAGAAATGAATGACGTGCCCCACGATGGTGAGAGCCAGGGTGAAGTGGTCGTGCGCGCCCCGTGGCTGACTCAGGGTTACCTGAAAGATCCGGCAAAATCTGAAGAGTTGTGGCACGGTGGTTGGTTGCATACCGGTGACGTAGCGGTGATGTCCGATGACGGTTGGTTGAAAATCGTCGACCGTATCAAGGATGTGATCAAGACGGGCGGTGAATGGGTGTCTTCCATCGACCTAGAAAGCCTAGTACTACAGCATCCCGGCGCAGGCGAGTGCGCGGTGGTTGGCGTGCCCGATGAAAAATGGGGCGAGCGCCCGGTGGCGCTGGTGGTAAAAAATGGTGAAGTCGATGAAGACAGCATCAAGGCACTGGTTGCTGATTATGCCGAGAAGGGTGTGATCAGCCGTTACGGGATTCCCGATCGAGTGATCTTCGTTGATGAGTTACCAAGAACATCCGTAGGTAAACTCGACAAGAAAAAGATGCGTGCCGAAATGGTTTAGCTAGACGCAATAGGCCAAGCGCTAAGATACAAAGCCCGCCATTTTGGTGGGCTTTTCTTTTTTATCGTAAAGCGTCGTTTTCTATGGATGGATGCATGGTCGTATTTAGCTCCTTCGTAGGGAACATCTTGAAAATCGTGCTTTCTTTGCCTCGTGTGGGTGCAGATTGTCCCCCAGCCTGAAAGACGCAGCATGCAAGGGGTTTTCAGCGGTCCTTTAAGGCGTGCTACACATTGCTTGCATAATTTAACGCTACACTGATGTGCTTCAATCAGTCTAGGTTTGAATGAAAATAATGGAGAGTGGCATGGCGCGGATTATCGCGGGGCTGGTGCTGTTAGTACTGGTGGGGGTTGCTGTGTGGTGGTTTTGGCCCACGGAACAGGCGCCCATGGGCTCGCGCCCGCCGACGGCGGTGAACTTAGCGCCGAGTATCGAGTGTCCTCTCTATGACCGGGTAGAAGCTGTGGGCACCGCTCGTGCTGCTCAGGCCGTTGTGCTGTTGGCAGAAGTACCAGGGCGGGTAGCGGAAATCCACTTCCAGCAGGGTCAGCAAGTCACGCGCGGGCAATTGCTGGTGACCTTGGATGACCGCAACGCCCGCGCTGAACTCGCTCGCGCTGAAGCGGAGCACCAGCGTGCCAAGGACGACTACCGTCGTGGCCAGCAATTGGTGGATCGGCGCGCCATTTCCCAGTCCGAGGTAGATACGTTCCGCACTACTTTGGAAGCCGCTCAAGCCAGCCGGGATGTCGCCCGCGCCAATTTCAGTGACCATACCATCCGCGCCCCATTTGCCGGCGTGTTGGGTCTTCGACAGGTGGACCCTGGCGCTTATCTGCAGACCGGTGATCCGATCACGACGCTGGATAATGTGGGGCATTTGGAAGTGGATTTCCAGATACCAGAACGCTACTTGGCTAAGTTGGCTGTTGGTTTGCCGGTGCAGATCCGCAATTCAGCGTTTGAAAATCAGACCTTTGAAGGGAGCATTACCCATCTGGATTCGCGAGTGAACAGTAGCAGCCGTAGCCTCACTGTGCGTGCGCGATTGAATAATCCTCAGGGCCAGTTATTGCCTGGGCAGTTTTTGCGAGTGTCTGTGCAATTAGCGCAACGCGATGCCTTGCTGGTGCCGGAGCAGGCAGTTATCACCCAGGGCGCGCAGAGCTATGTGTTCACCGTGAGCAAGGATAACCGGGCGCGGCGTCATCCGGTTACCTTGGGCGGGCGCCGTGATGGCTGGGTGGAAGTCACCAGTGGCCTAACGGATAAACCGGACGTAGTCGTCAATGGCCACTCCCGGCTCGGCAGCGGTCAGCCGGTAAAGGTGATTGATGATCCGGAGGCATTGCTGCCCGGCCAGCGGGTGTTGCTGAACTCGGAGCCAGCAGACGATGCTCCCTTTGGGGAGCCGCAACCGAATGATTCGGCTGTTAATGAGGCGGCGGCATGATCCTGTCGGATGTTTCTATTAAACGACCGGTCTTTGCCACCGTTATCAGCCTGCTGATCGTGGTGTTTGGCGTTAGCGCCTTGCTAAAATTGCCAATCCGGGAATATCCGGATATCGACCCGCCGGAAGTGTCGGTCAGTGTGGATTACGCTGGTGCCGCGCCGGAAGTCATCGATACCCAGATTATTCAGGTTATTGAAGGCGCGATTTCCGGAGTGGAAGGGGTGCGTAAGATTGAGTCGCGTAGTCGGCTGGGTTCCGCCCGCACAACGGTAGAATTTACCCTTGAGCGGGATGTGGATATCGCCGCCAATGACGTGCGTGATGCGGTGTCTCGGGTGCTAAACCGTTTACCTGAAGAAGCTGAATCCCCGGTTATCGCCAAGGCCGATGCAGATGCTCGGCCCATTATCTGGGTTACGTTGACCAGCAGTAGCCTAGCTCCCCAGGAACTCACGGACTTTGCTGAACGATCATTGGTGGACCGCTTTGCGATGCTCGATGGTGTGTCGGAAGTGATTATCGGCGGTGAGCGCCGTTATGCCATGCGGGTGTGGCTGGATCGCCAGAGTATGGCGGCCAATCAGGTTACCGTCACCGATATCGAGCAGGCTCTGCGTAACAATAATGTGGAGCTGCCGGCGGGTAAGCTGGAATCGGAATCCCGGGCTTTTACCATTCGCGCAGATAATCGTCTGGCCACGGTGCAGGCTTTTGAAAACCTGGTGGTTAGCCGTCAGGGGGATTATTTGTTGCGCTTAGGGGATGTGGCGCGGGTGGCGCTGGGCGTGGAAAACGATGATTCGGTGCTCCGTGCTAATGGCCAAACGGCTATTGGGCTAGGTGTGGTGCGTCAGTCTAAAGCCAACACGGTAGCAGTATCAGACCGGGTGCGCGAAGAAATTGTGGCCGTGCGTGACAACCTGCCGGCGGATATCCAGCTAGACATCAATTCTGATGAGTCCTTGTTTATTCGGGCCTCTATTCGTGAAGTGCTGATTACCCTGGGCATTTCCGTGGTACTGGTGATAGCGGTGATTTTTGCCTTCCTGGGTAACCTGCGGGCTACCTTGATTCCGGCGGTGACTATTCCAGTGTCTGTGATTGGTGCCTTTATCGGGTTCGGGGTGATGGATTTTTCCATCAACGTACTGACTTTGCTGGCGTTGATACTGGCCATTGGCCTGGTGGTGGACGATGCCATTGTGATGCTGGAAAACATTCAGCGTCGTATCGACGAAGGTGAGTCACGGCTGGTGGCAGCGTATCTCGGTGCCCGTCAGGTTGCGTTTGCTGTGGTGGCCACGACGCTGACATTAGTAGCGGTGTTTGTGCCCATCTCCTTTATGGGAGGCGATGTGGGCCGGCTGTTTAGTGAGTTTGGTTTTACACTGGCCTCGGCGGTGATTATTTCCAGCATCGTGGCGCTGAGCTTGGCTCCGATGTTGTGTTCACGCTGGCTGCACCGCCACAGTCATAAAGAAAGGCAGGGCCAGAGCAACGTTCTTCAACGCGGGCTTACCCGGTTAAACCAAGCCTACGCCAATGCTCTGCAACGAACGTTGAAAAGCCCTTGGCCGTTGGCGCTAGGGTGTGTGCTGCTGTGTTTGGTGGCAGCGTTATTATTTCGGCAGCTCCCCCAAGCGCTGGCGCCTACGGAAGATCGCGGCGTGTTTATTATTCCTGCTACCTCACCGCAGGGCTCCACCGTGGAATACGGTGCGCACCATACTCGGGCACTGGAAAAAATTCTGATCCCTCTGGTGGAAAAGGGGGAGGCAGAGCGGGTGCTGGCAATTATCGGTTTTCGTGGTGTGCCGGAGCGGGCGTTTACCATTGTGCGGCTAAAAGATTGGCAAGAGCGTGAACGCACTCAGCAGGAAATTGTTAGCGAGTTACGCGGCCAACTGTCCCAAGTCACCGGCTTGCGTGCCTTTGCCGTCAATCCGCCGGGGTTGGGGCAAAGTGCCTTCGACCAGGCTTTGGAAGTGGTGGTGGCCGGGCCGGACTATGAGCAGGTGCTGGCTTGGAGCGAGACTCTGATGGCGGCCCTGCGCGAAAACCCCAACTTGATCAGCATCGATACTGATTTTGAGCAGACCCAGCCGCAGCTGGATGTGAATTTGAATCGTGAACGGGCGGCAGATTTGGGGATCACAGCCACCGATGTGGGCACTACCCTGCAGGCCATGTTTGCCACCCTCACCGTATCCACCTATGTGGACCGGGGGAGGGAATACGATGTGCTACTGGAAGCGGAAAAGAGCGCCAGTGAAGTTCCCGAGGACGTGCTGCCGATCTATCTGCGCAGTGACAATGGTGGGTTGGTACCATTCTCCAGTGTGGTAAATCTGACGACCACTGGTGATGCACCAGAGCTGCGCAGGGTGGACCGGTTACCGGCTATCACTTTGTCTGCCAATCTGGCCGATGGCTATGACCTCGCCACCGCCATGCGCTATGTGGAAGCGAAAGCGAAGGAGCGGTTACCGCTGCAAGCGCGTATTGGCTACAAGGGTATGGCCGAGGAACTGAAGGAATCGGCGTCAGCGATTTTGGTGACTTTTGCATTGGCGTTGGTGATCGTGTTTTTAGTGCTGGCCGCCCAGTTTGAAAGTTGGATTCATCCGTTAATTATCATGCTCACGGTGCCACTGGCGTTAGCAGGTGCGGTAATTGCGATCAGTATTACCGGTGACAGCCTGAACATTTACAGTCAGATTGGCATGATCATGTTACTCGGGCTGATGGCGAAAAATGGCATCCTAATTGTGGAATTCGCCAACCAGCTTCGTGATCAGGGGCGCAGCGTTAAAGACGCTATCTACGAAGGTGCTATCGTGCGTTTTCGGCCAGTATTGATGACAGGGGTCTCCACTATCTTCGGTGCTGTGCCGTTGGTGCTGGCCACCGGCGCTGGTGCGGAAAGTCGTTTTACCATCGGCGTAGTGATACTCGGGGGGTTATTGTTTGCCACCGTGCTGACCTTGTTCATTATCCCGGTGCTGTATCAATGGCTGGCACCCTATGCCACACCGGCGGATGCGGTCAGCCAACAACTGGATCAGGAAATGCGCAAAAGCCGTTGAAAGTGCAAAATTAAAACACGGATGATATTTTGCCAGTCGAGAATGTTATTACCTGTGTGTCCCCCACAACGATTTCGCAGCCACGGCGAGCCAGAAAAAAATCTGCGCTCGCGGCATTTTCTTTAACGGTTAACTTTTTAGCCTGCCTTTGTAATGACTGATTACGAACTGATCCGCAGCAAGCGCCGCAGCCTGGAGCTTCGTGTTCTGGAAGATGGGCGTGTTCAAGTGCGCGCGCCTCAACAGACACCTCTACGGATGGTGCAGGCTTTTGTGGCAAGCCGTAGTCAATGGATTGCCGCGCAGCAAGAACGGCAAGCACAGCGGCCCCGACAGCGTTGGCACGACGGTGCTGCGTTTGTCCTGCGGGGGAAAACTCTCAGCCTGGATGTGAGCGAAGGGGCTACCCGGGTTTTCGTCAGTGGCGGCTATCTCACCGTACGAGTGAGCGATTCGGATCAGGAAAGCAGTGTGAAAACGGCGGTGCAAAACTGGTTACGCAAACAGGCGCGAGCGGCTTTCGAAGACAGTATTGAGCGCCAGTTCGACTGGTTTGCTGCTGAAGGATTCTCACGCCCGGTATTACGGGTGAAAAGCATGCGTACCCGTTGGGGGTCTCTGTCTGCCCGCGGCTACATAAATCTTAACTTGGCGCTGCTGCACTATCCTCCCAAGGCGCTGGATTATGTGGTCATGCATGAACTTTGCCATCTCATACACATGAACCACGGCCCCGGTTTTCACGCCCTGATGGACGCCCGTATGCCCGACTGGCGTCAGCGAAAAAATCTCCTAGACCAACCATGTTATCAGCCCTGAGCGCTGAGTTAATCGTGCAGAGTGTAAAGTTCAAACGCGGGAGGGTTGGTGATGGTGTGCCGGTGATGAATCAGAGTACGCGGGCATGGTCTTTCAACACGCGAGCACTTGTTGCGCGTTTTTAAACGTTACACTTTCAACGTTTCACCAGACATAAAAAAAAACCCGCCGAAGCGGGTTTTTTCTACTAACGTGGTTGCTTATTCAGCAACAACGTTAGCAGCCTGTGGACCTTTTGGGCCCTGCTGGATCTCGAAGGAAACCTTCTGACCCTCAGCCAGGGTTTTGAAGCCTGAGCCGGTAATTGCACTGAAATGAACGAACACGTCCGCACCACCATCGTCCTGGGAAATGAAGCCAAAACCCTTGGACTCGTTAAACCACTTCACAGTACCTGTAGCCATGTGAATATATACCTCAAAAACTATTACTTAGGGTGTTGCTTGCAAACCATGTTGAGCGGTGTTCGGAGACAACTTCAGCTTCACGCAGGGAAGACAACTACCAAAACAATCCACGGCCATAATTCGCAGCCACTTCTGACTCTACTCCCCTTTTTTTGATTGCACCACCCCTTTTTTTTGCCTGTTTTTAAGGCTGGAATGAACCATTGTCTCTAATCTCAACGGCCATTTCGTGGGACTCCCCTGGAGCCAAAGTGAGCACATCATCCAATACTCGAGCGGTTTCGATGCACAGCATTCGCTGCCATGCGTCGGGGGCAAATTGACTGAGCAACTGACTTTTTTTGATCCACGGATTCCAGATAACGGCGGAGTGGCTGCCTCGACAAGTCAGCTGAATTTGTCGTTGCCAGAGGGGATCTTCCACGTGTAGCTGCGAAGGCAGTTGCAGGTAAAGTCGGTCGGTTTCCTGATGCAATTGCAGTGGCTGATCGTCTTGGCGTGTCTGCCAGTCGTCCAGTGCATCCACGTAGGGAGTATGGGCGAGCCCGTGCACGGTAATCTGCCGGCTGTCGGCCACGGCCAGATAGGTGTGCAGGGCTTGGCTGAGAGTGACCGAACGGTTGCCGTGATTATGGTTGCTCAGGCTTAACGTTAGGGTGTTGCTGAGGGTGACAGTGAGTGTGGGCGTGACCGGGGGAAAATGCTGGTGGTCGCCATGCTCTGCCAGTTGGAAAATCAGTTGCACTTGTTCTTTGTCCATGTGCTCTTCGTCGAGCCGCCAGGGTTGCTGGCGAACCAGGCCGTGGGCGGGCGGCTCGTGGAGCTGATATTGCCGCTGAACACTGTCAGGGTTGCGCTCCAGTGCGCCGAACCAAGGCCAGCAGATCGGCACGCCGCCGCGCACGCCTTGGTCAACTTCGTAGGCCGCCTGTTCACTGAGCCACAGAATAGGTGGCTCGCCATCGCGCCGGTATTCGAGCACTTGGGCACCTTGTTCGGCGATTACCAGCGTCTGGCCGCGATGGTGTAACTGCCAGCAGTTGAGACCGCCTCGCCTGATGCGGTTTAGTTCAGTTGCCATAATTGTTCGCCGGATGCCAAACGTCGGACCGGTCAGGAATCAACAGCCTGGTGTGACTATTTAATTCCTGCACCGATTTCCAATTCGCGGATGGACTGTTCCAGGTAATCCAGTAGTCGCTGCATGGAAGGTAGAGTACGGCGGCAGGCGATAAGCCCAAATTCCATCTGGTCTACATAACTGGTGAGGGTGATATTTAGGGCGATGCGATCCAAGGCAATGGATACTGGATACACTCCTTGCAGCTGTGCACCATTCCAGTACAGCGGCTCTTTCGGCCCGGGTATGTTGGAAATCACCACGTTGAAGGCCCGCCATTTTGGCGCTAGGCCGGTCAGTAAGTTCAAGCCGGTGGGAGCCATGGTGAGGGCGGTGAAATTGAGAATTTCTTCCGGGCTCATCTGCGAGAAGCGGGATTTGGCTTCCTCGACGGAATCGTGGATGACGCGCAGGCGATTAGCTGGATCACAGATGTGGGTGCCCAGGTTAGCCAAGATCATACCGATCTGGTTGCCGCCAGTGCTGTCGTCCTGCCGCAGGCTCATGGGCACCATGGCAATCAGTGGCTCATCGGGCAGCGCGTGTTGGCTAATCAAGTATTCGCGCAGAGCGTGGCCACACATGGAGAGCACCACGGTGTTAATGGTGCAGTTATAGGCCTTGGCGATAACTTTCAGGCGCGGTAATGGAAAGCTCTGGGCGGCAAAGCGGCGTGAACCGGTGATGGTATTATTCAGAATCGTGTCGGGAGCCTGAAAAATAGACACATAGTTTTCATCTTTTTTGGCTTTTTGGGTTACTTTGTAAACCTCCCGCGCGAGACCGGGCACTGTGGCAGCTTGTTTGCTTATGCTCGCGGTTAGGCGCGCCATGCTGGAGGCCATGTCAACCGGGTTGCTGGGCAGTGAGCGGGAGCGTTTTTTGGTGTTGAACGCCCAAGCCGGAGCCATTTCACGTTCACTGGGGTCAGTGGAAAGCGTTTTGGAGGCGATACGCATGGCGGATATGCCATCCATCACCGAATGGTGGATCTTATAATAGAGAGCGAACTGGCGACCGCGGATCCCTTCGATCAAATGGGCTTCCCACATGGGGCGCTCCCGGTCCAGCAGGTTGGAATGTTCGGCGGAGACCAAAGAAAGCAGTTCGCGAATGCGACCGGGTTTGGGGAGTGCTTCGTGGCGGAAGTGGTGGTCGATATCGAACTGTTTGTCTCTAGTCCAGTAATACTGGCCGAGTCGACGGGTCAGGCGCTGGTTGAATGGCGCCACCGGGTGGCAGTAATCCCGCATTTGCTGGGCCAGCTCACTCACATACTTGGGGCCGGCACCTTCCGGGAAGGAAAACAGCTGCAAACCGCCTACGTGCATGGGTTGCTGTCGTTTTTCCAGCCACAGGAACAGTTGATCCACTGGGCTAAGCGCTTTCATATATTCTCCTTGGTAATAATTTTCTCCCTAGACACACGCTGTCTACCTTTAACAGGTTATGCACTCTCCATGCCAGCTGCGCAAGAGTAAATCATAGTAACAAAGAGGAGGGCGGGTCATTCTCTGTGTGCCTGTGTGTGGGCACGCAAAGAGTGGGCGTTGCGCTAAGCTGTCTTGGTGGGAGGGGATGATGGCCAGATTCTACTAGTGCTTAAGTCTTAGGTAAAAGGCCAGTCACTAGCGTTGAAAAGACAGCATTATCAAGGCATTCATGCTGTGAATACCGAATATAGATCATATTGATTATGTTTATGTGTTGTGGGGCACTAGAATGCGCGACATCGGTAGATCGGCATGGAATGTCATGAACAGGGTTTTCACTCTCCGGCATCGATAAACTAATTTCATATTCAGAGGTTCACCATGTCATACACCAAAGACATCGAAGCACTCGGCTCCGTGGTTGGTGCGCAAAGCACCTGGAAAGATATCAACCCGGAATCTGCGGTTCGCATGCGTCTGCAAAACCGTTTCAACACGCATCTGGACATCGCCAAGTACAACGCCAAGATCATGCGTGAAGACATGGCGGCCTATGACGCTGACACTTCCAAGTACACCCAGTCCCTGGGTTGCTGGCACGGTTTTGTTGGTCAGCAAAAAATGATCTCCATCAAAAAGCACTTCGGTAGCACTAAAGGTCGTTACCTGTACTTGTCTGGCTGGATGGTTGCTGCACTGCGTTCTGAGTTTGGTCCGCTGCCTGACCAATCCATGCACGAGAAGACTGTCGTCGCTGACCTGATCCGTGAACTGTACACCTTCTTGAAGCAGGCTGACGCTTGGGAACTGAATCACCTGTTCCGTGCGCTGGACGATGCCAAAGAAGCTGGCGACGAAGCCAAGCAGAAAGAAATCATCGATCAGATCGACAACTTCGAAACTCACGTTGTTCCGATCATTGCCGACATCGATGCTGGTTTCGGTAACCCGGAAGCCACCTACCTGATGGCCAAGCAACTGATCGAAGCCGGTGCTTGCTGTATCCAGATCGAAAACCAGGTGTCTGACGAGAAGCAGTGTGGCCACCAAGACGGTAAAGTAACCGTTCCTCACGCTGACTTCCTGGCCAAGATCAACGCTGTACGTTACGCGTTCCTGGAGCTGGGTGTGGACGATGGTGTAATCGTTGCCCGTACTGACTCCCTGGGTGCTGGCCTGACCAAGCAAATCGCAGTAACCAACGAGCCGGGCGACTTGGGTGACCAGTACAACGCCTTCTTGGACGGTGAGGTGATTGAGTCTGCTGAGGACATCAACAACGGCGACGTTGTGATCAAGTCTAACGGCAAGCTGCTTAAGCCGAAGCGTTTGGCTTCTGGCCTGTTCCAGTTTAAAGCCGGCTCCGGTATCGACCGTGTTGTTCTGGACTGTATCACCAGCCTGCAGAACGGCGCTGACCTGTTGTGGATTGAGACTGAGAAGCCTCACGTTGGCCAGATTGCAGAAATGGTTAACCGCATCCGCGAAGTGGTGCCGGACGCCAAGCTGGTTTACAACAACAGCCCGTCCTTCAACTGGACCCTGAACTTCCGTCAGCAGGTATTTGATGCTTGGGAGAAAGAAGGTAAAGACGTGTCCGCTTACGATCGCGATCGTCTGATGAGCGCTGATTACGACAGCACTGAGCTTGCTCAGCTGGCTGACGAGTGGACCAAGAACTTCCAGCGTGATGCGTCCCGTGAAGCAGGTATCTTCCACCACCTGATTACTCTGCCGACTTACCACACTGTTGCTCTGTCTACCGATAACCTGGCTAAAGGCTACTTCGGTGACGAAGGCATGTTGGCTTATGTTGCAGGCGTTCAGCGTAAAGAAATCCGTCAGGGCATCGCTACTGTGAAGCACCAGGACATGGCCGGTTCTAATATCGGTGATGACCATAAAGAGTACTTCTCCGGCGAAGCTGCACTGAAAGCTGGCGGTAAAGACAACACCATGGGTCAGTTCGAGAACACCTAATTCTCGATAGATTCAAGGTAAGTCTTTAAGAGGCGGCCTCCGTAAGGGGGCCGCTTTTTTGTGCTGAAAAAAAACGTCTTCCACCACAGTAAAATGCCGGGTAGTTGTCCCATTCAGCCAGGGTGGGCGAAACCAGAAACAGTTGAGCTAACACAAAACAGAGAAAGCAGTGTTTGATGATGTACCGCGAGGCTGAATGGAATAATGCTGCACTCTAACTAGAGTACGATTCGGCACGCGGTGGTCGCATCACCTATATGAGATAATCGGTGGCCGGGACCGAATATGCCGAGGGGATTAACGAAGAGGATTGACCAACGGCCAGTTGGCCATTGGTCAAATAAAGGGGCAGGGAAGGTTAAAGCGGTATCGGACAGTTGAGTCCGCCGAATTTTTTCTTGGTAGTACTGATGCATAGTTTGGTTGCGATGCCAAAGGGGTCACCTGGAATACGGCCACAGGCTTCTTTGGCAGCGTAGGCTTTAGCGCACTCCGATGTAGTAGAGGAAACCACACTGGCGGGTGTGTTTGCTGCAGGAAAGGTACTTGCCGGTTGGCTCGGCGCTGTGGGCTTAGCTATGGTGGCGGCTGGAGAGGGAAAGCCATTGCGAATTTTCAACAAGGGATCCATATACACCCCTTCTTCGCCGAAGCTGCTTTCGGTGGCGCTAACGCAATCGTAGGTATTTTCAATTCTGAAATAATCCACCGACTGGCCCATGTCTTTACAGTACACACTTTGTTCACCGGTATGGCTGGGAACAATAAAAACACCATGCTGAACACCATCTCTCTGGGTAAGAACGGTACCGTTATGCGTCCAGGTGCGGTTCATGAAGCGGTCCTCTTCTTGCCACCGCATTCTGATGCTATTGCCGGTTTTATTGACAACAGTCTGCCGTATCAGAGTAATGCCTTGGTACGGGGCTTGGGTAGTTG
Source organism: Alcanivorax sp. 97CO-5 (assembly GCF_000524665.1). Taxonomy (NCBI): domain Bacteria; kingdom Pseudomonadati; phylum Pseudomonadota; class Gammaproteobacteria; order Oceanospirillales; family Alcanivoracaceae; genus Alcanivorax; species Alcanivorax sp. 97CO-5. The sequence continues at coordinate 90,993 of NZ_KI965888.1, forward strand.
AGGCAACATAGTGAGCGACATACATGGGTTTATCGATAAACCGGGAGGTATCGATATCGCCTTTCTTGAGCCGATCGGTTTTTTGCCAAGTGGTTTTAATAACAGGGAAATCGTTTAGGCCACTATCGCGACGGTAGCGTTTTACGGTAATGCGAGATTTACCCAGGTCGCTTTTTCTCCATGAGCCATTGATATTGATTCGATTCTTGATGTGGTTGGTGTAAACCGCATGAATATAAACCGGGTGCCGGAAGGCATCGGGCAATTGTTTCAGTTCCACCACCATGTTCGGGATGGTGTGCATCTCAACGGCGCTTAACGCATGACATCCGGCTGGAGTTGAGCGAATGCTAATCTGTTCATAGCCAACAGTGGAAAGGCTTTCAATCGTAGCGCTTTTACTGGGTGGATTAATCATCTCGGGGCTGAGTCTGGCAATCTCTAAAGCCCGTTCCTGCGGCAAGGCGCATTCAGTCAGACTGGGGAAATCGTCATACACTTCACCGTTGGCGTAGTCCTGCTGGTAGTGAGTGAAGAAATCCGACTCAAGGATGCTGATATCAAATTGTGTTTGTGTGGGCCAGTGGTCCAGAGGATCAACAACCTCGGCATACAAGGCGTTCTGAGCAGCGTTGGTTTGAGCGAGTTGTTGATGAGGTGCGGCGCAGCCGACCAGAAGGCTAGCCACAACAGCGAGCCGCAATGGTTTCAAGATGGTCATGACCTTCCCCCGATCATTATTTATAACGTAAAACCCCCGATCAAACCGTTGCTAATGTAGCAGTTGGCAGCTACTGAGTGGATACCCTATATGGGGGATGAATAAAAGGAGGGTGCCTGGATAACCAGGCCTGGTTGGGGTGCGGATAGATAAAAAATAATAAGGCGGCCAAGTGGCCGCCTTATTATTGAACGCAAGGTGTTATTCGTAATCGAACGAGAAGTGCTCAGCGCTCAACTGCATGGTGCTTTTGGTGGGCTTGAGAGCCGCTTCGGCATGGCCCTTGGCGCTGGGCAGCATGCGGTCGAAATAAAATTCTGCGGTAGCCAATTTGGCTTTGTAGAATTCTGCCGGCTCTTTGCCGCCATTTTCCAGCTTGTCAGTGGCAACACCGGCTTGCAGCGCCCAGAAGTAAGCCATCATGGCGTAACCGCTGTACATCAAGAAGTCGTAGCTGGCAGTGGCCACCATATCGCGATCCTTTGCGGCCACCAGCATGATGCGTGTGGTTAGGTAGTTCCACTCGGCAGCAATTTTCAGCAGCTTCCAGGCGAACGGACGCAGCTTGGGATCACGTAGGTTCTTGGTGCCGAAATCCACCAGTTTTTTGGAGAATTCACGCACACACTTGCCGCGGGAAGACAGCAGTACCTTGCGGCCAAGTAAGTCCAGCGCCTGGATACCGGTGGTGCCTTCGTACAGAGTTGAGATGCGCGCATCGCGAGCGATCTGTTCCATACCGTGTTCTTTAATGTAACCGTGGCCACCGAAAACTTGCATGCCTTCGTTGGCCGCTTCCAGGCCTTTTTCAGTGAGGAAGCCTTTCAGGATCGGCGTAAGGAAACCCAGCTCGCTATCCCAGTGGTCGTATTTTTCCATGTCGTCTTCGAGCATGCCAGCGATCATGTTGTCTGCGTACTGGGCAGCGTAATAAATCATCGCGCGGCCGCCTTCGGCAATAGCCTTTTGCTTGAGTAGCATGCGGCGTACGTCGCCGTGATGAATCAAGCTGTCAGCGATGGCATCGGGCTCTTTCTTGCCGGACAGTGCGCGCATGGACTTGCGCTCTTTGGCGTAAGGTAGTGCCCCTTGATAAGACCGTTCTGCATGGGCCACACCTTGCATTGCCGTACCGATACGGGCGCTGTTCATGAAGGTGAACATGCACTCCAGGCCGCCGTGTTCCGGGCCGATCAAAAAGCCGGTGGCTTCATCAAAATTAATCACGCAGGTGGCGGATGCCTTGATGCCCATTTTCTTTTCCAGGGAACCACAGCTTACGCCGTTGTGTTCACCGATTTTGCCGGGCAAGTACTTGGGTACGATGAACAGGGAAATTCCCTTAGTACCTTTCGGTGCATCGGGTAGGCGGGCCAACACGATGTGGATAATGTTTTCGGTTAGGTCATGATCACCGGAGGAAATGAAAATCTTGGTACCGGAGATTTTGTAAGAACCGTCTTGCTGCGGGTCGGCTTTGGTTTTTACCTGGCCCAGGTCGGTGCCGCACTGAGGTTCAGTTAGGCACATGGTGCCGCCCCAGGTGCCTTCGGTGAGCGGTACCAGGTAATCCTGTTTCTGTTCTTCGGAACCGTGCATCTGGATAGTGTTCATGGCACCCAGAGATAGCCCCGGGTACATGGAAAAGGACCAGTTAGCCGTGGCCATCATTTCCTGTTTAATCAGGCCCAGAGACATGGGCAGGCCTTGGCCGCCCACTTCTACCGGGTGGCTCAGACCTTGCCAGCCGCCAGCGATGAATTCGTCGTAGGCTTCTTTGAAACCCTTCGGGGTGGTCACCACGCCATCTTCCAGTTTACAGCCTTCCTCGTCACCGCTCTGGTAAAGGGGCGCAATAGTGTTTTCACATAATTTGGCCATTTCACCGATAATGGCTTCTACCATATCGGGGGTGGCTTCTTCACCATTGGGCTGAGCCTTGTAGTGACGCTCAAAATCGAACACTTCGTTCATCAAAAAGCGCATATCGCGCACGGGAGCCTTGTAGGTTGGCATAGCAATCACCCTAAGAAAACGGATTAACTGTCAGGAACGGACAGCGCAACAGGGCAGGCATTGTTGGGCAATTCAAGGATGAAGGCATTGACTGCCAAGGCGCCGCACGGTTGGCGTTAGGGTGAATGGGTGTAAACACAATGCTGGGGAAAAATCGGTAAGCGACAATGTCATTATAGTGGTCTTCTACCCGAACTTCTTCCCAGCGCTTTATGCTTGGAGGCCGGCACATTGGCTCAATAACAGCATACTTTGCATGTGCTTTGCGCCGGCCTTATCCGGGAAGTTTCAGCCCGGCCATGACGACCGTGCCGTTTTCAACAGATCTTGCTCTTAGCCGCAGGCCGCTGACACGCACCGTATCACCCACTACGGTTTGTTTTCCCACTTGTTTGGTGAAGATCTCGGCCACGGTCAGTCCTTGCCAGAGTGGTGGAGGGGCTTGTACCCCATACACCGCAATCAATTGCGCTACCGGGGTTTTGCCCAGCACGCTGAAGTCGCCGTAATAACGTTTCTCATCACTGCTTAATTTATGGCATAGGTCGGACAGGCCGGATTTGTGTGATAGTGGTGCGAGCCAAGCAATCAGGTCGCCGGGTTCAATTTTGGGATCATCACTGAGGCTGAGCACCCGCGTGTTGCGATACAAAATCAACGGAGTGCGATCGTTTTCCCCCAGTTCCCCCAAGTTCTTGCCTACGGCCTTGGCGCCGTCTTCCACTTCAAACTGCATCAAGTAGCGATCTCGAGGGGCGGCCAGGGCCACGGTTTGTTTCGGCTCGGTGGTGCGCGGCACCGAGACTTTCAGTTTGCGGGCGACAAAACGCAGGCTTGCGCCTTGCCCAAGCAGAGAAATCAGCACCACCACGAGGGTAATATCAAATAGCAGATAGGTTTGTTCCACGCCGGCCAGTAGCGGGAAAACGGCCAGTACAATGGGCACGGCACCACGTAACCCGGTCCAGGCAATAAAGGTTTCTTCGCGCCAAGTAAAACGGAAGGGTAGCAGGCTAATCCATACGGATAGCGGGCGGGCTAGCAACATCAAAAAGGCTGCCACGGCGAGGGCATAGGGAAGGTTTTCGATGAGTCGCGACGGCGTCACCAGCAGACCCAAGATCAGAAACATGCCGGACTGGGCCAGCCAGGCCATGGAGTCCATGGCTTTGAGCACATTGTCACCGGTGCCGCCCCGGCGATTACCGGCTACCAAGCCGGTCAGGTATACCGCCAGAAAACCGGAGCCGCCTACCAAATTGGTAATGGCAAACACCATGGCGCCACCGCTGCACAGCAGTAAAGCATGTAGCCCTTCGTTGCTACGCACCCGCAGCAACACTTCGCTGATCACGGCCCCCAGCAACAAGCCCAGCAGGATGCCCAAACCAAACTGTTGGATCAGAGTGACCAGCATCCCCGCGCCCCACTGGGCATCCGGGTCCACCAACATGCCTACCAGCATCAGGGTAATAAAGATGGCCATGGGGTCGTTGAGACCGGATTCGATCTCCAGGGTACTTGCCACACGTTCATTCAGGGTGACGCCAGCGCCTTTGATAACACTGAAAACGGCCGCCGCATCGGTGGAGCCGATAATACCGCCCAGCAGCAGACCCACCCGCCAGTCCACCCCGATTAACCAAGTAGTAAAAGCGCCCACCAGGGCGGCAGAGATGGCCACCCCTAAAGTAGCCAGGCTAAGGGCGGGGCGTAGGCCCAATTTGAAGGTGCTTAATCGAGTGCGTAGGCCGCCATCGAGCAGAATCACCGCCAACGCGATATTGCCAATCACATAAGCGGTGGAGAAATCATCAAACTCGATGCCGCCTAGGCCGTCTTCCCCGGCCACCATGCCCACCACTAGAAAGATGAGCAGGGACGGCACCCCGAAGCGAGCGCTCAGAGAACCCAGTAGCAGGCCGGTGAACATCAGACCGGTGCCGATCAGCAGAAAGATATTCAATGATTCCAAATGCGTTCCTAGTTAAGTGAGAACAGAGTTATAGAGTACAATAGCTTACACGGAACCGGCGGTGCGATTCAGGCCAAGCTCAAAACTCTTTTCGCCACCCAGGCACCTTCACGGTGTTGGGGGGCGCGCCTTCAGCTACTTTATGCGTGGCAGGAGCGGTGGTTGAGTTGCGGCTTGCACCGGCAAGATTACGGTAATCGGCTTGGCGGCGAGGGTTTTCGGTTCCTGCCTATTGCGAGAGGCTTGCAGCGTGAAGCGTACTCTCTATACTAGCGCGCCCGGTTGACTATATTTTGAGCAGCAGGCCAGCCCTGCAAGGTAAGTGCAGCATGGATTTTTCCCAGCGATTTGGCGTGATTGTGATTGGCGGCGGCCATGCCGGAACCGAAGCGGCACTGGCATCCGCACGTATGGGCGTTTCCACGCTGTTGCTTACTCACAACATTGAAACCCTGGGTCAGATGAGCTGTAACCCAGCCATCGGCGGCATCGGCAAGAGTCATCTAGTCCGTGAAATTGATGCTTTGGGCGGGGCCATGGGCCGTGCCACTGATAAAGGCGGTATCCAGTTTCGCGTCCTCAATGCCCGTAAAGGCCCAGCAGTGCGCGCCACTCGTGCCCAAGCCGATCGGGAACTCTATAAGGCCGCCATCCGCGGCACCCTGGAAAACCAGCCCAACCTGACCCTGTTTCAGCAAGCGGTGGACGACCTGGTGGTGGAAAACGGTCGCTGTGTGGGTGTGGTCACTAACATGGGCCTGCGTTTCATGGCCGACGCGGTGGTACTCACCGCTGGCACCTTCCTGGGCGGTGTGATCCATATTGGCCTGGATAACCATCAGGGCGGGCGCGCCGGTGACCAGCCGTCTAATGCACTGGCATGCCGTTTACGTGAACTGCCGTTTCGGGTTGATCGTCTAAAAACGGGTACGCCGCCGCGGATTGACGGCAAGAGCGTGGATTTTTCGGTGATGGAAGAGCAGTGGGGGGATAACCCGCTGCCAGTGATGAGCTACTTGGGTAAGGTGGAGGAGCATCCGCAGCAAGTGTGCTGCTACATCACCCATACCAATGCGCAGACCCACGACATTATCCGCAGTGGTTTTGATCGCAGCCCCATGTTCACCGGAGTTATCGATGGGGTGGGGCCGCGTTATTGTCCGTCCATCGAAGACAAGGTAAACCGCTATCCGGACAAAGACAGCCATCAGATTTTCGTGGAACCGGAAGGGCTCAATACCCACGAGTTATATCCTAACGGCATTTCCACCAGCCTGCCGTTTGATGTGCAGCTGCAGGCGGTGCGCTCCATCCGCGGCTTTGAAAACGCCCATATCACCCGCCCTGGTTATGCCATCGAATACGATTATTTTAATCCCCAGGACCTCAAGCACAGCCTGGAAACTCAGCATATGCCGGGGCTATTCTTTGCCGGCCAGATCAATGGCACGACCGGTTACGAAGAAGCGGGCGCCCAGGGATTGCTGGCGGGCCTGAACGCGGCCCGGCTGAGTCAGGGTAAAGACGCCTGGACCCCCCGCCGCGATGAAGCCTATATAGGCGTACTGGTGGATGACCTGATTACCATGGGGACTCAAGAGCCCTACCGCATGTTCACTAGCCGCGCCGAATACCGGTTGTTGCTGCGTGAAGACAACGCGGATCTGCGCCTCACAGAGAAGGGCCGTGAGCTGGGATTGGTGGGTGACGAACGTTGGGCGGCCTTCAACGCCAAACGTGACGGCATGGCCAGCGAAGAGCAGCGTCTTAAAACCACCTGGGTGCGGCCAAAAACGCCAGAAGCCGAGGCGGTGAATGCGTTAATCGAAAAGCCGTTGACTCATGAATACAATTTGCTCGACCTGCTCAAGCGCCCTGAGCTGACCTACGCCAATTTAGCGGAAGCGGTGGCGCTGGCGGACCGCCCGGATAGTGCAGTCATTGAGCAGATGGAAATTCTTGCCAAGTACGCAGGCTATATTGATCGTCAGGCAGACGAAATCGAAAAACTGCGGGCCGCAGAAACCACCGCCCTGCCGGTGGAATTTGATTATGGCCAGGTAAAAGGCCTATCCAATGAGGTGAAGCAAAAGCTCAGCGAGATTCGTCCGCAGACCTTGGGCCAGGCGGGCCGCATTCCCGGCGTCACCCCGGCGGCTATTTCCTTACTGATGATTTACCTGAAAAAACATCACCATCAAAAGAAGGCCGCCCAACAAGCATGAGTCTTTCCAGCACTCTGACCCAGGGAATTGATGCCCTTGGCCTTTCCTTGAGCGACGATCAGCAGCGCTTGTTACTCGCGTATGTGGATCTGTTGGTTAAATGGAACCAGGCCTATAACCTCACCGCGATCCGCGACCCACAGGAAATGGTGACCCGCCATTTGTTGGATTCTCTGGCTGTATTGGCCTACCTGGAAGAAGGCGATACCCTGGATGTGGGGACCGGTGCCGGTATCCCCGGGGTTATTCTGGCGGTGGCTCGCCCGCAGCAAGTCTTTGTGCTGCTGGATTCCAACGGTAAGAAAACCCGTTTTGTCCGTCAGGCCCGCCGCGAATTAGGGTTGGATAACGTGGAGGTTGTGCACGGTCGCGTGGAACAGTACCGTAAAGCCCCATCACAGATCATTTGTCGCGCTTTTGCTTCCTTGTCGGATATGCTGGCGTTGATGACGCCCATAATGACCGATAATACCCGCCTATTGGCAATGAAAGCGGCCAGCACAGAAGAAGAGCTGGCCACCCTGCCGGCGCAGTGGCAAGGGCGCCATCACACCCTGACAGTGCCGGGCTTGGATGAGCCTCGCACCTTGGTGGTAGTGAATAAAGCTTGATAGTGAACGGGGGCCGTCAGGCACCCTGTCTCAAGCGTCAGGCGTAAAATCAAGGAGAACGCAGTGACCACCGTATTTGCCGTAGCCAATCAGAAAGGCGGCGTGGGCAAGACCACCAGCAGTGTGAATCTGGCGGCGTCGCTGGCGGCCACCCGCAAGAAGGTGATGCTCGTGGACATTGATCCACAGGGCAATGCCACCACCGGGTCAGGCGTAGATAAGTTTGATACCGATTACACTATTTATGATGTGCTGTGCGATGACGTGGCTATCGAGCAGGCGGTGACGGACACCCCGGAAGATTCTGGGTTTGATCTGATCGCCGCCAATGGTGATTTGACCGCGGCTGAGGTTCAGTTGTTGGACATGAGTGCTAAGGAGTTTCGTTTGCGTAACGCCTTAGCGCGAGTCCGTGATCAGTACGATTACATCCTTATTGATTGCCCGCCGTCCCTGAACATGCTCACCGTCAATGCGCTGACGGCGGCAGACTCAGTAATAGTGCCCATCCAGTGTGAGTACTACGCCTTGGAAGGCTTGACCGCACTGATGAACACCATTGAGAAAATTCGCATGGTACTTAACCCGAAGCTGCACATCGGGGGTTTACTGCGCACCATGTATGACCCACGCAACAGCCTCTCCAATGATGTGTCCAACCAGTTAATTAGCCATTTCGGTGACAAGGTGTATCGCACCATTATTCCCCGTAACGTGCGGTTGGCGGAGGCGCCCAGTCATGGTGCGCCAGTGATTACCTATGATCCAAAATCCCGCGGTGCGGTTAGCTATTTGGCGTTGGCCGGCGAGATTTTGCGCCGGGAGCAGGCCATCAAGGCCCAGCCTGTCGCAGCGTCATGATGGCGGCATCCGGTAATATTTTTTTTGGCGGGCGGAGTGTGTCCGCAGCGTCAGGCGCCGAGCGTCTGGCGTCATGCGTATCATCAAGGATTAACCATGGCGGCAAAGCGTAAACGCGGTCTCAGCAAGGGCCTGGATGCCCTGCTCAGCAGCAACGAGTCCTACCAGCGGCATCAGGAAGAAGTGAGCCTACAGAATCAGGGCGAAACGAGCGGTGAGCCCAGTCTGCGCCCCCGTGATGGCGAATTGCGCCACCTGCCTGTGGAGTGCATGGAGCGTGGCCGTTACCAGCCACGCCGGGATATGTCACCCGGTGCCCTAGAGGAGCTGGCTGAGTCGATTCGTGCCCAAGGCGTGATGCAGCCCATCGTGGTGCGCCCATTGGGCGATAAGCGCTACGAAATCATCGCCGGTGAGCGCCGCTGGCGTGCCGCACAGATGGCCGAGCTGGACACCATTCCAGCGGTTATTCGCGAAGTGCCCGACGAAGCCGCCATCGCCATGGCGCTGATTGAAAATATCCAGCGGGAAAATCTCAACCCAATGGAGGAGGCCATCGCGCTGGGCCGATTGAAAGAAGAGTTCGGGCTCACCCATCAGCAAGTGGCCGATGCGGTGGGTAAATCCCGCGCCATGGTGACCAACTTGCTACGGTTGATGAGCCTGGAGGCCGACGTTAAGAAGCTGCTGGAGCACGGCGACCTGGAAATGGGCCACGCTCGCGCCCTGTTAGCGCTGACCGGCAACAAACAGGTTGAGGCTGCCCGCACCGTGGTGGCCAAAGGGCTGTCAGTACGCCAAACCGAAGAACTGGTCCGCGATTTTGAAAAAGCCAAACCTGCGAAACCGGCGGCCCCTAAAGAAGACCCTAATGTGAAGGCGCTAATCAGCGACTTGTCTGATCGCTTGGGGGCGCCGGTGCAAATTCAACAACAGGGGAAAAAAGGCAAGCTAGTGATCAGCTATAACAGCTTGGATGAATTGGATGGCATTTTGGCTCACATCAAATAGCAGGCCTGCGTATTGCTGTCCGAAGGGATAATTTGCAACTAGCTGTTTCCGTAGCATCTCGTTAGCCGTGCGGACCTTGATGGCAGAGATCAGGGTTTGGCGATCGCCCCATTTGCGCTATTGCAGGCAGGATGGAAGGCTGAGCGGGGGTATACAAAAATATCTCAATAGGCGGTGCTTTTTCATGAACTGTGTTCAGCCCTGCTTTGTGGAGATCAGGTGAAAGAAAGTCGCCAACAAACCCTAAAGTTTGCCGAACAATCCGCCCGTTACGGTTGCCACTTGCGTGCCAACTCCATATACTTCGCCGCGCTAAAGATCAGGGGTGCTCGAGACCTTAGCGCTTGGTGCGGCATCATTTTGCATCAGCCAAGAGGCTCAAGGTGACCAGCAACGAATTTCAGCCCAACAGAGCATTGTTCTGGGGCTTAATGTGCGCTCAACTGACCACGATAGTGGTATTTGGGTTGCTGGTAACCGGGTTGGCTGGCGTGTTCGCCGGTCTAGTGGCTGTCTGGGGCGGCACTATCAGCCTGATCGCTTATGCTTGGGGTGGCTTCCAGATATGGATGCACCCAGGCAACCGTGCGCCAAAGCGTATGGCTACCGCAGCAATGCGGGCCGAGATGGGCAAGATCGCAATTATGCTATTGCTGTTCTGGCTAACATTCTCCAAGGTCCCTGAAGCGCGGGAAATGAAAATTGCAATGGTTCTGCTGTTAGGCTTCTTGCTAGCCCAGGTGGTGGGTTGGATTCAGGTAGCACGCCTCGACGGGCAAACAGCAGGGCAAGACAGGCACAATGACTAGCCTGTAGGCATCGGCTCTCTATAGAGGTTTGACATGGCAGCGAACTCCGCCGGCGAGTATATCAAGCACCATCTGGGCAATCTGACCTATGGCAAACTGCCGGAAGGCTATGTCCGTGAATGTCACGGTCATGCGGAGACTCTGAGCCAGGCAACCTGGACCATGGCGTGTAACGGCACCGAAGCCAAAGATATGGGTTTTGCAGCCTTTCACGTTGACTCCTTAGCTTGGTCTGGCGGTCTTGGCATTATCATGTGCCTGTTGTTCTGGTTGGGCGCGCGTAAAGCGACTGCCGGTGTGCCTTCTGGTTTCCTTAATTTTGTGGAAATCATCATTGAGTTTATCGATACACAGGTGCGTGACTCTTTCCACGGCAAGAGCAAGTTGATTGCGCCGCTGTCGTTGGTGATCTTCTGTTGGGTGTTCTTGATGAACCTGATGGATCTGATCCCGGTGGATTTCATTCCGAAGACATTTGAATGGGTGATGGTGACCTTCTTCGGTTGGAGTGCACACGAAGCCTATTTCAAGATTGTTCCCAGCACCGACCCGAACATTACCTTGGGTATGTCCTTCAGCGTGATGTTCCTGATTATCTTCCTCACCATTAAGACTAAGGGTGTGGGCGGTTTTGTGGGTACTCTAGCGTTGCATCCTTTTGAATCCGGCAACCCGGTGGTCAAGGCGCTTCTGATCCCGATTAACCTGTTGCTGGAAACCATTGCTCTACTGGCCAAGCCGGTATCTCTGGGCCTGCGACTGTTCGGTAATATGTACGCGGGTGAGTTTGTATTTATTCTGCTGGCAGCGATGATGGGCACCTGGCAATTCATCGGTGCCTGGCCTTGGGCGGTGTTCCATATTTTGGTAATCACCCTGCAGGCATTTATCTTCATGGTTCTGACCATCGTGTATTTGAGCATGGCGGTCGAAGAGCACTGATTTAAGTAAGTAACAGTTTTTTTAAACCGGTTTTTAATTAAACCAACCAAGCACTTAACGGGAGTGTAAAGATGGAAGGCATTCAATTTCTTGCTGCTGCTATCGTAGCTGGCCTGGCGGCCATCGGCGCAGGTTTGGGCTTCGGCATGATGGGTGGTCGTTTCCTTGAGTCTGTGGCTCGTCAACCGGAGCTGGCTCCGATGCTGCAAACCCGCATGTTCATCATTGCTGGTCTGCTGGATGCTGTGCCAATTATCTGTATCGCTATCGCGTTCCTGCTGATTTTCCAGTAAATCGCGCTTTAACGTTTAAGCCCCGATTTAGGGAAATCTAAAGCAACGCGGATTGAGGTGTTGGCATGAATATTAATGCGACACTAATTGGCCAGGCCATTTGGTTTGCCCTGTTTGTGTTCTTCTGCATGAAGTTCGTTTGGCCCCCGATTTCACGGGCGCTGGATGAGCGTAAGCAGAAGATTGCCGAAGGCCTAAGTGCCGCGGATCGGGCAGAGCGTGATCTGGAACTGGCGCAGGAAAAGGCGACCGCCAATCTCAAAGAATCTAAAGAGAAGGCGGCCGAAATTATTGATCAGGCCAATCGCCGGGCTAATCAGATTGTGGAAGAGGCTAAAGATGCAGCGCGCGCCGAAGGTGAGCGTCTGATTGCCAAAGCCCATTCTGAGATTGACCAAGAGGTTAATCAGGCTCGCGAGCAATTGCGTAAAGATGTAGCTGTACTGGCGTTGAGCGGTGCCGAAAAGGTACTGGGCGGCGAAGTAAACCAGGACAAACACACGCAGTTGCTTGAGCAGCTGGCGGCTGAACTCTGAGAATACGGGTAACCCATGGCTGAACTGACCACCATCGCACGCCCCTACGCCAAGGCCGCATTTGTGTTCGCTAAAGAACACGATGCCCTGGAGCAGTGGGAGAAGATGCTGGGCCTGGCAGCAGCAGTGGCAGGTGATGCCTCCATGCGTGCCTACCTTGACCAGCCGGAACTGGATGACGCCACCAAGGTTTCTGCTTTTGCAGAAGTCTGTGGTGATGAGCTGGACGAAAGCGGTCGCAACTTTGTTGCGCAGCTAACGCAGAATAAGCGTTTGCCGCTTTTGCCGATCATCCTGCAACTGTTCCACGAGCTTCTGGCCGAACAGCAGCAGTTCACCGATGTGGAGATGATCTCTGCATTCGAGTTGGACGATGCTGCTACCGACAAGTTGGTAGCAGCGCTTAAGAAACGCCTTGGTACGGAAGTGAATGTCACAACTTCCGTCGACCAATCTTTGATTGGGGGCGTGCTGGTGCGAGCCGGCGATACCGTAATTGATGGCAGTGTGCGCGGCCGGCTTAATCGCTTGGCAGAGCAACTGAACTCTTGAGTTTGAGGGATTAGAGATGCAGCAACTCAACCCGTCCGAAATCAGCGAGATTATCAAGTCGCGCATTGCGAAACTTGATACCTCCACCGAAGCACGCAACGAAGGTACGGTGGTTTCCGTATCTGATGGTATTGTGCGCATTCATGGTCTGGCCGACGTGATGTTCGGCGAGATGATCGAGTTTGAGGGCGGCATCTACGGCATGGCCCTTAACCTGGAGCAAGACTCTGTCGGCGCCGTGGTGCTGGGTGATTACCTGGGCCTAGCCGAAGGCCAAAAAGTTCGTTGTACCGGTCGTATTCTGGAAGTCCCCACTGGCCCCGAAATGCTGGGTCGTGTTGTTGACGCTCTAGGTAATCCGATTGACGGTAAAGGCCCGATCGAAGCCAAGCAAACCGATGCGGTTGAAAAGGTAGCGCCCGGCGTTATCTGGCGTCGTGAAGTTAACGAGCCTGTTCAAACCGGTTACAAGTCCATCGATGCCATGGTGCCAATCGGCCGTGGTCAGCGTGAGCTGATCATTGGTGACCGCCAGATCGGTAAGACCGCCGTGGCGGTTGATGCGATTATCAACCAGAAAGACTCCGGCATTAAGTGTGTCTACGTCGCCATCGGCCAGAAGCAGTCCACCATTGCTAACGTGGTGCGCAAACTGGAAGAGCACGGCGCGATGGAAAACACCATCATCGTTGCGGCCTCCGCTTCTGATCCGGCTTCCATGCAGTTCCTGGCACCGTTTGCTGGCTGCACCATGGGCGAGTATTTCCGTGATCGCGGTGAAGATGCACTGATCGTTTATGATGATCTGACCAAGCAGGCGTGGGCGTATCGCCAGATCTCCCTGCTGCTGCGTCGTCCGCCGGGCCGTGAAGCTTATCCTGGTGACGTGTTCTACCTGCACTCCCGTCTACTGGAGCGCGCCGCCAAGGTAAACGAAGATTATGTTGAGAAGTTCACCAACGGTGAAGTGAAAGGTAAGACCGGTTCTTTGACCGCTCTGCCTATCATTGAAACCCAAGGTGGTGACGTTTCTGCCTTCGTACCGACCAACGTGATTTCCATTACCGATGGTCAGATCTTCCTGGAAACCGACCTGTTCAACTCCGGCATTCGCCCGGCGATGAACGCCGGTGTGTCTGTATCCCGTGTAGGTGGTGCAGCCCAGACCAAGATCGTTAAGAAGCTGGGTGGTGGTATTCGTTTGGCTCTGGCTCAGTACCGTGAACTGGCTGCATTCGCTCAGTTCGCTTCCGACCTCGATGATTCTACTCGTGAGCAGTTGGAGCATGGTCAAGCCGTTACCGAGCTGATGAAGCAGAAGCAGTACAGCCCGATGAGCGTTGCTGAAATGGGTGTTGTGCTGTACGCCGCTAACGAAGGTTACCTAAAAGGTATGGAAGTCGAAAAAATCGGCGCCTTTGAAGCTGCACTGCTGGACTACATGAACAGCGAAAAGAAAGCGTTGATGGATAAAATCAACGAGAAGGGTGACTACAACGGCGAGATCGAAGCTGAGATTAAAGAATCTCTCGATCAGTTCAAAGCTACCCAGACCTGGTAATTCGCTGATAAAGGAACGTTCCTATGGCCAGCGGTAAAGAGATCAAAGGCAAAATTGCCAGCGTCCAGAGCACGAAGAAAATTACTCGTGCAATGGAAATGGTAGCAGCCTCCAAGATGCGTAAGGCGCAAGAGCGTATGACGGCCAGTAAGCCGTACGCCAGCCGTATGCGTCAGGTGGTTGCTCACCTGGCTAACGCCGATCTGGAATACCGGCACGTTTACCTGCAAGAGCGGGAAGTTAAAAACGTTGGCTACATCGTAGTGAGCTCCGATCGGGGCCTCTGCGGTGGCCTCAACGTGAACCTGCTCAAGAACGTCGTCAAAAGCGCGAAGGCATGGGAAGAAAAGGGTGCCAAAACCAGCTACTGCGTAGTCGGTTCCAAGGGCATGTCTTTCTTCAAGAGCGTTGGCGGCAATGTGGAAGCGAATATCACAGGCTTGGGGGATACCCCGCACCTGAATGATTTAATCGGTTCCATCAAGGTGATGTTGGATGCCTACGAAAGCGGTGCAATCGACCGTTTGTACATCGTGTACAACGAATTCGTGAACACCATGACCCAGTCGCCCAAGAATATTCAGTTGCTGCCGCTGGAAGCGGGTAGTGATGAAGAGCTGAAGCGCCACTGGGACTACATTTACGAGCCAGCCCCGAAAGAGCTGCTCGACGAACTGCTGGTGCGGTTCATTGAGTCTCAGGTGTATCAGGGTGTGGTTGAAAACAATGCCTGTGAGCAGGCAGCACGTATGATTGCCATGAAGGCTGCCAGTGATAACGCTGGTGACATCATTCGTGATCTGCAATTGGTGTACAACAAGGCACGCCAGGCTGCTATTACGCAGGAAATCTCCGAAATCGTTGGTGGTGCTGCTGCGGTTTAATCGTCAAGCAGATTAACGTGGCAAAAACGCAAGTTAAGAGGATGCAAGCATGAGTAGCGGTCGTATTGTTCAGATCATCGGTGCCGTGATCGACGTGGAATTTCCACGCGAAGCCGTACCGAAGGTATATGACGCCCTCTCCGTGGACGGTACTGAAACTACCCTGGAAGTTCAGCAGCAGCTGGGCGACGGTGTAGTGCGGACTATTGCCATGGGCTCCACCGAAGGTCTGAAGCGCGGCCTTGGCGTGACTGATAACGGTGAACCGATTCAGGTTCCTGTGGGCACCAAAACCTTGGGCCGTATCATGGACGTGCTGGGTCGCCCGATTGATGAAGCGGGCCCCATCGGTGAAGAAGAGCGTATGCCGATTCACCGTGCAGCGCCTACTTATGCGGATCAGGCAGCCACTAACGAACTGCTGGAAACCGGCATCAAGGTAATCGACCTGGTTTGTCCTTTCGCCAAAGGCGGTAAGGTTGGTCTGTTCGGTGGTGCGGGTGTTGGTAAAACCGTAAACATGATGGAGCTGATCCGGAACATCGCTATTGAGCACTCCGGTTTCTCCGTGTTTGCTGGTGTGGGTGAGCGTACTCGTGAGGGTAACGACTTCTACCATGAAATGAAGGACTCCAACGTACTGGATAAAGTATCGTTGGTGTACGGTCAGATGAATGAGCCGCCTGGTAACCGTCTGCGTGTAGCGCTGACCGGTCTGACCATGGCCGAGAAGTTCCGTGACGAAGGTCGCGACGTACTGTTCTTCGTGGATAACATTTACCGTTATACGCTGGCGGGTACGGAAGTATCTGCACTGTTGGGCCGTATGCCTTCAGCGGTAGGTTACCAGCCGACTCTGGCGGAAGAGATGGGCGTTCTGCAGGAACGTATTACTTCCACCAAGACCGGTTCCATTACCTCCGTTCAGGCGGTATACGTACCTGCGGATGACTTGACTGACCCGTCTCCGGCCACCACCTTCGCGCACTTGGATTCCACTGTATCCTTGAGCCGTGATATCGCGTCTAAGGGTATCTACCCGGCGATTGACCCGCTGGATTCCACCTCGCGTCAGCTGGATCCGCTGGTTATCGGTCAAGAGCACTACGACATTGCACGTGGCGTTCAAACCGTACTGCAGCGCTTTAAAGAGCTGAAAGACATCATCGCTATTTTGGGTATGGACGAACTGTCAGAAGACGATAAACTGATTGTATCTCGTGCCCGTAAGATTGAGCGTTATTTGTCTCAGCCGTTCTTTGTGGCCGAAGTATTTACTGGTTCCCCGGGCAAGTATGTTTCCCTGAAAGACACCCTCGCGGGCTTTAAGGGCATCCTTGGCGGTGATTACGATCACATCCCGGAGCAGGACTTCTACATGAAGGGCTCTATCGACGAAGTGATTGAAGCCTACAACAAGCGTAGCAAGTAACCTGCACCTGGGAGACAAGCAAATGGCGATGACCGTGCATTGCGACATTGTAAGTGCAGAACGCCAGCTGTTCTCCGGCTTGGTTGAAATTGTGGTAGCTTCCGGTGTGGAAGGTGACCTCGGTATCATGCCCGGCCACGCCCCGCTGCTGACCCGGCTGAAGCCGGGCCCGGTACGGGTGAAGAAGCAGAATGGTGAAGAAGAAGTGTTCTACGTATCCGGTGGCTTCTTAGAAGTGCAGCCGAAGCTGGTGACCGTACTGGCAGATACGGCTGAACGCGCTGAAAATATGGACGCTGCAGAAGCTGAGCGTGCTAAAGCCCGTGCCAAAGAAGCGTTGGAAGGCAAGAGTTCCGAAATGGATTACTCCCGTGCCGCTGCAACTCTGATAGAGGCCGTTGCACAGCTGCGTGCCATTCAACAATTGAAGAATAAGCGGTAAGTATCTTTTGCAATTCTTCAACACAGGAAAGGGTAGCCAAGTGCTACCCTTTTTTGTTTCTGTCGTATAGTGAGCGCCCGGTTGGAATAGGTCCTGTGCGAATCAGAGGCGGCACAGTGGTATAACGGTACCGGCATGTAAAAGACAAGGATAGGGTATGAGTCTAGCAGTAGTGATTCTGGCGGCGGGTAAAGGGACGCGGATGAAAAGCGCTTTGCCAAAGGTGCTTCATGCAGTGGCCGGCAAGCCAATGGTGCAGCATGTGGTAGACGCGGCAGCGTCGCTGGAACCAGCCAATACCGTCATCGTATACGGCCATGGTGGCGAACAGGTGAAAGCCTCGGTCACTGGTGAGCAAGTGGCTTGGGCAGAGCAAGCTGAACAGCTCGGTACTGGCCATGCGGTTGCGCAAGCCATGCCTTATGTAAAAGAAGACATGGTATTGGTGTTGTACGGTGATGTACCGCTGATTCGCCCGGAAACACTAAAAGACTTTGTCGCCACGGTGGACGATAGCACCCTGGCGCTGATGACCCTAACCTTGGATGACCCGAACGGTTACGGCCGTATCGTTCGTGATGGTCAGAACAACGTGCAGCGCATCGTTGAGCAGAAAGACGCAAGCGAAGCTGAGCTGAGTATTCAGGAAATCAACACGGGCATTCTTGCCTGTTCACGGCGATTCCTAGAAGAAAGCTTGCCCAAGCTTTCCAGTAATAATGCCCAGGGCGAATATTACCTTACTGACCTGATCGCAATGGCGTCACAGTCGGGCTTGAATGTGCAAACCCTGCAACCCAACGAAGGCTGGGAAGTGGACGGGGTGAATGACAGAGTGCAATTGGCAAGGCTAGAGCGCATTTACCAGCAGGCTCAGGCTGAAACCTTGATGCGTGACGGGGTAACATTGCTGGACCCTTCTCGTCTGGATATTCGCGGCAGCGTACAGATCGCCAGTGATGTAATCATTGATGTGAATGTCATTTTAGAGGGAGATGTCACCATCGAAGAAGGTGTGGTGATCGGTCCTAACTGTATTCTGCGAGACGCCAACATCGGCGCCGGCACCGTCATAGAAGCGAACACACTCATTGACGGTGCTATTGTGGGTGAACACTGTCAGCTAGGCCCCTATGCCCGCTTGCGCCCTGGAACAGAACTGGCCGACAAAGCGAAGATAGGCAACTTTGTTGAAACCAAAAAGTCCTACATTGGCGAGGGTTCCAAGGTAAACCACCTGACCTATATCGGCGATAGCGAGATAGGTAAAGGCGTCAACGTGGGTGCCGGCACTATTACGTGTAACTATGATGGCGCCAACAAATTTCAGACCGTGCTGAAAGACGGAGCGTTCATTGGCTCCAATTCCTCTCTAGTTGCTCCAGTCACCATTGGCGTAAATGCCACTGTAGGTGCGGGCAGCACTATTACAAAGGATGTGGGCGACAACGGCCTAGCGGTTGCTCGAACGCAACAGCGCAACGTGGCTAATTGGCAGCGCCCCAAGAAAGGGTAAGGAAGAGCATTTATGTGCGGAATTGTTGGGGCCATTGGCCAGCGGAATGTGACCAATATTTTGATCACTGGTCTCAAGCGACTTGAGTACCGGGGTTACGACAGTGCGGGAGTCGCGCTGCTCAACGATAAGGGCATCAGTCGTGTCCGTCGTCAGGGAAAAGTGGCCGGGTTGGAAGAGGCGGTCCTGGAAGCACAAACCCAGGGTTTCACCGGCATTGCCCACACGCGCTGGGCTACCCACGGCAAGCCTTCGGAGCCTAATTCTCACCCGCATATGTCCGGTGATGATTTGGCCCTGGTGCATAACGGTATCATCGAAAATTTTCAGGCACTCAAAGACGAGCTTGAAGCCAGCGGTTATACGTTCAACTCCCAAACCGATACGGAAGTGATTGTGCATCTGGTGCATCAGGCGCTGGATAACGGATTGAATCTTTTCGACGCCGTGCAAGCGGTCACAAAGAAACTCGATGGTGCCTACGCACTGGGTGTTATTCATGCTTCTGAGCCGCACAAGTTGGTTACCGTGCGCTCTGGTAGCCCGCTGGTCATCGGCCTGGGGATTGATGAAAACTATATCGCATCCGACCAACTGGCCTTGTTACCAGTAACCAACCGGTTCATCTTTTTGGAAGAGGGTGACCAGGCAGAAATTACAACTAATAGCGTGCGTATAGTGGATGCAGCAGGTGAGCCGGTAACACGCGAAGCTCACGAGTTTGATGGCACCCATGAAGATGCGGAAAAGGGCGAATACCGCCACTATATGCAGAAGGAAATTTTCGAGCAGCCCGCAGCTATTCAGAAAACCTTGGAAGATCGCATTGATAGCCCGGCTAGCCTGATTGAGTCTTTCGGTGAAAAAGCGCCTGCTATTTTCGATAAGGTTAAAACCGTTCAAATCGTCGCCTGCGGTACTAGCTATCACGCAGGTATGGTGGCCCGTTATTGGTTAGAAGACATTGCCGGTATTCCTTGCCAGGTCGAAGTAGCCAGTGAGTTCCGCTACCGCAAGCACGTGGTGCCAGAAGGCACTCTCTTTGTCACCATTTCCCAAAGCGGTGAAACCGCCGATACCTTGGCAGCGCTGCGTGATACTCAGTCACCCAATTATGTGGGTCGCCTGGCTGTGTGTAACGTGGACAGCTCATCGTTGGTGCGTGAATCAGAACTGGTTTTTCTCACCAAAGCCGGTCCGGAAATCGGGGTAGCTTCCACCAAGGCCTTCACCACTCAACTGGTTGGGTTGTTGATGCTCGTGTTAGCGCTGGGCCGCCAAAAAGGCCTGGCCGACAGCGAGATCGAAAAAATTCTGGAAGAACTGCGTCAGCTGCCCAATTTGATCGAGCAGGCGGCGGCGTTAGACAAGCCCATCGAAAAACTTTCAGAGGCGTTTGTGGAAAAACACCACGCCCTGTTTTTGGGGCGTGGCGTGCAATTTCCGGTGGCTTTGGAAGGAGCCCTTAAGCTCAAGGAAATTTCCTACATCCACGCCGAAGCCTACGCAGCGGGAGAGCTTAAACACGGCCCGTTGGCCTTGGTGGACAGCGAAATGCCGGTGGTGTCGGTGGCCCCCAATGATGAATTGTTGGAAAAGCTGAAATCCAATCTGCAAGAAGTCCGTGCCCGTGGCGGTGAGCTTTATGTGTTTGCTGATAAGAATGCTCACGTAAAAGAAGGGGAAGGGATTCATGTGTTAAACATGCCCTCAGTGCCCGACACTGTAGCCCCGATCGTTTATACCGTACCGCTGCAGTTGCTTAGCTACCATGTGGCGGTGCTGCGCGGCACCGATGTGGATCAGCCTCGTAACCTAGCCAAGTCGGTAACGGTGGAATAGCCGCCACCCGCAAGGCAATACAAAAAAAGCCCGGCAATCGCCGGGCTTTTTTTATTGCCGCTTTATCTCCAGTGCCATTGCATACCACCACGGGCACGGGGTGGCGCATAAGAATCAATACCATGGATCGCGCTAACGCTCTTAGGGTGATGGCCCCTCTACAAGTCTCGGCCCTTATAAGGGATAAGCCGCCCTCTATTTCAGCAGGTGGCACAAAAGCTGCATAAATTTGGTGCATGATAAAGAGCAGGCAAAGGGGCCAGGCCAGTGAGCGTAGAGAAACCGGTAGCAGCGGGCCGGCAGAACAGTAAGGCCACAGGCAGGCATAAGGGATGGCAAGCAAAACTGCATATGCAGCTTGAGTGCGCCATAACTGGGCGCGGCATGAAAACCGTCATGGCCGAATTGCACCATTATGGCCCGTTGCGCGTTCAGCGCCCTTTCTACCCAGAGCAGGACACCGCACACATCTATTTACTGCACCCACCAGGGGGGGTTGTGGGTGGTGATGGACTGGATATCAGCATTACCGCATCGAGCCAGGCCCATGGCTTACTCACTACCCCTGGGGCAACCAAGTTTTACCGCAGCGCTGGGCAAACCGCCCATGTGAGCCAAACGCTCACCGTTCAGGCAGGAGGGACACTGGAGTGGTTTCCCCAAGAAAATATTTTCTTCCCTGGGGCACGGGTACAGATGGACACCCGGATCGACCTGCACGGGGATGCCCATTTTATGGGCTGGGAAATTTCCTGCTTGGGTCGGCCGGTTAATAGTGAAGTGTTTCACGAGGGAAAAATCGACGCCCGTTTTCGTATTAGCCGCGACCGTAAACCGCTGCTGATTGAACGCCTTAAGGTGGATCAGCCCAGCCACCTCAATGCGGCCTCTGGGCTGCGTAATTTCCCCATGCAGGCAATATTTGTAGCCACGGGGAGTAATGAGGGGTTGCTGGAGCAGGCCCGTGAATGCATTGAAAAGCAGGCCACCGACATGCCCTGCGGCCTCACCCTGATTGACGACATTCTGGTCATGCGTGTGCTCGGCACTCGCTGTGAAAAAATTCAAGCATTGATGCTTCCCGTCTGGCAATTATTGCGTCAGGCCACCCTGAATAAACCGGCGGTGATACCGCGAATCTGGAACACCTGATAACGGTGTAAGGAAAGGCAAAAAGGTAAAGCATGGAACTGACACCCAGAGAAAAAGACAAGCTGTTAATTTTTACCGCCGCGCTGCTGGCCGAACGGCGCAAGGCCCGTGGCGTTAAGCTTAACTATCCGGAATCGATCGCTTATATCACCGCCGCCATTATGGAGGGTGCTCGCGACGGCAAAACGGTCGCCGAATTGATGGGCGAAGGGCGAACCTTGCTCAAGCGTCAGGATGTGATGGAAGGCGTGCCAGAAATGATCCATGAAGTGCAGGTGGAAGCGACCTTTCCCGATGGCACCAAACTGGTAACGGTTCACGACCCCATCGTTTAAGACGATCCGCTATAGGAGAAGCCAAATGATTCCAGGCGAATACGCTATTCAGAACGGCGACATCGAGATCAATCCTGGGCGGGAAACGCTCAGCGTGGAAGTGGCCAATACGGGCGACCGTCCCATTCAGGTGGGCTCTCACTACCACTTCTATGAAGCTAACAATGCCCTGCAGTTCGACCGAGAAAAAACCCGAGGCTTCCGGCTCAATATTCCGGCCGGCACCGCCGTGCGCATTGAGCCAGGGCAGAGCCGGACAGTAGAGCTGGTGGCGTATGCAGGACAAAGAAAAGTGTACGGGTTTCAGGGCAAGGTCATGGGGCCGCTTTGAATTAGGGCTGAACTTGCCCGTGAAAATCGCGCCATGGGAAGCAGGCCGGCGCCTGTACAACACCGCATTTCGGAAAGGCTGCCGATAACCAGCCGGTAGATGCAAGAACAGGAGAATCATCGTGGCAACAATGTCCAGACAAGCCTACGCCGACATGTTCGGGCCCACCACAGGTGACCGGGTACGCCTGGCCGATACCGATCTGTGGATCCAGGTAGAAAAAGATTTCACCGTCTATGGTGACGAAGTGAAATTTGGCGGCGGCAAGGTAATTCGTGATGGCATGGGCCAATCCCAGCTGCCTTCGGCGAAGGTTATGGACCTGGTCATTACCAATGCCTTGATCCTCGACTACTGGGGAATCGTTAAAGCGGATATCGGCATAAAGAACGGGCGAATTGCGGCCATTGGCAAGGCGGGTAACCCGGATGTGCAACCGAATGTGGATATCATTGTTGGCCCTGGCACCGATGTGATTGCTGGTGAAGGCAGCATCATTACGGCGGGGGGGATTGATTCGCATATCCATTTTATCTGCCCGCAGCAGATCGACGAAGCATTAGCATCCGGGGTCACCACCATGATCGGGGGCGGCACCGGGCCCACCACCGGCACCAATGCCACCACAGTGACGCCCGGGCCCTGGAACATGGCCCGCATGTTGGAAGCGGCGGATTGCTTTCCAATGAATCTGGGGTTCCTTGGCAAAGGTAACGCCAGCTTGCCGGAATCCCTGAGCGAACAGATCAGCGCCGGCGCCATTGGCCTGAAATTGCACGAAGACTGGGGCACCACCCCCGCCTCAATCGACAACTGCCTTTCGGTTGCAGAAGAAACGGATACTCAAGTGGCGATCCACACCGACACCTTGAACGAATCCGGCTTTGTGGAAGACACCATCGCCGCGTTCAAAGATCGCACCATCCATACCTATCACACCGAGGGAGCCGGGGGCGGCCATGCGCCGGATATTATTCGCGCTGCTGGGCTTGCCAATGTGCTGCCTTCGTCCACAAACCCGACGCGACCTTACACGGTGAATACCGCCGATGAGCACCTCGATATGCTCATGGTCTGTCACCATTTGGATCCGAGTATTCCAGAAGACGTAGCGTTTGCTGAATCCCGCATTCGCCGCGAAACCATTGCCGCGGAAGACATCCTTCATGATCTTGGTGCGTTCTCCATGATTGCCTCAGACTCCCAGGCCATGGGGCGTGTGGGCGAAGTGGTGATGCGCACCTGGCAAACGGCCCACAAGATGAAAGTGCAGCGCGGTTCCCTAAAAGGCGACCCATCCGAACATGATAATTTTCGCGCCAAACGCTACATAGCCAAGTACACCATAAACCCGGCATTAGCCCACGGCATGGCCCATGAAATCGGCTCGGTGGAAGTGGGCAAGCTCGCCGACCTGGTACTGTGGAGCCCGGCCTTTTTTGGGGTAAAGCCCAACCTCATCATTAAGGGCGGCATGATCGCCATGGCCAAGATGGGCGACCCTAACGCATCCATCCCTACACCCCAGCCAGTTCATTACCGCCCCATGTTTGGGGCCTACGGCAAGGCTCGCCAAGCCACCACCATGACCTTCATTTCCCAGGCCGCCATGGATGCGGGTATCCCTGAGCAACTCACATTAGCCAACCGCATTGGTGTGGTGAAAGGCTGCCGCACAGTGAAAAAGAAAGACATGTTGCTCAATGATTGGCTGCCACATCTGGAAGTGGATCCACAGACCTATGAAGTACGTGCCGATGGCCAGCTGCTAACGTGCGAACCGGCGGAAGTGTTGCCAATGGCGCAGCGCTATTTCTTGTTTTAACGCATTGTTTACGAGACAAGCATGATCGAACTGACGAAAAAAATTACCGATACCGCCGCGCTGGAAAAAATCGATCCGGCGAGACTAAAAACCCTCAGCCTACCGCTCGATGCACGGATCAAAAGCCGGCAAAAAGTGCAGCTGACATCCGGCGAAGGCGTGGGCCTATTCCTAGAGCGAGGCACCCTGCTTCGCGGTGGGGATGTGCTTACCAATGCAGACGGAGAGTTGGTCAAGGTGTTGGCCGCCAACGAAACCGTTTCCACCATTGTTTGCAGTGATGCACTGATGCTAACCAAGGTGGCCTATCACCTGGGCAACCGTCACGTTCCGCTGCAGATCGAAACCGGCTTTGTTCGTTACCAGCACGACCATGTGCTCGACGACATGGTGCGTCAGCTTCCGGGCGCCGACACCTGCGTGGACGTACAGGTTGAGCAGGCCCCCTTCGAACCGGAAGCGGGTGCCTATCAGCAAGGCGGTGGCCATTCCCATGGCCATGCGCACAGCCATTCCCACGAAAAGCCACACTCGCACACTCACAACCACTGATTTCTCACGGTGCCAAAGGGCACTGGTACGTTAAAGGAGCACAGCATGAACAACACAAAACACAAGCTTACCGCTGCTGTTATTACCTGTGGGCTTGCCATAAGCCCCATGGCCGCGATGGCCCATACCGGCGAAGGCGGCCACGTTCATGGCGGTTTTACCGCCGGGCTCATGCATCCAATTACCGGCATGGATCACCTTGTGGCCTTAGTGCTGTTCGGCGCCTTACTGGCCGGTATTCGCCTGCAAGAAAAACGCTTCGCGTTGATTGCTGCAGGCGTTAGTTTGGCGGCGGGCTTTGTTGGCGGCGTGGCACTGGGTGGCCATGTGGCCATGGAGTGGTTGATTACCGCATCAGCGTTGTCGTTCGCCGCAGCGTTGGCGTTTCCAGCGGGCTCGCGGGGCAAGGCGGCTTGCGTGGTGGCTGTTCTATTGGGCGCGCACGGCTGGGCCCACGGGGTGGAAATGAGCGGTGGCATGGGCGGGTTTGCGTCAGGCTTCTTCGTCAGCTCTATGGTGCTAATGGTAGCCGGCTTGGTGCTAGGCCAGCAGTTACAGCGAATTGCTCCCGCTCTGCGCGCCATTGTGGCTGGGGGTGCCGCCCTCGCGTTAATGCTGCTGGCAGGCTGATCGCCTCATGAATAACAGCGCCTTCTTTCGTTTGCAGCAATTGATCAGCCCATCACTGCCCATCGGTGCCTTTACCTATTCGCAAGGCATGGAGTGGGCCGTGGAGTGTGGCTGGATCAAAAATGCGGATGACCTGCATTGTTGGCTCGAATCCCTGCTGCAAAGCAGCGTCCAAACCTTGGAATTACCGGTACTAGCGCGGCTCCATCACGCCAGTTGCCATCAGGATCGTGAAGCCTTTACCCATTGGGCGCACACCCTGTTGGCCTGGCGAGAAACCCGTGAGCTACGCACGGAAGAATGTCAGCGTGGCCACGCCCTCACCATGGTACTGGACAGGCTCCCAGACGCTGCGAATTGGCCAGAGCTGCAGCAACCCGAATGGCGCCATGCGCTGGCGCAAACCCAATTAGCAGGTTTCGCCCTGGCGAGTGCCCGCTGGGGCATCGAGCTGCAGCAAGCGCTCAACGGTTACCTATGGAGTTGGCTGGAAAACATGGTGATCGTGGCCGTGAAGTTAATTCCTCTTGGCCAGAGTGATGGGCAGAGAGAGCTCTATCGTTTCAGTGATCAATTGGCCGCGATTACCCAGCACGCCCTGGCCATGGATGACGACGATATTGGCTCCTCCTCTCCCGCCATGGCCATCGCCAGTTGCCTGCACGAAACCCAATACTGCCGGCTCTTCCGATCATAAGGCAGGTTCAAGAAGGGCACCAAACAAAGAAGAGCATCTAACAAAGCAGCTGCGGCAGCACAGCCGTGAAAAATTGATGTGGGAGCGTGCTTACACGTGAAGCCCAACACCTCGATAGGCACCACACAACGGAGACAACCATGACAACCGATTATAAATCCCCCCTGCGCGTTGGTATCGGCGGCCCAGTAGGTTCCGGAAAAACGGCCCTGCTGGAAAAACTGTGTAAGGCCATGCGCGACGATTACCACATCGCCGTAGTCACCAACGATATTTATACCAAAGAAGACCAGCGCATCCTCACCGAAGCGCAGGCTCTGGAACCGGAACGTATCGTTGGTGTGGAAACCGGTGGTTGCCCGCACACGGCCATCCGTGAAGACGCCTCCATGAACCTGGCCGCAGTAGAAAACCTGGCGCGTAAATTCGGCAACCTGGACGTAGTGTTTGTGGAAAGCGGCGGCGACAACCTTAGCGCCACCTTTTCGCCGGAACTGGCGGACCTCACCATCTACGTCATCGATGTGGCCTCCGGCGAAAAAATCCCGAGAAAAGGCGGCCCCGGCATTACCAAGTCAGATCTGCTCGTCATCAACAAAATCGACCTCGCACCGATGGTGGGCGCCGATCTCGACATCATGGCATCAGACACCAACCGCATGCGCGGACAAAAGCCCTGGGCGTTTTCCAATTTAAGAAATGATGTGGAGGGGCTGGAGAAAATTATTGGGTTTGTTGTAGAGGAAGGAATGCTGGTGAGCCATTCGGAGAAAGCGGTAAGCGGTTAATTATGAATGAACAGCGCAAGCCCGGCTAAGCCGGGCTTTTTTGTGGCTATGAAAACCCTCTACACAGGAGCACCGCTGGTGAAACCATAGCCGCCATTTATTGAATGGCTTTGCGCAGCCAGCCACGGGCTTGATCAAGTAGATTTACGGGCTTGTCAGCAATGAAACCCGGAATATCTGTGGCTCTATTACTCATAGCGTTCTCCTTACCCATAGCTGGCTTGGGCTATGGAAACCCGTGCTCAACAGAACGGGGCGCAAATGCGTGTAGGCGATATCTCAAAATTCGCTAAGTCATTGATCTTTGGTTCGGATTGCGACTTAAATGTGCATGGAGTCCCCGGAAATAGGCCGCTCGTTCGAGTTTTGTCAGATGCGAAAGGTTCTCGCTTCTTGGGTAAGTTGCTAAATGCTATGGGTTTATCGGAATTATATACGGTGGCCTGTTAAGAATTATGTCGAAAAAAGATATGTCGAATCGTTCGACTGAATACGCTGTTAGGTTTCGAAAATGTCTCCTTTAGATTTCTACATCGGCTTGGCAATTACCAACATCGTTGTTCTTGGTGGTTGGGCTTTCTCAATTGTCCAGAACAAAGTAGCACTTCGTCGTGAGCGACGCGTATCTCAATTGGCTGCTGCCTACGATACCTTTGTCCGCGTAGGAATAGATGGTGGTCGGCCTGTTCGCATAAATGCGGCTGGGGAGCTCGACGATTACACCCGGGAATTTGAACACGCTGTTGCAACGGTGCATCTCTATGGAACAGAGGAGGAGGCGGAGCTTACAAATATTTTTGTTAGGCAACTTACCGGAAAAAATCATTACAGTGCGGATGACCTCGTCAATGCTCTGCGGAACGATATAAGAAAAGAGATGGGAATGGCTGCGCTCAAGCATGCACCAACATATTTAAAGCAAACTATTACTGATAATCGGGTTCGCCCCACGAATGAAGCCAAAACCTAACAAATTGTTGTAGTTCGTTCCGGCCTGCGGCCTCCACCGGACGCCCTTGAGGGGGCGCCGCTAAACAAAAGCGTTAGATTTTCAGGAGAGTAAGGAAGTATGTATAACCTTTTAGTTACTGCTCGCGCAGGTGTTTGGGACTTGCCTGCATATGAGTACGATAAAAGTAGGTTTTTAGAATATTCCAATGACAAGGAAAAAGCTCTCTTTAAGAATTTTACCGCTGAAAATATTGAACTATTAAAGTCCTTTCCCTGCTTGTTTGCTTACGAGGGTACCGATGATGATGTACGAGTAGGTTACATACGCTCCATCAAGGAAAGAGGCCCAACATTGTTCATTGAGTACGAGTTCGAACAAGATATTGAACCAATTGCGTTTTCTTCCTTAGAACCAATTTTAAATCTTCTGGATTACAGGAAGTCTGAAACCTACAGAACCCATTGGGCTGTCAAAGATGAAGATCTCTTCGAGAGGCTCCATTCAGCAGGGCTAATTGATCCGAAATTTGTTCGACCTGAAGGTAATACAGGTAAATTGGAAGAACTTCGATTTAAAGCTGCTTTTTCATTTCCCGGTGAGCTACGCGATCGCGTGTCAGAAATTGTGGCTTTGGTAAAAGATGAGCTGCCGTCGGGTGCAGTTTTTTATGACGACGACTTTACTGCCCAGTTAGCTAGGCCCAATTTAGACAACCTTCTTCAAACTGTTTATTTAAATAACTCAGATTTAGTAGTTGTCTTCTTGTCAAAGGACTACGAGAAAAAAATGTGGTGTGGCATCGAGTGGAGAGCTGTTCGTGAAATTATCAATAACAAAAGCGATCATTCGCTGATGTTTGTTCGTTCTGATGATTCAGATATACCGGGCGTATTTGCACATGATGGGTATATTGATGTGAATCGATTCAATGATAAACAAATTGCTGATTTTGTCGTAGAGAGAATTCGACTGAATGAACAGGGATAAATCTAACAAACAAAGGCAGGGCGACGCCAAAAAGCGGCGCGCCTGCTTTGGGCGTTAGCGCCGGTGTGCTAAAGCACCGAGACTCTAAGGATTGAGAATGGGCATTAAAGACTGCTTTGCTAAATATGGCGCTACGTTGAAGAATGTGAATTGGTCAGTTTCTGCAGAGAATACAGAAGGTGAGTTGGTCGTCAGCCTTTGGAATCAATTTTTTACGCCGCCGACTAATGGCAAGATTTCATACATAGACAAGGTTAATCGATGGTCTGGGCATGGTAATGCTGAGTTCCGGGAGCGCATTCAGAAAGCCTACGCAACTAATCAGCCAGTCCGCGTGGTAATAGCTCGCACCAATGATGAAAATGCTATCCGTCGTGGAGATGACGCAAGCAAACTAAAAAATCAGTTTCACGTCCGAGAAGACTGGGTCGGAAAAGTTACCCTATGGGATGGGGATAATTTTGAAATCGAATTCAGTTCCAAGTAACCGCATAACAAGGCGCAGCAGTTCGTGGCCTACGGCCACCGGACGGCTTTCAGCCGCTGCTATGCTTTAGCATTATATGGGGGGAGGTCATGGAAGATTTAGCTGAAGGATTCCTCAGAGGGCTTGGAAGGGCTCTTGGTTATGTGTTTGTAAATATTCTCTTTGAGTTTTTCTTTTACTATCTTGGCTGGCCTGTGGTGAAAATGTTCACGTTGGGCGCTTATCCCAGAGGTGCAGATAGATATGGTTGGAAAACAGAAAGCCATGAAGGTGCTTGGGTGAGTGGTATTGGAGTGCTTGTCTTTGCTGTGTCTGCTATGGCCTGCTTTCACTATGTGGGCTTCATATAACAAGCGGTGGCAGGCGGATCAAATTTTCGCTCCTCCGTCGTTACAATTTGCCCGCTGCGCGGGGCGTTATGCGAAAAAGAGGGCAACGCATGGAATATAAGAAAGGCGATAGAGTCAAGCACCCAACCAAAGAAGACTGGGGGCTTGGTGAGGTTGTCGAAAATAGTAACGGAGCAACAGTCCGTGTGTTCTTTGTTGGCGCCGGAGAAAAGACATTATCTCTACAATACGTTCAGCCAATCAAAGTAGAAGGTAACGAGGCAAATAACGCTGTCCTTGATAATCTCAAAATCAGCAAATCCTTAAGCGGCATCAAATATCAAAGCCTCCCTCAATCCATACAGTTTTTCTTAGAGGAATTTCCACAAGGCTTTTACGGAGAAAAATTTAAAGAGCATGAAAGAGATTACAAAGATAAAGCTCATGCCTTAGCGAGTGATCTTTTAGATCAAGAGACTTATTTCCAGCTATTGGAATCCGAAGACTATTCCGAAATAGTGAAACGCGCACTAAAGGTTGCCAACTCAACGAATCTAATTTTTCCGAATGAGAAAATGTCGTTAAAGGATGGGTTGCAATCTCTGGAAGCGCAGAAGCAATTCAGTAAATCGCTGTACTCGCTGCTCTATAGTGAAGAAGAATTAGAGAATCGGTTTGTTGCTTTTGCTAAGGTACTCGAAAATATTGATGCGGCTAAATGGACAACAGCAACCTATTTCCTGTTCATTGTTCACCCTGAAAAACACATGTTTGTAAAACCAACAATTACGCAATACTCGTCAGAATTGTGTGGTTACGAGGTAAATTACAAGCCGCAGTTGAATTGGCTCACTTACAAGTCGGTTCTTGGCTTTTCAGAATATATCAGGTCTGAAATATCGGAGTTGAAACCAAGAGACATGATTGATGTTCAATCTTTCATGTGGTGCATTGCACCCGGAACGTATGGTGGCGCATAACAAGGCCATAACCGGACCCAAAAAGCGCCGCTCCTTCGTCGCTCTGCTTTTTGGGTCCGGTTATGGCAGGCGTTAGCCATCTACTCCGAACCATGGCTTAACTACAGAGGAAGTAATGGAAAGTACACTAATTGAATTTGATGAAAAAGTAGCCGAACTCAAAGATCATGTAGATCAATTAAAGGATTACATTGGTGATATTGCTGTTTCTAAAAAGATAAGAGATGGTTTTAAATCGTTCTACATGCATCTAGATACGTATTCAACTTCTACAGACAATGAAGATATCGAAAAAATTGCTAGCTCAGCAAAATCAGTTGCAGTATACGGGCAAACTATTGGTCAAGGGATAGCTCAGTTCAAAGAAGCAGATAACCAAATGAAAACCCTTGGTTCAGTTCTACTAGATAAGGCATCTTCTTTCAGACATTGGGTAGAAAACAGTCCTCTTGAAACTCAACCAATGGAGTTCATTAATTCAAAAGACTCTAATCTATCATTAGCTAGCTATAAGTCAGTTAAAAATAATATGGAAAAGCTTGCCAATGATCACCTAGAGCATGACAAGAGAATAAAAAGGCTACTAACTGAAAGTGAGTCCAACGCAAATAATCTACTCAACCGGATTGAGAAAATAGAGCGCGATGTAAAAGTTGAAATAGAAAAAATAACGTCTTTGTATAAAGAATCATTGGCTGAAGTAGAGGCTAAAAAACAACAAATAGACGATATTCTAGGACATGTTTCAGGTCGAGCAGTTGCTGGTGATTTTGAAACAAGTTCAGCCGAAGAAAAGACAACGGCAAATTGGTTAAGGTATTCATCTCTTGCTTGCATGGCTTTCATCGTTGGTGTTGTCGGTTATTCTTTTTGGGAAACAACAACTACCGAATTCCAGTGGCAGAATTCTGTTTTTCGTATTGCTCTAGCTATTATGCTTTCAGTGCCTGCAGCATATCTTGCCCGAGAATCAGCCAAACATAGAGAGCAGCAGTATAACCATTTGCAAACCTCGTTAGACCTAAAAGCCATTAGCCCGTATATAGCTTCACTACCAATTGACGAGCAACATAAAATAAAGATTGAGGTTGCTAGTAGACTCTTTGCGGCAAGGGATTATTCAAAAGTTGGGGCCGATCCATACCCAGTCAATGTTCATGAAATAGTAATGGAGATAATTAAAAAACTAGAAATAAATAAACAAACCAAAAGCGATAAAAATGGCTAACAAGTCAATCAACTTCGCGCCTTTTAGGCTCCGGATGCAGAAAAGCTGCGCCGGTTATTGAGGCGTTAAGGATAGACATGAAAATTTATGGGCACGGAGATAATATTTACGATGCAGTTGATGCGGTAGTTGAGCACGGAGTAGCAGCTGTCGAGGGGACGAAGATCCCTGCCGTCAATTATGCAAGTCGTGTTATTGAAGCATTAGCTGTTTATCCAGATGTGGCCGCAATTATTGGCTATCAAAATGTAGTAAATGAGGGTTACCTGTACTATGTCTTTGATGCAAATAAGTTCGGTTGTGGGGATGGTCGTTTAGAAGAAATAATCAATGAAATTGATGAGTCAAATGCCTAGTATCAAGTTTTAACCGCGACAGTAATTCAGATTAGAATACATTGTAGATTTCTTCTGGTGTTTTTTAGTTGTGTCTCTTTCTTGGTCGACTATTAAGTTTGCCTGCGATCCTGTCACATTCAATCTGAGTCAGCTCCGACATACTTGTTCCTTTCGGGAGATGTTGTCGTACTAGCCCATTCGCATTTTCATTGCTGCCTCGCTCCCATGAGTGATGAGGCGTAGCGAAGTAGAATTTCACGCCAGTGAGCTTTTCAACCTGTTTGTACTGATGGAATTCGGTGCCTTTTCCAGTGGATGAGAAATATATAGCAAATACCGAAAATGAATTGGGGGTAAAATTTCCCGATTCGTTCCGAAAAAAGATGATGAAGTCGAACGGTGGTGGCGTTGAAGTATCAACGGATTATTTTGAAATACACCCGTTCTACGATACTTCAGATAAAAAGAGAATAAAAAGAACCTGCAATAGTATTCTTTACGAAACGAAAATAGCGCGTGAGCATTATCGACTTCCTGAAAGTTTAATCGTCATCGGTAATAACGGGGCGGCGAGGTTCTTGCCTACAAAACTGAAAAAGAGGGCAGTAATAATGTCCAATCACCCCGGTGTCAGGGCGGTTTCATAGATGCGCCCAATCAGTGCATCCTATTGTTTTTGTTGGATATCCATCAGGATTTCCCTGTGATCCCTCCGTTTTACCTTAACAAATTTCCGCCGCCGCGCTGTAGCGTAACGCTGGGCTGGCGCCGGGTAAGCTGGGACTTGGGGAGAGTAAACGAAAGGGGGCAAGCGGCGTGCAGCGCTGCCCCTGCCCCTGCGTTGCGGGGACGCTGCGAAGTGGATTACTGCGTGGAAGCCAGGGACTGCATCAATCCGGGGTAGATGGCATCGGCGGCCTTGACGGCATCCTGGAAGTTGCCGTTGTTTGCATGGACGGCGTTCAGGTAGCGGGCCATGTCATCCAGGTTGCGAAAGGACTGATCGGACGTCTCGCGGATGTATTCCATGCCGCCGGAAGCGCTGATAGCGGCTGAGTGGCCGACTTTCTTGCCAACCTTGGAGCCCAGGAAGCCACCAACGAAAGGAACGTTATCCAGCGCTTTCTGCGCCGCATAGGCACCGGCGGCAGAACCAATAGCGCTACCCATTTTGGCATTGATGGCCTTGTCGACCCACTCTGCAAGCACGCCATCGCTGGTCCAGGGGTTCATGTATTCACCGCTATTGTCCGGAATAAGCAGGGCGGCCACGTTATCCTGAGGGGAGGTGCGGGCCGTGCTGGCAACGCTGGAGGCCGGTGCGGACTGCTGTGCGTTACTGCGGATCATGGCGGCAATCAGGTCGTTGGACAGCCCGCTCTTGCGCAGGCGACGGATCTCCTCATCACTGAACACTTTATAGGGGCCCTGTGTTTCCACCTGGGCAGCCAGGATTGACTGGCTGGTGCCACGCTTGACAGCGTCCACCAGATCAATCACCCGCTGGCCATCAGGCCCGACAAACCACAGCGCATCCTCTTCAGAAAGGAAGGCCAGGTAGCCCGGGAACAGGGACACGTTTTCCTGGTGCCAGCCCAGGGTGTCACGACGCGGCGTGTGGCTGGCCAGATTGCCGAGAATGTCACCGGCAAACAGGCTGCTGGGATTATCGATCAGCCACTGGCGCTGCTCGAGTATGTCTTTGCCTGCGATTTCCTGATCATACGTTTGCTTTTCAGTGGCGACCCACTTGCCCAGCTCGCTACGGTGGCTGGTCAGCATGGACTGGCTCATTTCCTTGGAGGCGTGGCTGGGGTCGGTTTTGCCGATGAACAAAGGCGTTGGGAAGTAGACAGATAAATAGCGGCGAAGAGCGCCTTGCGACTCTGATCGAAACAGCGTTTGGCCATTGGCCTCTACGGTCATCTCGCTTTCGAAGCCGACTTCGTAGCTGGCAGGGACCAGGCTCAAGGTGACAATGTAAAGGAAAAAAGAGCCCCAGTTGGTTTTGGCTGTATCGTTTTCCACATTGTAGGTCAGTGTGGGAGAACGAACCGGAGCATTGGCGGCGGACCATGTATCGAGCTCACCGCTGGCGGTGCTTTCAAGTACAGGTTGAATCTTCTGCCATTCAGCATCACTCAAGTAGGGGCTCTTGCTGTTCAGCTGTGGCGGCTGCACCAGCAATGTCACTGGCAGGGAAGAGGACTCACTGGTGGACGCAGCGTTACTCTCTCCAGGGATAT
Organism: Alcanivorax sp. 97CO-5; assembly: GCF_000524665.1. NCBI lineage: Bacteria > Pseudomonadati > Pseudomonadota > Gammaproteobacteria > Oceanospirillales > Alcanivoracaceae > Alcanivorax > Alcanivorax sp. 97CO-5. The sequence continues at coordinate 125,079 of NZ_KI965888.1, forward strand.
AGCGATAGGTCATGCAGCCACTTATGAGAAGCAGGCTGGCCATAATCAGGCTGAAGCGATACACGGATTTTATGGACATGAATGACAGGTTCCTTGATTAGCGTGCCGAATTAGCCACGGCGGTTTGCAGGCCCGGATAGATCTTGTCGGCAGCCTTGATTGCGTCCACAAAGTTGCTCTTGGTGCTATGGGTGGTGGCCAGCCATTGCGCCATGTCACTCATGGAGTTGAAGGAAATGTCTGAGCTGCTGCGGATGAAGTCCCAGCCGCCGGACGCTTCCAGGGCGGTGTTGCCGCCCACGGCCTTGCCAGCCTTGGAGCCCAGGAATCCGCCCAGCATGCCGCCGAAGGGCACATTTTCCAGTACCTTGTTGGCCGCGTAGGCGCCAGCAACGCCACCGACTGCGGAGCCGGTGGCCTTGCCCATGGAGACGTTGATGGTCTTGTTGACCCATTCGGCAGTGACGCCGTCGCTGGTGTATGGCGAGAGGAATTGGCCGCTGTTGTTCTTGAGCGCCAGGCCATCGATTTTCTGTTGCTGGATGGCGGCCAGCTGTTCGCTGGTTTGCTCGCTGCGCTCCAAGACTACGTCACGGGTGCCGGCAGTGCCCGGAGACATGACGCTTAGTCGTGCGAAGCTGCCTGGCTGTCCACGCATTTGCGCAACCAACTGGTGCAGAGTCTGGCCGGCAGTGGGAGTCATCTCTCCGTTCTTGCCATCGCCGATGGCAACGATTAAGTCGCCGCTCTGTAGCAGGCCGCTCTCTTCCGCTGCGCTCAACGGCACCAGGCTTTCCACTTTCAGAAAGTGCTTGTCTTCAGTCTGGTGGATTCGGATCCCGAGCAGACCATCACCGAGAGGTTCATCACTTGTCGATACGCCCTGGGCTCCCGTCGAGTTCGGGTCGAGAGTAGCCCAAACCTGCTGACCGCCTTTGCCATAATCAATACAGCGCCAGGCACCGACAGTGTGTTCGGCCTGGACCTGAAAGCTTCCCGAAGGGACCACCAGGGAGTGGTACATCAGCTTGCCGGATGACACTTCGGTCTGCAGGCAGGCTGCGGTTTTATTGTCACGGGCCTGAAAGACCTGCTTTTGATAGGCCTCGGAACCGGTTGACGAGGTTATCTGACCGTTGACGGTGGTTGTGGCCGGGCCGTTTTGGATGGCCGGGCCATTGTTTGCGCCGCCTTGCTGATAACTGGAGGCGCAGGCGCCCAGCATTGCAGAACCCAGCACGACCGCCCCCAAGCGGATGCAGGTAAAAATACGTTCCATGATGATTATCTCCGGATAAGGTCTGTCCGGGCGGGCGGTCGTTCCCGTGGCGCCCGCGGACAGTAAAAAAGTTAGCGGTAAAGCACGTTGTCCTGGGTGGCCTTGCTCATTTCAAAGCCGTCCCCCCACACCAATGTACCCAGCTCCATGTCCACCATTTCGAAGGAGATGTAGTGGTAGCGCTGACGCATCTGGCTCTGACGGTCGATGGCATCCTGGGAGGTAATAGTGGCAAACATCTGGTAGTCGACACCGGCAGTAGCCTGGGTCTTGCGGATGGTGCCGCCGTCTACCAGCCCTTCGCGTTTGATTTCACGTTCTTTCTGGATGGCGGCCAGGTTTTGACGGTTCACGAACACCATCCGGCCATTGGCGGCGCGAGTCAGCTCGATCTGCAGACGCTTGGCCAGCATGTTGAGATTGATCACGGAGGTGCTTTCGTTTTTGAAACCTTCCATATCAATCAATACCCGGGGCGGGGTGGGGCGGTTGGAGACCATGGGGTTGGATAGCAGGCTGCGCATCATCTTGTCGGTCATGGCGACCACGTCCTGGGATTCGATACCGACCCCCTGAACCCGCCCGGCACTGCCTACGTCCTGGTATACGGAAGGCTGCCCGGCGGCGTTATCAACCCGCGACGGCGCACAGGCGCTGACCAGCACAGCGGCACCGAGGATGGCGATGGGTTTGAAAGCTTTCATGGTGTTCCCCTCATGGAATTCGTGGATAAATAAGGTGCTTACTGGCTCATCTGGGCCATGGTATGAAGAGCAATTTCCTTGCCGGTGGCGCTCATGGGCTGTGGGCGATCGCGCTTTTCGAAGCCGCTGTCAGCCACCACCCAGGCATGCTGGTCTTCACTGCCCGGCGGTTTGCCATCGGTGTTGAAAACCGCGAGCAAGCTGGCATCTTTCACGGACAGCACGCGCACCTGGTACAGGCCATCGCGATCAAATTCGCTGCCGACTACCAGTTCCAGTACGTAATCTGCTTGCTGGGACAGGGCGCGCATCTGCAGGCGTAACTGATCCGGTGAGACGCGTTCGAAGGTGCCGTCTTCCAGGGCGTTATCGGTAATGCGCTGGGCCATGGCTTGATCAATGATGGTGGCGCCGCCTTGCTTGAAGGCGCTGATGAGTCCGCTCTGCAAACCCAGAGCGACGGCGTTGCGATCGCTGGCAGGTAGCCCGCCGCGGCGTTCCTGTTCCATGGTCAGGGTGGCGCGGCCTTTTTCTTCGCGGGCCTCCTTGCCGGTGACGCTGAGCTCGCCCTTGGCATTAAGGCTGCCGCGATAATGGCTGTACCAGTCGCTGACGCGGCTGGGGAATTCACGATTCCAGAACACTGCAATACGTGGTTTTCCCTGGTCGGGAAAGGCCTGACGAAAACGGCTGATGATGTCCTGCTCGGGCGGGCGCTGAGATTGATCACGCAGGCTTTCCGCGTAGGCTTCCTCGCTCATGGGAACCTGGGCCGGTGCCATCATTTCGGTAGCAGGATGGTCCTGTTGAGAAAGAGCCTGGCCGCTGAGAAGCCAGGTAACGGGGAGTACGAGAAGGGTCGACGTTTTCATTTTGCCTGCCTCACTTCCACCCGGTATTTCAGTTGAGCGGTGGTGGTGGATTTTTCCAGATAGACACTGGTGGAGTTGGCGGGAACCACCACTCGTTGCCAGCGGGGAGCTACATCGGTAGGAATTTCGGATTGATCGAAGAACTGGGTGCGTGCTTCGAGGATGCTGTTGTAGTCGGTGTGATTGCGCAGTACGACGAAGACTTCGGAGGTATTGGCCGGGGTGCGGCGAATGCCATGCTTGTCGGTAGTAATACGGAAGACCTTGTCAGGACCGGGAATGCCGCCGCTGAAATTACGGTTCAGATCGTAATCGGTAAAGGTGACGCTATTGTAGGTAGTGGGTGCTGTGCGCTGTTCCAATTCAAGCTTGCTGCTTGACTGGCAACCGGCAAGCAGAGCGCTGGCCAGCAGGCTGGCGGCGATGGCGAATTTCGCGTGCATGGTGTTCTCCATAACGTGGGTTAACGGGCACTGGCGAAAATGACGCCGTTGCCATTCTTGTCGAAGAAAATGCGGGCGGGTTTACTGCCCGGCGGCTGGGTGATGCCGGCCTTGTTGGTGAAGGTGGCACTGGCGTTCTGGGTGTCCGGGGAAAGCCGGGCGCTGCCCAAATGCAGGGTGTCGGGCAGGCTGCTCCAGTAGCGAGTGTCAGCGCGTGTCTTGGCTCGAGCAGACATGCCCTGGGCGGCGACACCAATGGCGGTAATGGTGTTGAAGCCGGCGGCAAGGCCGCCACCGGCACCGGAGGCGATGCCGGTTATCAGGCTGTTGTCGCTGAGGCTGGTCATGGCGTCGCCCACGTTGCCGGTGGTCTGCTTGAACTGCACCTTGCCTTCGATGATGCGATCCACGGCCCGCCCGCCTCGGGTGGAGGCCTGGAAAAACACATCTTCTGCCGGATAAAGGGCCTGATTGAGACCGTCGCCGGCGATCTTTGCGTGGTTTTCGGTGAACCCCTTGCCGCGACGGTAGACCAGCTCGTAGTGACCGACGCCGTCGGCCAGTTTGCGTGGAGATGTGCCGGTTTCTGCCACCATCAGGGTATTGTCGCTGTCACCAGGGATCGGGCCGTCGGGGTGGAACTGGCGGTATTCTTCAAAATGCTCACCGGCGAGATGTTCGTTGCCATCCAGGCGTGCCGCCCAGCCAGCCAGGTAGACCAGTGAAGCAAAGTCGGTGCTGTGCTGTTCTTCCTCGGCGAACGCATCCTGTAGCAGGCCATTGAGAAAAGTGGCGCGGGCGTTACCGTAATCGCCATCGATCAGGTAAATCAGGCCGCGATAGTAATAGACCATGGAGCGTTCATAGGGCTCGCCCTTGAATTCTTTTTCGCCTTCTTCGTACCAGAGGCTGCGTGCCTTTCGAGCGGCATCGTTGTCGGCGTAGACGCTTTCGATATTGGCGATGGCCTCATCCAAGGCTCGGCGGGCCACATCCAGATCCCCGGTTTTGAAGGCGGTGGCGCCGATTTCCATGAGGTTGAGCACTTCATTGCGGCGCCCTTCCTGGAACAGTTTGCGCCAGGCGGGCTGCAGGGCCGCTGGCTGACTGGCCACATACTCCTGTTTTGCAGGGTCCAGCGGTGTCACCACGTATTGCTTGGGGCCGGTGGCGCAGGCAATCAGTAGGCCGGCACCGATCAGATGGAGTAGGAGCGGCCTGGCCCCGGAAACAACAGGCGTAAACATGGTAGCCATTAACTTCCCCGTTGGATGGATTCTTGTGGCTTTCGTGTGAGGTGTCTCCAGACCCTCACCCTCACGAAGCTTTGGCTACCAGTATGGAGTAGGGAGTAATTAGCGCGCATCACCCATATGGGGGATACGCGCTTATTCACTTTTCTGCCTCTGAATCAGGTGGCTGTCACATCTGGCCACAAAATTCTCGTTTCCTTGGGGGCGAATGCCGAGGGTGCTCAACGCTTGGATAAAGGCCGGGTTGCTGGATGCAAAGCCGATAAAGCTGGCATCGCTAAGTGGACTACCCCGGGTTTCATGGGCACTTCTGGGTTAATCTTTTAGCATAGGAGGAAAGCCAATGAGTGGCTGGTGGGAGGAAATATCGGTGACGCATAGAGCAATGCCCTACATGCGGCAAGCGCATAATGGAGGGCGTTAGGGGGGAACTGTTCACTTCCTCCTTCAGCGAGGTAAAGCGTTAGCCATGTCTGTGGCTCATTTTTCTATTCTCGCTCCGTGCTTTTACCAGTAACAAGAGCCATTCAGGCCTGATCCAGATGCAACTTTCATCATCTGATCAAGTACGACTACCTTATATCGCTTTCGGTTGTTCGTACGCCTGAATGGCCGATGTCATTAGTATGCCCGGTGGCTTACGCCGCTCGGGTTTACACTTGGACCTTTCCCAGCAGGATGTCGGCCGCATTTTCGGCAATCATCATTGTGGGTGCGTTCGTGTTACCCGCCACCAAGCTGGGCATTATCGAGGCATCGACAACTCTAAGCCCTTCAACGCCCCTGACTTTCAGTTCCGGATCGACAACGGAATCAGGATCGGCCCCCATACGACAAGTGCCAACAGGGTGGTAGATGGTTTCAGCATTTTCACGGATAAAGTCTGTTAGTTGAGCGTCCGTAGATACGGACTCTCCGGGCATAACTTCCCGTTTACTATGAAGCGCCATTGTTGGTGCTCCGAGAATGCGTCGCCCAAACTTAATGGCGGAAATCATTGTTTTGATATCTTCGGGGTCGCTCAGATAGTTAGGCTGAATCAGCGGATTCGCCAATGGGTCAGGGCTTTGCAATCCAATGAAGCCTCGGCTTTTCGGCAACAAATCGCAAATGTGCAAAGTGTAGCCATAGCCTGCCATTACTTTTCGGCCATGATCCTTCAGGTAAGTGGGCAAAAAGTGGAACTGCACATTGGGTCGCTCAGACGAAGGATCCGATTTCACAAAGCCGCCAGACTCGGCAACATTACTGGTAAGAAAACCACGTCGCGCAAAGATATAGGAGAAAAGTGCGCTCACCCCACGGAATAAGAAGCTGGGTGCAACGCCAATGGGCAAACGAGAGTTCGCCGTGTGCATGATCGTGATGTCCAGATGATCGGCCAAATTCTGGCCGACTTCGGGAAGGTGATGCACTAGCGGAATGCCGTGTTTTGCAAGCTCTTTACTATCCCCGATGCCAGACAGCAGGAGGAGTTGTGGTGAATTAACTGCACCACCAGACAGGATGACTTCGCCGCCAGTATTGAGTCTCAGCTGGCGATATTCACTTCCCTGTTTCAGGGTCACGCCAACAGCTCGTTTACCCTCCATAGCCACGCGGGTTACTCGAGCATCGGTTAGCACGTCAAGATTAGACCGGCTCTCAGCGGCACGCAAAAATGCTTGCGCTGAACTCCAGCGCTGGCCATTTTTCTGTGTTACTTGGTAAAGCCCCAATCCGTCTTGTGATTTGCCGTTAAAGTCCGTGTTCACTGGCAGGTCTACGTGAGGCGCTGCTCGAACAAAATCACGGCTCAGCGGGTTGATCGATTTTAATTCGCTTACAGTGAGCTCACCATCTTTGCCGTGGTATGGGTCTGCGCCAAGGCGTTGGTTGTCTTCCACCCGACGAAATAATGTTAATGCACGATCCCAACCCCAGAGGTTGTTGTTACCGGCAACTTGGCCCCAGTGATCGTAGTCGGCTTTGTGGCCCCTGATGTACACCATGGCATTAATAGAAGAAGAGCCACCAAGCGTCTTTCCGCGGGGCCAAAACAGTTGGCGGCCTTTCAAGTGTTCTTGTGGCTCGGTTTCTAGCGCCCAGTTGAGTTTTCTATTGTTGGCGAGGAGAGCGATACCAATAGGCATATGAATTAGGGGATTTTTATCCCGTGGGCCGGCTTCGATCAGCGCTACGCGTTTTGAAGTATCCGCACTAAGGCGGTTAGCCAACACACAGCCAGCCGACCCGGCTCCTACAATAATGTAATCGTACATAATAACTCTCTTATTATTTGTTAATACTCAGCCTAAAATACGAACAGCAGCATTTATAAGCTGCCGAACCCAGCCAGTGTAGGGAGGGAAAAGGAGATGGATGAGAGAATGCCTGTCCTCCATCAAAACCTTATCGTGTGAAAATGAACGGAAGCCATATTCGCCATGCGCCGCTCCGATCCCTGAATGATTGACTCCACCGAACGGAAGATTCGGATGTAGAAAATGCACCACCGTTAGGTTAATTCCCACAGCCCCTGAACTTGTTTGCTCGACAATATGTTGGGCAAAGGATTTATCTTCATCAAATATATAAAGCGCGAGAGGCTTAGGGTTGTCGTTGATTTGTTCAATAACCGAATCGATATCATCGTATTCAATAATGGGCAGAATAGGGCCGAATAGCTCTTCCCGTGTGATGTCCATATCGTTGGATACATTTGAAATCAATGTGGGAGCGATAAAGTTTTGATCAGTATCTATAGCCCCGCCTTCAAAAATTTTCGCCCCTTTAGATTTTGCGTCATCTATTAGGTTTGAAATTCGCTGAAAGTGACGCCTGTTTACTATTCGACAATAGTCAGCGGTAGATTTTTGAGCTTCAAGCGTTTTTCCGTAGACGCGGCCAATTTCTTTTTGAAGTGCTTGGTTGAATTGCGCTGCAATATTGCTGTGCACAAAAACATGATCTGGAGCGATGCACGTTTGCCCGTTATTAGCGAACTTACCCCAAACAATGTTTCTTGCGGCCTTCTTTATATTAGCATTTGGGCCTACAACAGTAGGCGATTTCCCGCCCAGCTCCAGGGTTACCGAGCAGAGGTTCTTGGCGGCAGCTTCCATAACCACCTTGCCTACCGCAGGGCTGCCTGTGAAAAATATGTGGTCGAAGGGCAGGGCTAACAGTTTTTGTGATACAGTAGCGTCGCCTTCAATCACGCTGACTAAGTCAGGCGGGAAGGTTTCGGCGACAATGTTGGCAATGACTTTAGAGGTGTGTGGCGTCATTTCCGAGGGTTTGATGATGACGCTGTTGCCGGCAGCTAACGCTGATACCAGAGGGCCTAGTGCAAGATTGAGAGGATAATTCCAGGGCGCAATAATTAAGCACACACCCTTTGGCTCCGGCCGGACATGGGACTTTGTACCTAATACACCAATGGAGGCGGGCGCCCATTTGGGACGCATCCATTTGCGCAAATGTTTTTTTGCATGTCGAATTTCCTGAAGTACCGGGAGAAGCTCAGTTAATTTGACTTCAGGCGCAGGTTTTTTAAAGTCTGCTGCACACGCGGCAATAATGTTTAATTCATGGCGTTTGAGCGAATCTCGCAACTTATTCAGCTGTGCTATTCGAACATCCAGAGTGAAACTAGCACGGCGCGCAAGTTGCGCCCGCTGTAATGCAGAAAAGACGGAATCAATTGTATCGGCGGTTGGCGCGTTAGTCGCACCAACCTCAGCCAGATTAGCAATCTTCATGATGAAATTACCTCTTGCCGAATGAGCCTATCGTTATTATGAGCCTGATGGCTAATCTTCATGGAGGACATAGTCCTCTTTTGTGGCACCACAGTCGGGACAGCACCAATCGTCCGGGATATCTTCAAAAAGAGTGCCTGGCGCGAACCCTTCAGTTTCATCGCCAAGAGCTTCATCATAAATGTGACCGCAAGTGATACAGATCCATTTACGAAAGGTGGTCTCTTTGCTGGTGGAGTCTTTAGACGATTTTGCCCGTGCGGGTTTGGCTTTAGCCTTTGCTTTGGCTTTATTGTTAGTTGAAGGAGTCGAGGCCCCCGTTGATTTTTGAGGTGAAGCCTCTGCCTTAGGTGGGGTGGTAGCAGTGCGCACTTCTGGGGTGGCCGCGCCAGACGCCGGGGACGCGGAACCGGATTCTATTACTACGAAGTCAGCTTTATCCCTTACTGCACAGTCTGGGCAGGCCCACTCTTCAGGAATCGTTTCCCAAGACGTTCCTGGGGGAAAGCCTTCGTGTGGGTGGCCAGCGACTTCATCGTATATATATTCGCAATCGGGGCATTGATATTTAGCCATTTAAAGCACCTTTGAACCAATATTATTGTCTTTAGTTAATGGCGCCCGACGTACACGCCGGGCGCTGTTCCTCAAAGTGTGAAAGCACGAGGTTTAATGGATGGATTTCTGTTGGCGATTATTTGGCAACGGTTATATCGGGTGACTCCGAACCCTTTACTCCAAATTTTTGCTCATAGAATTCACGCATTCCCGGCTGAATCTGGATCTTATTAATGTCTCCGTGCGCCCACTCCATCACCCGATCATCCATTAGTGAACGAAACCAGGAGGGAAAGAATGCGACGAAGAACATCCCAGGGTAGCCCGTAGGCAGGGTGGGAAGGTCGCTGAAGTCCCTAAGTGATTGATAAGATCTTGTAGGATGCGCATGGTGATCTGAATGACGTTGCAGATGAAACAGGATGAGGTTCGACATTACATGGTTTGAATTCCATGAATGATGGGGTTTTTGATGCTCGTAACGCCCGTTCGGCAGCTTTTCACGCAGCAGTCCGTAGTGCTCAATATAATTGGCACTGGTCAGCTGCCACCAGCCGAAGGCCATTTGAATGGGCAAAAAGATGAGCATTAAAGGACCGAAAAATGCCAGCAATGCGGCATAAAGCACTACCGTCAAAATCATAGGCTGTAAGACTTCATTATCTAGGCTCCATACGCTTTTGCCGCAACGGCTGAGGCGCTGCTCTTCCAGGCCCCATGCCCGTTTAAAGGCACCAGGAATTTCACGCAGTGAAAACGTATAAATAGATTCGCCCATGCGGGATGTAGCCGGGTCCATCGGTGTTGCTACGTCACGATGATGCCCTTTATTGTGTTCAATGAAGAAGTGACCATACCCGACCACGGCCAGCACAAGCTTGGCCATCCAGCGGTCAAAGGTTTCTTTTTTATGCCCGAGTTCATGGCCTGTGTTGAGTGCCAGGCCATTAACAATGCCTAGAGAAAGGGCGAGAGCTAAAAACTCGAATACCCCTATTGGTTGGGTAGATACCCACCAGGCACTTATAATCAACGCTGCATAATGAATAGGAACGGTTAAGTACGTTAAAACTTTGTAGTAACGGTCTTGTTCAAGCTTAGGAACAACGGATTCAGGAGGGTTGGAATAATCCTCGCCAAGCATGGTGTCGATCAAAGGGACTAGGCCGTACCATAGGATTAATACTAATCCGTACCATATACTCCACCCTGTTTGGGATACGAGATATAGGCCAATTATTGGTGTTGCTGGCCACAGTACAGAAAGAATCCACAAGTGGCGCTTTCGGTCCACATAACCCTCATTATCAGCATCACTTCGTGGGGGCTCGGTTAAAATGTTCTCTGACATTAGGATCACCTTGTTTTATCATATTGATTGTTTCTACAGGCTGTGCGACACCGCGTAATGTTGGTGAGCGGACGAGTTGTAGGTTGTAGGCAGTGGTAGGGTTAGCTAGAAATAGAGGCCAAACAACTACTCCAAAGGGTAGTTTTTGCTCTGTACATAATATCAATATGCATTCATCCCTTAGTACGCAGGTCTTTGGAGGAGATGCAACAGGGGGTCTTGTTGCCATGCTGTGCGATAACTTGGAAAACTGGTGCCTTAGAATGTCTGACCGGATGTGGGCCCGGCAGCGTTTTATTACTCAAGGGTGCATAGAGCGCGGTCGCCTGAAAGCCTCTGCCGAGTCCGAATCAAAAGTTATTCTTTACCGGGCCCCTTTAGGTTATGGCAAGTCTGTGCAAGTTGCTTTCGAGGCGGGCACTCAGGGCCGAGAGGAGGGGGGCGTCGCCTATATCAATACGCGATCGTATCCTGGCTCCGGTGAAATTACGGATTCTTTGTTGGCTGCGTTAATTTTATATCAAATTAAAGGCCGTGAACCCTGGAGCGTTATTCAAAGTAATGATGACATCATTGAGTCACTTCGAGATACGCTGTGTAATGCTAAAAATCCGATAAAAATTTGCATAGATGGCATTGGGGAGGCTGAGCATGGCGTGGGCCTGGTTGAGAATTTAATATGCGAAACCCCCAATAATGTGAAATTTTATATTGCTCCCAGTAATGCTGGAGCGTTGGCGCGCTTGTCTATGATGGCGGGTGTGGTGACATATGGCGCGCATGACCTTGTCTTCACAGAAGAGGAAGTATGTGAGTTGCCGGGAATGCATAGCGCCAAGGCTAAAAATGTTATAGAGGCTACTGGTGGATGGCCCGCACTTGTTGGGCTTATGTGCCACACTTCAAATCCAAACCTCCCCGCTGCGACCTGGCCGGAAACCCGTTCGTATTTCAGAAACAATCTACTCAACGCGCTGCCAAATAATACACGGGACTTTATTTGCAAAGCCGCAATGCTGGAAGAGATCAGCGTTGCCTGCTACGACTACGTATATAAAACAGAAGAGGCCCATAAAGAAATTCCGTTTATTAATGAAAATTATGCGCTCTTTACCCCCACAGAATCTTCCAGAGAGTGCATGGTTATGCACCCGGTGCTAAGAGAGTATTTGCGTGGTTTGTTTGATTCTATTCAGCGAGAGCGTCGCTCATATGTGCTAAAGCGTGTCGCATTTTGGCATTGGCGTAGGGGTGAGTATCTCCATTCAATCAATGCCGCTCAGGAGGCGAGCGATCACAGCTGGGCTCGAGCGGTAAGCGATAGCATTATCTTAGACGTAGCACTCAGGCAAGGCGAAATAGAGGTGCTTCGAACATGGTTCGAAAAAGTGCCGGTTCGAACGATAAAAAAAATCGCGTCCTTAAGCATCAGCTATGCTTGGATCTTGTATTTCAGCCAGCAAGCTCGGCAAGCAGAAAAAATACTGGCAAGCTCCACGGAGTCCTGCAGCAGAGGTTTAGACAACCTTGATGAAAAAGGATGGCGGAAGCTGGTCGACGCGGTAGGAAAAGCGACACAGGATCAGTTTGCGCAAAGCCAAACCCTCTGCCAGCAATGGATTGACACTTTCGGCGAGCGTAACATGGTCGGTAAGGGAGCGGCGCTTACGTGCCAAGCATACATTGCTTCCAGTGATCGTCGCTTTGAGGATTTAGAGCAATTATTGCACAGGGGGGCGGTAGCCAATCAGTCCTCCAATCAACATTACGCTTTTGTTTGGCTTAAAACGGCAGAGCTTCAGGCTGAAATATTTAAAGGTGATATCGCTCATGCAATGAGTATATTACTTGAAGCCAATAAAACAGCAGAGAAGATGGGGGTGTCAAAAACATTTTTAAATAAAATGCTTGGTTCCCTTGAGTTGCAAATTCTGCACGAAAAAAGCCCTAGCCTAATTAGTTATGAGTCTGCGGAAGAGTCATTCAACTTCGCATTAAACTATGGTGTTACAGATATTTTATGGGGTTGCACGCAAACGTTCAGTAGTTTCCTGTACCAGCAAGGGTTAAGAGATAGGGCTATGGCCATATTGGAGCAAACCCGGATAGCTGCCTGCGAAAGAGACCTACCTCGACTTAACATGCTAGCTAAAATACAGCTGGCTGAATTTACGCTCATAAACGATGAGGAATTAGAGCCGCCGATACTTCCTGATGAGAGTGAGCTGACATTTTTGCCAAATCAAAACCAAGCCATTCGCGCACGTATTGCGCTAGTCAATTCAATGTATAGGTTGAGGCTTGGAAAGCAGTTTGGTGTTGCTGAAAAGTATGCAAAAAAAGCATTACAAAGCGCCAGTGCAATTTCAGACGCTAGAACCAAGATCGCCGCCCAATATTGCCAGGCATTAGCGATTTTTGGCCTCGGTTCATCAAAATTAGCGAAGCGCACAATTATTGATGCCGACCAGCTTACGGAACATTTAAGCTGTTATTTTACCCGAGACTGGATTAAAGAAGCATTAATGTCGTTTAGCCCCATTGCTCGGGATCTTTTTGATACGTTGCCAGAAAGCGCAGAGACTAACGCTACAAAAGATCTCGAGGTGAGAAAAGAAGAGGCTGACGCCCGCCCTAAACTCACTAATACCCAATCAACCATTACGATAAAGCAAATTTCTCTGTTGAAATGTGTAAGCAGTGGAATGACGAACAAAGAGATCGCTGAGCGGCTTCTTATAACAGAGGATACCGTCAAATGGCATCTGAAAAAGATTTTCAGCGAACTTAAAGTAACCAACCGGGTTAAGGCAGTGTCTGAAGCTAGGCTACGCGGGCTTCTATAGCACCACGAAAATAAAAGAGAAGATGAGCGAGTGCGCAGCAAGTGGCCATTAATTGATTTTTTAATGGCACGTTAAGGCGGCTATCGACATGGCCTCGGAAGCTCTACACTGGGTCGATCATTGGTTGATCCGGACGCCCCTACATGGCCAACACACATAACCACGCTGTGCCCTCTGGGCGCGTTTGGCCGCTGCTCCCTTTGTTGTTTTTCCTGGTGGTGTTTCTTGGTAGTGGCTTGTACTACACCGCTGCCGATACTGACTTTGCTTTCTACCAGATAAAGGCGCCAGTGGTGGCCATGGTCGCTATTGTGTTGTCCATGTTGATGGCGCGATTGGCCGGGCAGCGATTAAATACCAGTGTGGAGCGCTTGGTGGCGGGGATCGGCCACCCCAACATTATTCTCATGTGTTTAGTGTTTCTGCTGGCCGGCGCTTTTGCCAGTGTCAGCGTTAGCATTGGCAGTGTGGAGGCCACTGTCCAACTTGGCCTGAGCATTATTCCTTCCCAGTGGGTGCTGCCTGCCCTATTTCTCATCTCTGCTTTTATCGCCACCGCCATGGGTACGTCCATGGGCACCATTGCGGCAACGGCTCCCATTGCGGTCGGCTTTACCGGCGCTACCGGGTTGCCCATGTCACTGGCGTTGGGCGCGGTGGTGGGTGGCGCCATGTTTGGCGATAACCTGTCGATGATCTCCGATACCACCATCGCGGCTACACGTAGCCAGGGTGTGTCGTTGAAGGACAAATTTCGGGTCAACATCTGGATTGCGGTGCCGGCGGCCTTACTGACTCTGGGCTTGCTAATCGTATTGGGCGGTGGTGAGCACCAGGTAGAGAGCAAACCTTTTCAGGTTGCTCTAGTGGTGCCTTACCTGTTGGTGTTTGGTTTGGCACTCAGCGGCCTTAATGTACTGGCGGTACTGATCATCGGTATTGTCGCTGCAGGCGCCACCGGCATCGCGATGATGGACGATTATAATCTGGCCACCATGAACGGCGCGATCTATGAAGGCTTCCAAGGCATGTTCGAGATCATGCTGTTGTCCATGTTGATTGGCGGCTTGTCTCAGCTGATGACCGACCAGGGCGGTACCCGCTGGGTTATTGAGCGCATTCATGGCTTGACGCGCTGGCTTAGGCTGCCGTTGCAACGTGCCGGTGAAATGGGCATTGCCCTGCTGGTGGTGTTTGCGAATGTGTTTGTGGCCAACAATACCGTGGCCATTGTGCTGACTGGGGAGATGGCCCGTGATATTGCCACTGACCATGGTGTGGACTTGCGCCGTTCTGCCAGCATGCTGGATATTTTTTCCTGCGTGGTGCAAGGCTTAATTCCCTATGGGGCGCAAGTGTTGCTGGCCTGCTCCATTGCCAAGCTTTCACCGTTGGCGTTAATCGGTTCTATCCATTATTGCTGGGTTCTGGCCATTGTCGGCATTGTCGCGATCACCATTAACCGGCCTAGGTTGAATTTTGTAAAGTGACAAAAAATTAGACTTCAAAAAAATTTATTTTTTAAGGATAAATAACGTGGCAGGAACAAGTTTACTGATGTTGCTGGATGACATCGCCGCAGTGCTTGATGACGTGTCGGTGATGACCAAGGTGGCAGCCAAGAAAACCGCAGGGGTGCTGGGCGATGACTTGGCGTTAAATGCGGAGCAGGCATCGGGCGTGCGTGCAGAACGCGAGCTTCCTGTGGTGTGGGCCGTGGCTAAAGGTTCCATGCGCAATAAATGTATTCTGGTTCCTTCGGCGTTGTTGATCAGTGCTTTTTTGCCTTGGTTGATCACTCCATTGTTGATGTTAGGTGGCGCTTACCTGTGCTATGAAGGGGTGGAAAAACTAGCGCATAAATTTTTTCATGGAGCAGAAGAATCTCAAGAGCATAAAGAAAGAATTCAAGCCATGATTGACCCGAAAGTGGACTTGGTCTCTTTTGAAAAAAATAAAATTAAAGGGGCTATTCGAACGGACTTTATCTTGTCTGCAGAAATTATTGTTATTGCTTTGGGAACAGTACAGGCTGCGCCTTTTTTACAGCAAATTATGGTGATAAGTCTTATCGCGGGGGCCATGACCATCGGCGTTTATGGATTGGTGGCTGGCATTGTTAAGTTAGACGATGCGGGTTTGTATTTGATTGAATCGGGTAAAGAAAAAAATGAAAAAATTCGGTCTTTTTTAGGAGGGATGCTACTTGGTTTTTCTCCTAAACTAATGAAGTTTTTATCCGTGGCAGGAACGACTGCTATGTTCTTGGTAGGCGGGGGTATTTTGCTTCATGGCTTGCCAATGAGTCACGATACTTTGCATTATATAGACGAACTAATGGTGACCTTTCCCATGGCCGCTGTGCTAAGCGTTTTGATGACCATGCTTGTAAATGTAGTGCTGGGCATTGTCGCTGGCAGCATTGTTTTGTTTGCAGTAAAGGGCGTTAATTTTTTGAGACAAAAATAAGAAAAAATTGGAAAAGCGAGAAAAAATTCTCGCTTTTCATGTGCGCTATTGAAAATAGGAAAGATATTTTCCGTAACCCTTTTGGGTCATTTCCTCCAGAGGAACAAATCGCATTGCGGCAGAGTTCATGCACCATCGCTTGCCTGTAGGTGCTGGGCCGTCATCAAAGACATGGCCCAGATGCGAGTCTGCGTAGCGGCTGCGCACTTCGGTACGAGTGGTGAACAGTGTATTGTCTTCATGAGCGGTGATAAAGGCCTCATCTATAGGTTGGGTAAAGCTCGGCCAGCCTGTGCCAGATTGGTACTTGTCTGTTGAAGAGAAGAGTGGCTCGCCACTGATCACATCCACATAAATGCCTTTTTCTTTGTTATCCCAATAGGGATTGTGAAAAGCGCGTTCGGTGGCGTCTTCACGGGTCACCTTATAGGTAAGTTTTGGTAACGTTTTTTGTAAATCCGAATCACTTGGGCGCTCAAATTTATCTGCTCCCTGCCAGGATTGTGTTACGTCTTTTACAAGCCAAGGGCGGTGATCTGGATCATCCCAGTGCTCTTTTAGAAACTGGTCGCGACCGGATCGATAGCGGTAATACTTGTACTTGAGCGAGTGGGTTTTGTAGTAATCCTGATGGTAATCTTCCGCGGGATAAAACCTATCTAGTTTGGTGATTGCTGTGACGATGGGTTTTTTAAAGGGGCCACGTTCTTCCAGTTCCATCCTTGATGCTTTAGCAGCCTCTTTTTCTTCATCGGTTTGATAAAAAATTTCGCTGCGATACTGGGTGCCCCGGTCCACGAATTGTCCGTTGGCGTCGGTGGGGTCGATATGGCGCCACAACCAGGTCAGTAGGTTGTCGTAGCTAACCACTTTGGGGTCATAGATGACCTTTACGGCTTCGGTGTGCCCGGTGCTGCCAGCGGCTACTTGTTGATAGCTGGGATTGGCGACGTCGCCACCCGCATACCCGCTGATAACTTCGCTAACGCCGTTCAGTTGCTCAAAATCGGACTCGGTACACCAGAAACAGCCACCGGCGAAATAGGCTTCGGCGGCTAGGGATGGTGCGCTGATTATCAGCAACCCCAGTAATGTAATCATTCGCATAAGTGCTTACCTCCTGCCTGTTGGATGCAGCCGGTCGTGATTTGTTGCAAACCGTTATGGCTTACATCACCGGTATGTGTAAACGGACAGGGAGCGGAGCCCGAATCTGTCATGGTACCAGCCTGACATAAACCGGGGGCAATGCCGTGAAGAGCAGGCAAGGGCTGGCGATTATTGGTCTGTGGATAATGGCTGGCTGGTGTTTGGCGCAGGGCCCGGCACTTCAGCTAGCGCAGACATATCAGCAGGGAATGGCCCTGGAGGGGTACTGGGTCAGCGAAAAGCTGGATGGGGTGAGAGCTTACTGGAATGGGGAGCACTTGATCAGTAAAGGGGGGTATGTGATCAATGCCCCGGCTTGGTTTGTGCGCGGTTACCCGAGTACGCCTATGGACGGGGAGCTGTGGATGGGGCACGGGCGTTTTTCGGCTGTTTCTGCAGCGGTGCGGCGGGTGCAGCCCAACGCTGAGGAGTGGCGGCACATTCAATATAAGGTGTTTGATTTGCCGGCCAGTGGTGCGCCATTCTCACAGCGTATTCAACAAATGAAGGCGCTGGCGTCAGCCAGCAATGGCTATACCTTTTCCGTCATAGAGCAGCAGCCGGCCTCAAGTCACGCGGCATTATTGCAGCGGTTAGACAAGGTGATGGCGGCAGGGGGGGAAGGGCTGATGCTGCATCACGGCGATAGCCTGTACCAGGCGGGCCGCAGTGATGCGGTGTTGAAAGTGAAGACCTATCAAGATGCGGAAGCGGTGGTGATTGGCTACACAGCAGGCAAGGGGAAATACCGTGGCATGATGGGGGCGCTGGTGGTTGAAAAGGCGGATGGTCGGCAATTCAAGCTGGGGACCGGCTTTACTGATAAACAGCGCAAGGCACCGCCGCCCTTGGGGGCCACGGTGACTTACAAGTATTTCGGAAAAACGGCTACGGGGCTGCCCCGCTTTGCCCGTTTTCTGCGTATTCGACGCGATGAACCTTTGGCCGAGCCGTAAGGGGGCTGGTGTTATTTCGGGTACAGCGATATTACCCGGCCCACCGTGCGGGGCAGGCCGGGATGCCTCAGGGTTGCAGGTTCAGTTCGTAGATGGCTTCGTTACCACTGTCGTCCAGTAACGTGGCGAGGAAGCTGCCACCCGCTCCGGCAACCGCATCCGCCACAAAATTCTTTGCGCGGTTGGTATTGGGGACCCGGAATACGATTTCCAGATTGCTGGTGTAACCCAGGATGGGTGCGAAGGACCAGTTATTGTCGGCGGTGGGCGTTACCGGGCTGTTGGCCTGAATGTAGTTACCCACTACCTGGCGGTTTTCATCCGGGGATTCAATCACCACATGATCGCCACCCGTGCCGGCGAATTTACCGCCGTGGGCGCGGTAGTCGTTACTGGCAATAAGAAACGTCTGCTCAGGATCAATGGCGGTTCCTTCAAATTGCAGGTCGACAATGCGTGTTCCATCGCTGACTTTGACACAGTCGCCGTTGTAGCGGGCCGGTTTGGTTACATCGATTTGGTAGGTGACGCCGTCGATCACATCGAAGTTGTAGGTGGGGAAGCCAGTGAAATCCACCAGCTCCTGACGGTCAGCCGTATCGGTGATCTGGAAGAACTGCGAGGCGGAACACTCCAGCCATTGTTCCAGCTCGGCACCGGTGACTTTAACCGCCATCAGGCGGTTGTTATACAGGTACAGGTCGGCAATGTTTTTCACTTTCAATTCGCCGGCGGGCACCACGGTGAAACTGCTTTCCTCGGCGCAGACGCCCTTGCGGTCGCAGGCTTTGAACGGCGCCGCAGCAGACAGCACCGGCAGGCCATCCAGCTCGGTGCCGACAATGGCGTCTTCCACATAGGCCTTCTGGGCATCGCTAACAATCTGGATGGAAGGATCATCCTTTACCACGGCCAGGAAGCTGAAAATGTCGTCGGTGGATTCGCCGATCACTTGGTCCATGTACTCCAGTGTGGCGTCGTGGTCGGGTTTGACCAATGCGGTCAGTGCGGCGTCTGCCTCGCTTTCCGGGTTTAGGGCTCGGGCTTCTACCTTGCTGTCCACCACGGCCCAGCTTTCGTCGTCTTCATTGAGTGCCAGAGTCAGGTCGATGATGCCCAGGTGGCTGCCCCAGTAGCCGGGCATCACCGAGGGCACACCCTTGATGGTGCCTTTTTCCAGATCCACGTTGGCGGTTTTGGCAAAGTCTATGGAAGGAAAGGTTAGGTGGCTGTGGCCGAACATGATGGCGTCGATACCCTCCACATCGGCTAGGTACCAGCTGCTGTTTTCTGCCTTGGCGTTTTCCGAATAGGCGGTGGTGTTGATACCGGAATGGGGGATGGCGACGATGATGTCCGCGCCCTCCGCTTTCATCTGTGGGACCAACAGCTCGGCAACGGCCTTGATGTCTTTAGTGCTGACCTTACCCTCCAGGTTCTTCTTGTCCCACTGCATAATCTGTGGCGGTAGAAAGCCGATAAAACCGAGAGTCAGCTCATGAGGATTGCCGTCGCGATCATAAACGGTCTTGGTGATTAGCGTGTACTGGTCAAAGTAGGGGGTGCTGCCGTCGGCGCTAAAAACGTTGGCGCTGATGTAAGGGAAGGCGGCGTCGTTTACGCTCTCGGCGAGGAAGTCCAAGCCATAGTTGAATTCGTGGTTGCCGTAGTTGCCCACGTCGTAGGCCATTTCATTCATGACTTTATAGACCGGGTGCACCTCGCCGCTGGTGAGCCCTTGAGCTTGACGCCAGTCACCCATAGGGCTGCCCTGGATTAAGTCGCCGTTGTCCACCAGCGCGGAGTTACCCGGGTAGGTGATTTCCTCGCGGGCCTGTTTGACCAGCATGGCGGTGCGTACCAGGCCGTGGCCGTTATCCACGCTGTCGCTGTAGTAATTATAGTCCATTACGTTGGCGTGGATGTCGGTGGTTTCCATCAGGCGAAGATCCACCCGTGGGGTGTTGTTATCATCGCCGCCACAGCCACTCAGCAAGGCGCCGCTGGCCAGAGACAGAACCAGCAGGGATCGCAGTGAAGTACTCATGGTGTTTCCTGTGTGTTGAGTTGAAAGAAGGGCGACGCGAACGCCGCTGGTGATGTCTTGGGTGTTTCAGGGGCAGTTACCCATTACCGCGAGATGGCTCACGGATTCTAGGCTGGGTGTGCTCATGTAGAGGTCGCGCACGCCGTCCACCTTGAGGGTCTGGCCGACCATGGCGGGGTTGTTGGCGGGACTGTATTCGGCGCGTTGATCCGCTTCCAATTTCACGTAGAGGGTGGTGCTGCTAACAAGGTCGCCCAGCTCCAGGGCATGGGGGTCGTTAACGCCGCCAATCACTTCGCCAATGACGGTGAGCGGACTGCCTTGGCTGCTGGCGTAGGCATCATTCACCGAGACGGCGCCATTGCTGCCACACGTGCCGCTCGATGCATTGCTGGCCACCCATTGCATGTCGGTGACGTATTCGATGCTCGGTTCGCCCATGTAGACATCACGCTCGCCAGAGACCTGGAGTGTCTCGCCGATCACCTGCGGATTATTCTGCGGGCTAAAGGCACTGCGATACTGACTTTCCAGTTTCACGTAAAGCGTGGCGCTGCCGGCACTGTCCTGGATTTCTAGGGCGTACTCGCCGTTGATGGCTTGGGTGATCACGCCTTCCACCGTCACCGTTGTTCCCGTGGGTTCGGCTAGAGCGTCGCTCACGGATAGAGCATTGCCGTTGCCACCGCCAGTGCTGCCGCCCGGGCCGTCCGGTGCGCCGTAGGCCGCGTAGTCAAAGGTGCTGGCATCCCAGGGGTTATAGCCGCCGGAGGGGGTGTTCCAGGGCTGGCCGTTATCCGGGTCGTCCAACTCTTCGCTGGCCATGGGGGTAGGGGTGGCGGTGCCTGCTGGGTGGGCGCTGGTGTCGAACCGAGTATAGCTTTGCGGTGTAGCAAGCCAGTCGATCAGGTTCATGCTGAGCTGAGCCGCGTTACCGGCATCGGTCCAGCCTGGGTAGGTGCTTTTGGTATTACCGTTATCCTGACGTTTGTATTTTGGGCTGGCATCTTCGATGGGGCTGGAGTCGCCAATAAAAGCGGCTTTGCCCGCCCCGGATTTGGCGATGGCCACATAAGGGCCTTCGGCGGTGCCGCCAAAGTAGAGACCAGAATCCACCGCGTGGCTCCAGCGGCTGGGGCTGTCGCTAGTGGAAAAGTACACTAGCCCCTTGGCTTTGTTGGGGTCGGTGATGGCAAGGGTGGCGCCGCCGGCCATCAGCACAGGGCCTACGCCGGTTGTGAGGCCTTCCACTTGGCTGGCGGGTTCGATACCGCTGGCGCCGCTATGCCAGTCGATGGCGTTGAAGCGGAAACGAATACCGAACTCCTGGGCTAACCAGCCGTTGGCGGTGCCCGGGTTGCGTAGATCGCCGTAGCTGCCGCCTACATTGAACTGGGGCAAGGAGGAACGATTGTAGCCGTTGAATACTTCGGTACTGTCCCAAGTGTTCAGGTTGCGGTCTGCGTTATAGTGGTCGGCAACAAAGAAGATGCCCTTGCCATCGGCGACAAAATCTTCCAGCGCCTGTAATTCCGATTGGGTGAAAGGGCGGTTGCTTTCAGCCAGCACCAATACGTCGGCATGACTAATAGCGCTGTAGGTAATGACCGCTTCATTAGCGTTACTGTTGGCCGTGCTGGGGTTGGTGTAGTCATCGACGAACTGGATAACGCCGTCGCTGTTTTTATCTACCCCGCGATATTCCTGCACGGTATAACCGGCATTGACGAGACTGTCAGCAAAATCGGAAAAGCCGCCGTCGATAACCCAGTCGGCATTGCCTTCCGTACCACCGTGGGAGACATCGAACAGCACCACCTTGCCGTTATTGTTAGCGCCTGGGGATTTAATCGGTGCCGGGTAGTTCCAGTCGTAGGGAGCGGCGCTGACGCTGATGCAGAGCGTGGCGAGAATGGCGGTGACTACGGGTGTTGTGAGGGCGCGTTTTTCCATGTGCGGTCATCCTTACAAGAAAGGGGGACAACAAGGCTGACGCCATAACAAGAAAATGCGGTAAAAAGATCGTGATAGTTTGATGAATCCGAATGAATGTATGGCAGGGTTGGCACTCAGAATAGATTTTATATTCTTGTCATCAGAAGGTCATGATGGGAGCGGAGAGGACGGCGGCATGCATACCGGTTTGCGGATTAACGAGCAACCACTATGGCCAATGCATTGGTCAAAAGGTGAAGGAAAATGAGCCGAGCAACATCAGGCTCCGCACTTACACCGGTATCGTCTTTTTCTCTGGTGGCAGATAGCGATCAGGCTTTTACGCTGCGTGTTACTTTGGCACGTTTGGCCACTCGCACACTGGATATGCAGTATTACATCTGGGATGACGACACGACCGGAAAGCTGCTCATCTACCGAGTGTTGGAGGCAGCGCGGCGGGGCGTGAGGGTGCGCATGTTGTTGGATCATGCCAATCAGCTGGGCCGGGATGTGAAGTGGGCGGTGCTGGATGCGCACCCAAATATTGAGGTGCGCCTGTTCAATCCGTTCAAGGGGCGCTACAAGCATTTTCTGCAATGGCTCTACTATGCTCCGCGATTAAATCACCGCATGCATAACAAAGCTTGGATTATGGACGGCGAACGAGCGTTGGTGGGTGGGCGTAATGTTGCGGATCACTATTTCGGCGTAAACCCATCCACTAATTTCCGTGATCTGGATCTGTATGCCCATGGCGCCATCGTGGCCGACACGCAAATGGCTTTTGATGCCTTTTGGGATAGCCCGTTAGCGGTGTCTATGAAAAGTTACCGTCATCGCACGGAGGCGACAGCGGATCGGGCCTGGCGTTGGTTGGGGCGCTGGCGCACTTCATTGCAAGGCTACCCTTACCTCTTTCCCCAGCATGAAGCATTTTTCACCGATTACTTGGCAAAACAAGAGCAGCAATGTGTGCAGGCTCCGGCAGCGTTGCTGTTTGATAGCCCGGATAAGGCCAGTGGTGCGAAGCAGACGTTGATGGGAGAGCAACTGGCGCGTTTGCTGGGCAGGCAAGACAATCGGGAGTTATTGATGGAGGCCAGTTATTTTATTCCCGGTGATGCTTTTGTTGAGGCGCTGGGAGGGTTCCAGCAGCGCGGCGGACGCGCGGCGGTGCTGACTAACAGTTTGGCCACTAATGATGTGATTGCCGCTCATGGTGCTTATGCGCGTTACCGTGCAGCACTGTTGGCTGCAGGGGTTGAGCTGCATGAATTACAGCCCAATGCCCGGGCACTGCACCGGCAGGTGCGGTTGTTCAAAGGGCGCTCCCAGGCGAGCCTGCATACCAAAGCGATGGTGTTGGATCGACGCGAAGTGTTTGTCGGTTCTTTCAACATCGATCCGCGCTCGGTGCATTTGAATACCGAAATGGGATACTACGTAGTGTCCGCTGAACTGGGGCAGCAGGTGGCGGCATTTATCGAAGAAGGGTTAGCGCCGGAAAACAGTTACCGTCTTGAAAAGCAGGAAGGCGAATTATTGTGGGGCGCGGATGGATATGACGGTAAGCCGGTCTTGTATTCCCGTGAACCCAAGGCCACCGTTTGGCGACGCATGCTGGCATGGTTATTGTCGTTATTGCCGATTGAGCGGATGTTGTAATCACAGTCGTGCTTTGGCCATGCCATGCGTCTATGTCGACGCGAAAAGAATGAAAAAAGGAAAATCATGACCCAACCGTTCTGTTTTCGTTTTCGGGTGCGCTACAACGAATGCGATGCTCAGCAAGTGGTGTTTAACGCCCGTTATGGCGATTACGTGGATATCGCCATGACTGAATTCATGCGCGCGTTGGGCTGTGATTACCGCCAGTTGCTGGCGGCGGGGCTGGATAACCAGGTGGTGAAATTGACCACCCAATGGCGGTCGCCGGCACGCTTTGACGATGTGTTGGATGTGTTTGTTTCACTTACCCATATGGGCACCACCTCGTTCTCGCTACAGGCGGATATCCGCCATGCGGACGATGGCCGTGCCATTGCCCATTCAGAAGCGGTGTATGTGATGATGACCACTGAGCCGTTCGAGAAGACAGCGGTGCCGGATGAGCTACGCGAACTGTTGCGGGCGGGCGCGCCAGGCGTCGTGATCGACCAGAGCGGCCGAGGCTGAACGCTTGGGTTCCGGCAGAGCGGGTGTGTGCGGCTTAGCCGCCAAAGACGTCAAGTGCGACCTTGCCTTTGGCGGTACCTGAGGTTAGCGCGGCCAGCGCGTTATTTTTCTTCTATGTGGGCTAGCACGTTGGCAAGGCGGTCAACGAGAATTTTGTTGATGCTTTTTTCCAGCACCCGGCCGAGTTCGTCGCTAACGACGGCATCTGCCAGTGGGCGGATACGGGTAATAAAATCGGCCAGTTTGGGTACGTCTTCGCCTTCGGGAAGGGCTTCGTCGCCGTACTTTTCATCCACCATGTGATGGATGATCATGCCGATAAAACGCTCCGCCAACTTGTCTACTTCTTTGCGCACTAGGCTTACATGGGTGAGCACTGCATCCAGCGGTACGCCCGCTTGGTTGAGCTCTTTACCCGCGTTGTAGACGCGTGGATAGGGCAGACGTAGGCGCATGCCTTCGGGGATGATATAGCCGAGTTTGACGGCCTTGGTCATTACTTCTGGTGTGATGTCTTCGCCGAAGTCGTCCAGCAGGTCCTGATAGTCCAAGTAGGAGGGGACGCTGGGAGTCTGCCAAGTGGTGACTGCTACTTCCAATCCAAGGATGTCATTGAGCTCGCGACCTTGTTCCCAGGCGCTGAGTAGATCGCGGATATTGTTGAGTGTGTAGCCGCGATCCAGCAAGGCGCCGATGATCTTCAGGCGCGCCAAATGCACATCGGTATAAATACCGGTGCGGCCGCGCTTTTCCGGGGGCGGCAGAATGCCGCGATCCTGGTAGGCGCGCACGTTACGCACCGTCGAGCCGGCTTCGAGCGCCAGTTCGTCGATGGTAAATTCTTTGTGGTCTCCGGCGTCTGCCGGTGCCTGTTGCTCAGCCGGTTGAGTGTATTTCCTCAGGCTGCGCAAAATAGCTGCGGGGTTACGGTCACTGGATTTCATGCTGGGATGATAGCCCCCTTTTTGCAGCGGGGCCACAGCCCGCAGTGGTTGCGAGGTGCACCGCTGCTTCCTACGGAGGCATGGATGCGCCCAGCTCAGGGGGTGAATTCTACCTGAGCCAGATTACGGGCCAGCGAGGGTGTGAAGCGCCCCAGCCATTGCATACCCAGAGCTTCTGGGCTGACGGGAACTACCGCGCGGTTTTTCTCTACCGCCTCGACGATGGCCTGCGCGACCCGGTCGGGAGTAAAGGCACGACGTTGGTAAAGTTTCTCAGCGTTTTTCTGGCGGCGGCTTTGTTCGTCATCGTCGACGCCTACAAAGCGGGTGTTGCGGGTGATTGGGGTATTGATGATGCCCGGACAAATGGCGCTGACGCCGATGTTGTGTTCGCCCATTTCTGCTCGCAGACACTCGCTGAACATTAACACTGCGCTCTTGCTGGTGGCATAGGCCGGCAACATGCGCGAAGGCATAAAAGCGGCGGCAGAGGCTATGTTGACGATATGCCCGGCGCGCCCTTGGTCGATCATCTGGCGGGCGAATAGCCGGCTACCATGAATCACGCCCCACAGGTTGACCCCTAGCACCTGCTGCCAATCTTTAACGCTGGTGTCGAGCAACGAGCCGGACAGGCCGATGCCGGCATTGTTGACGACGATATCCGGGGCACCTAATTCCTTTTCTACCCAAGTCGCCAGCGCTTCCATGGAGCGGGTGTTGCTGACATCGCATTTGCGGCTCAGGGCTTCGCCGCCTTCAGCGGTAATGGTGCGGGCGGTGGCGGCGGCCGCTTCGCTGTTGATGTCGGTGCACACCACTAGAGCGCCACGGCGGGCGAAAGCTAAGGCCGTTTCCCGGCCGATACCGGAACCGGCACCGGTGATGATCACCCGTTTACCGCTGTCTGGCCCGGTTGGGTGGCCTGTGGTGACTTTACTGCGTTGCAGCGGCCCGGCGGCAGGGGCGCCTTCGATGTGGTGAATGAATTCTCGAACCCAGTTGGCAGTTACATCCGGGTGCTGCAAGAGCGGGCCCCAGTGGCCACAATCCAGCTCGCGGCGCCAAAGTTGCTCGGTCCATTGTGGTAGATCTTCGAGCATGGCTGGGCGTACATAGTTGTCTTCGCGGGCAACGATTAGCTGTACCGGTACTTTGGTGTAACGCTCACGGGGTTTGAGCAGGCAGGGCAGCATGTTGGCGCGGTACAGTTCAATCCCGTGGGTGCCATCCTGCAGTTGGGTGACGCTAGCTTCACTGTAAAGGTTCTCGGTGCGCCGCAGTACCTGTGGCCAGACCTTCGCTAACCCGGCTTTCCACAGTGCCGGGGCTAACACCGGTAACTGAAAGGCGCCGATATACCAAGAGTGGGCGAGTTGGTTGAGCACGGCGCCAATTTTTTGCTCGCGCAGCCGGGCATTCATCCATTGCCCCACATGGTCGAGGCAAGGACCAGACAGGGTCGTATAGGACGCGATACGGTGCTCAGCGTTGGGCTCGGTGACCGATTCCCACGTTTGAACGGAGCCCCAGTCGTGCCCCACCAGATGGACTTTTTCATCGGGGCAAACTGCATCCATAACCGCATGCAGGTCGCCACGCAGCTGGGACAGCTTATAGGCCGCGCGGTTCTTGGGGGTGGAGGAGTTACCGGCGCCGCGCACATCGTAGGCGACCACTTTAAAATCTCGGCTGAGCCGTTCCGCCACTTTTTCCCAGACATGGCTGGCGTCCGGGTAGCCGTGTACCAGCACCACGGTGGGGCTTTTGTCGGGACTCCAGGTCCGCACGGCCAAGTCTATGCCATTACGGCTCACTTTACTGTCGCGCCACTGCACCATCAGGCTGCTTCCTCTTGCTTGTCGCTGTTGTTGTGGTTGTTTGTATCTAACCGGTGGGCCGCGATGGCAGTTAGCCAGCGGGGCCCATGATCGTCCACCAGTAGCAATGCGCTGTAGGCTACGTTGTCGGTGCCGTCGCTCAGCGTTGGCCCTTCACCAATACGGTCGCCTTCATGCCGTGCTTGAGGCTGTTTGTTTACGGTAGCCCGCACAAACGGCTATGCAATGGCGCCAAGGGCGCATTGGCTGTGCCGTTGGGGGGTGGCCTTGGCAATGTAGCCAGAGCGAACCGCAGCGCAGTCTATAACTCGGGCCGATACCATAACGCTGGGTGGCCGATCTGTAAGCCTTTGTTGGCTTGCTCCAAAGTATGGATATAAGGAGCTAAAGCCTGAGCGTCAGGGCTCCAGAATGCGTTCCTTAACGCTGCCACTGAGTGGTATTGATCGTTACTCAATGAATAACCAAACCCGATAGTTACAGTGAATAATGTCACGGTCAACCTAAGGGATTGGCACTTCCTCGCCGCCGGTGGTTCGCTAGGGCCAATTCGCAATTGATAAATCACGTAATTCCTTGCCGTAATCTTCACATTGTCCACGCTCTTGATTGTTAGGGTGGGCGCCTGAATGACCATCGAATGAATGTATTTTGCTCGGCGTTAGCCGGGGTAAGGAGATCAGTGATGAGCCATCACCCCCAGCTTTTACGGGGCCTGACAGCCTGTCTTTCTCTTATTCTTCTGCTATTTACGGCCGCTGCGCCTGCGCAGGAGCCGGTCGCGAAAGCCAATCAATACGGTGAGCTGGCGGACCTGCTGGAGGATGACGCCAGCCGCCAGCTGTTGATCGACCAACTGCGCGATTTACAGGAAGGGGCGGTATCAGCGCCTATCGGGGTGGAGGATGATGCGCGGGCCGCAGAGATCGCCGATAAGGCCCCCAGTGGGCAAACCGCAGAGCAGGTCTCACTGGCCCGGCGGATGGCATCGGTTACCGGCAGTTTGGCGGGTGATATGGGCCGGCAGTTTGTGGCGTTAGGCGCCTTGGTTACGGGATGGTTTGGCGCCGACGCTGAGCCTGCTGGTGCGCCAGCAGCCTCCTCATCGTTGGATATGAAAACGGCGAGCGCGGCGCTATTGAATCTGGTGATTCTGGCGGTTGTCACGTTTGTTGTGTTTTGGGCATTACGGGCACTGGCCAGCTCGATCTTTGCGCGTCTTAGTCACTGGGCCGGTGCTGGTCCAGCGAAGCTGGCTATTTTACGCACCACGGCGGCGGTAGCGTTGGCAATTCTTGTGGATGGGGTTGTGGTGGTTTTGGCTTATCTGGCCGGTACCTTTGTGACGCCGTTATTGAGCGAACAGCTGGGGGCGGATGCCACCCGATTGGCGCTGTTTTTGAATGCGTTTTTATTGGTGGAACTCGCTAAAGCGGGGCTGCGAGTGTTTTTCTCCTCGCGCTATGAAGGCCTGCGGTTGTTGCCGGTAGCGCAGCAGCAGGCTCGCTACTGCAATCGTTTTCTTGCCCGTGAGGCCGGGCTGATTGGCTATGGTTTGCTGGTGCTAGTGCCGATGTTGAATTTCAATTTTTCTCCTGTATTGGGTAGCGCTGTTAGCACGGTGGTTATGCTGGTGGCGTTGATTTATGCAGCCACCGTCATTTTGCGTAAACGCACGGTGCTGCGTGATGCGTTGAAGCAACGGGCGAGCGCCAGAACCGGGGTGGTGCGTTTAATGTGGCTGGTATTGGCGCGTAGCTGGCATTGGCTGGCACTTACGTACGCCTTGCTGGTATTTGCCGTTACGGTACTGAACCCCGAAACCGCCTTGCCCTATGTGGCGCTAGCAACACTGGAGACGCTGGTGTTTGTGGGGCTGGGCTTGCTGGGGTCTGTTGCATTAGGGCAATTGATCGGCAAGGAAATACAGCTTCCCGAGGGGCTGAAAGCCAGCATGCCGCATCTGCAAGATCGGGTGAACATTTATGTTCCCACTGGGCTGAAAGTGATCCGTGCGCTGATATTGGCGTTGGTGATTGTGATGTCGCTGGATGCTTGGGCCTTATATGACTTGGGTGCTTGGTATGCCACGACAACCGGCACCCAGGCGGTTTCGGCCCTGGTCGATATTCTGATTATTCTGGCGTTGGCCGCGGCGGTGTGGGTTGTGTTGGCTAGCCTGGTGGAACATAAATTCTGCCCTGATGAAAACAGCACCCCAGCTCAGGCCGCCCGTGGTGAAACCCTACTTGGCCTGTTCCATACTACGTTGGCCATTACCATTATTATCATGACGGTGATGATTGTGCTTTCCGAAGTGGGTGTGGATATCGGGCCGCTGATTGCCGGTGCCGGTGTGCTCGGCCTGGCCGTTGGCTTCGGCGCACAGAAGCTGGTTCAGGATGTGATTACTGGGGTGTTTATCCAATTGGAAAATGCCATGAACACGGGGGATTTCGTTGGTGTTGGTGCTCACTCCGGCACCGTGGAGCGTGTGGGTATTCGGTCGGTGGCGTTGCGTGACCTGTATGGTACTTACCACATAGTGCCGTTTTCCTCGGTGGATGCGGTGTCTAATTACACCCGTGAATTCGGTAATCATGTGGGTGAATATGGCATTGCTTATCGCGAGAGCATCGACGATGCCATCGTGCAGCTGGAGGCTGCGTTTGAAGCGTTGAAGGACGGCGAGCACAGGAAGGATATTCTGGCTCCGCTGGAAGTGGCTGGGGTGTCGGCCTTAGCGGACAGTTCGGTGAATATCCGTGCGGTGATTAAAACCACGCCGGGCAACCAGTGGGCTGTGGGGCGTGCCTTCAATCGGCTAGTGAAGATCTACTTCGACAAAGCGGGCATTGAAATTCCGTTCCCGCACACCACGCTGTATTTCGGTGAAGACCGGGACGGCAGCGCCCCGGCGGCAAACGTTCGCCTCGCTGATGATCGGGTTGTTTCCACCCAAGTTGGCAATGGGGGGTAAATCTCCGTGTTCCACAAAAACGCCGGTGATCGAGCCGGCGCTTTCTTAGGTGAAAATTTGAGGTTGTAACGTGGCATCGGTGGAATCAAATCAAAAAAAAGGCCGGCAAAAATGCCGACCCTGAAAATCACCGGAAAAGGGAGAGCACGGTGAAGTAAAACGGTTATGCCGCGTCCTTGAGACGGTCGCCAAGCAGGGCTTTGAAGTTTTTCAGGTGTTCGCGGTTGTCGTGGTCCCAAGGGTGAAAGCCGGGTTTGAACCAATCAAACCAAGGTTTGGTGATGTTCAGGAAAACCCCTTTGCGGCCCCAAGTGTGTTTGGCCACCGCTCGCCAGCCCTTCAGGTCGGTCAGGCCACCCTTGATGCGTACATTGTGTAAATAAAAGGGGGTGAACAGGGTAAAGAACGCGGCGGTAGACAATACCAGAGTGCTGCTGCGCAGGGCGTAGGCGCCAAGATTGCTGTCTTCGCCGATAACGGTACGGTATACATCGAAGGCCACGGCCTTGTGTTCGGTTTCCTCTAGAGCGTGCCAATACCAGATGGCCTTATAGTCTTCGTCTGAGCCATCCATGATTTCCGGTAGGTCTAGCAGGCCGCCGCCAAGAATGGCGGTCAGGTGTTCCAGAGATACGGTGATGGCTAATTGAATGGCCTCTGGGCTGTATTGCTGAACCACGCCAAGTAGCTTGGCAACAATGGCCTCTTGGGCATGCAAGGGAACGCCCGCCTGGGCAACGAAGTCATTGTACTCTTCGTGCTCACGGCCGTGGATGGCTTCCTGACCGATAAAGGCGGTTACGGCCTTTTTCAGTTCTGGATCGGTAATCTGGTCGCGATAATTGCGGACGCTGTTGATAAAGAAGCGTTCACCGACCGGGAAGAACAGGCTCATGGTGTTGAGGAACTGGCTAATATTCAGACCGTCCCGGTGCCAGGTCAGCGCCTTGGCCGGGTTCAGGTTGAATTTTAAATTTCGTCGAATAGGTAGAATCGAGGTCGACATTATACATTCCTCCGCAACTGTTACATCACTGAATGATACAATTGATGTGCGTATCATCAAGAACTTTCTTCATAGGGAAGGTAAAAAATGGCGAGCAATAAACAAGAAGTGGCGAATCGTTTACTGGATGGGCTGATTGGTTATCTATTGGCGCGCCTCTCGCCGGGGCATCTGGATTCGTTGATCGTTGATGAGCTGGATTACATTCTTGAGAAAGCGGCAAGCTACTCCTTGAATCAGTGGGTACAGGCTGAGCAGGTGTTTGCTACGGCGCAGAAGTACGCGGTGAAGATGGATATCAGTGGTGCGATTCCCGAGCTGGTGGGCGATATGGTGGAGCAATTCTATGACCACGCTATCCAGAGCGAACGCATTGTGGAAGAAGTTATCGATGAGGCCGTGGTGATGGCTCTGTTCGATAAGGTGCTGGAAATCCCATTGTCTCGGGAAGGGATGGCTTGGCTGGGGCGCAACCCGGTGTTGCTGGCGCTGCTGGCGGGGGGGGCCCAGCTGGGAATCAAGACGCTGTTGCATCAGGGCTTACCTAGCCCCTTTCGCGGCCAGTTGAGCAAACGATTACCGGAGCGCTGGCTGGCCAGCCTAGAGATCCGCTTGCAGGAATGGTTGCTGCGCCGTACGGAGCAATTATTGAGTGACCCTTATTTGTACTGTGACGAGAACGTAGCTGAACTGCGTGAGCTGGTGAAGGTGGCCTGGCAGGATTTTGGGCAACGCCCGGTGGCGGACGTGAAAGAGCTGGTGAGCAGTGAGGATATTCAAGAGCTGTTCGTGATCGTGTTCGAGTATTGGCGGGAGCTTCGCCACACAGATTACTTCAATGTCATGTTGGAATCCGGGGTGCAGGCGTTTTTTGATAAATACGGTGATACCAGCCTGACGGGCTTGCTTGATGAATTGGGTGTGACCCGCGAGCTGATGTTGGATGATGCTCGTCGCTTCCTGCCGCCGGTGATGGCTAAGCTGCAGGAAGAAGGCTTGCTAGAGGCATGGTTGCGTCGCCATCTGGAAGGGTATTTTCAGGCGGAGGATACGCTGGAGATGCTTAAGGGTTAGTGCGTGGATACGCGCCGCAATCAGCTTAAGGAGCCTCAGCAACGCTATTTCATGCTCAGCCTTGCCGCTGGTTCGTTGCCCTTGGCCAAGGTAACGACGGTGGTGCCGTGAGTCAGCGATTCTCAATGATCAATGGCGTCCCTATACGCTTGGGTGTGCAGTAATTCTAGTAACTCAGATTCCGGTACGGGTCGGCTTATCAGGTAGCCCTGGATGCTGTCACAATGCATGTCTCGCAGAATGCTCAGGTGATCTGCGGTTTCCACCCCTTCGGCGATTACGTTCATTTTCAGGCTATGGGCCATGTCGATGATGGCGCGGGTAATGGCGGCATCGTCCGGGTTCTTGTCTAGCTCCATGATAAATGAGCGATCAATTTTCAAGGTATCTACCGGGAAACGCTTCAGGTAGCTGAGCGAGGAGTAGCCAGTGCCGAAGTCGTCCAGGGCTAACTCAACACCCCGGCTGCGCAATTGCTGGAGCAGTTCGATGTTCTGCTCCATGTCTTCCATGATTAGGCTCTCGGTGAGTTCTAATTCCAACAGGTGCGGGGACAGTTCCGTGGTGGATAGGACTCGATCGATGGTTTCCGCTACGTTTCCTTTGCGGAACTGGTGAGCAGAAAGGTTTACTGAGACGCAGATCTCGCCGAGGCCTTGTTTCTGCCACTTGTGTGCTTGGCGACAGGAGCGTTCCAGTACGAGCTCACCAATGGCAGAGATCAACCCGGTTTCTTCGGCAAGCGGTATAAAGTCTGCCGGTGGAAGCAGGCCCATGGTGGGGTGCTGCCAACGCACTAGGGCTTCCACCGAGGTAATTCGATTGCTGGCCAGGTTCATTTTGGGTTGGTAGTGCACCACGAATTCGTTCTTGAAAATGGCCTTGCGCAGGCTAGTTTCCAAGGCCAGTTGTTCTACTGAGGCCACGCGCATGTTGCTGCGGTAAAATTGGAAATTATTGCCGCCGCTACGTTTGGCCTGATACACCGCCATGTCGGACTGGTTGATCATGCTCTGCGCTTCTTTGGCGGTATCCGGGAATATGCTGATACCGATGCTTGCGCCCAAAAGTAGTTCGTGACCGTCAATCAGGAACGGCTTTTTCATGGCATTGATAAGCTGTTGGCACTGCTGACTAATGCTGCCTTCGCTGCCATGATTCTCTAATAATAGGGTGAATTCATCGCCGCCGACCCGAGCCAAGGACTCTTGCCCGCCGGCATGTTGGGCCATGCGTTCGGCGGCTGCTTTTAGCAGACGATCGCCGATTTCATGCCCTAGGGATTCGTTAATGGGCTTGAAACGGTCTAGGTCGATCATTAACAGGGCGACCTTTTGGCGGTTCAGGCGGGCAAGGGTTAGTGACTTGTGTAGATGCTCGCGGAACTGGGTGCGGTTGGCTAGGCCGGTGAGGCGGTCATAGTTGGAGAGAAACTGTAGTTGTTGCTCGGTTTCCTTACGCGCGGTCAGGTCAGACATCATCCCCACATAGCGGATTACCCGTTTCTGCTCGTCTCGCACCGCGCTCATCTGTAGCCATTCCGGATATATTTCGCCGTTACGGCGGCGTTCGTTGATTTCCCCTTCCCAGAAGCCGTTATCGAGCAGGGCGGCGGTAATCTCCAGATAGATTTCCCGGTTCGCCTGGGCGCCTTCTTCTTCCAAGATACGGCGGCCGATAAGCAGAGACTCGGTATAGCCGGTGATCTGCTCGAAGCGGGTGTTTACGGCAAGGAAACGGAATTTATGATCAAGAATGAAAATGCCTTCTGGGGCGTTTTCAAACACGGTTGCGGCTAACCGTTGTTGTTCCTGGGCCTGGCGATCTTCGGTGATATCACGACGCGTGCCGATCATGCGTATGGCGCGACCGCTTTCGCTGCGGGACACCACTCGACCTTCGTCCTCAATCCAGCGCCAGCTGCCGTCTGCGTGGCGCAATCTATAAACCGCGTGGTAGCGGGGGTCTTCACCCTTGAAGTGCGAAACCATGGCTTGGCGGATTCGAGCCAGGTCATCCGGATGAACCAAGGTATCCAAGTCGCCGAAGAAGTTTTTGAAGTAGGCGCTGTCGTATCCTAGCAGGCGGTCGAAATTAGTGTGGTGATTGAGTCCGGTATCCAGCATCCAATCCCACAGGCCGATGTTGCTGGCTTCCAAGGCTAGCTCTAGTCGTTCGCTGGTCGCCGCCAAGGCGGTGTTGGTTTCGCCTAAGGCTCGGGTGCGTTCCTGCACCATGCTTTCTAGTCGATCGTTGGTGTCTTGTAATCGCTGGCGAGCGTCTTTGCGATCGTAAATCTCTTGAGCCAGTTTCTCGTTCAGAGCTTCAGCGTCGCTGCGTGCGCGGTTCAGGTAATCAATCAGTGAGCGGTTGTTGGCTTGCAACATCATGGCTTTGTGGCCGGTGTGATTGATGCGACGGGCGGCGACCAGGAAGAACAACCCCAGCAGGGACATCAGTAGGACCAGTGCCAATTGACTGTGTTGCTGGGTTTCCGATAGGCGAGCCACTGCTGGGCCGAGCAGCATGATCAAATACAAAAACACGGTGGGGAAATGGCTACTGTAGGCGACCAGCGCCGTGGTGCTTAGGCCTAAGCCCAGACAAATTAATACCAGTTGTGCGCCTAGCATTGGCGGGCTGAATAGGCTATCCAAAGGGTTGAACAGGTAGCCGGCCAAACCGATCAATAAGGGCGAGGCGAGAGCGAGGGCTGAGAGCATACGCCTGAACAAGGGCAGGGCTTCTTGGCCATCTAGTTGGCGACGGTAATAGGACAGAATAAATAAACGGGCAATCTGTACCACGGCAATGATGCCAAACCAGGTTAGCACGGTTGGCTGGGACACGGGGCTGTGCCAGTAAACCCACGCCAGGATAATGACGGCGGCACTTTCCAACAGCAACAGTTCGGCGATGCCGCTTAGCAGCAATTGGCATTGCTCATTAAGCACACCATTAAACTGGGGTGCTGGCTGGAATGATGGGGGCTGTAATGACACCGTTTACGTTTCCTCTGGCTTAAGAGCCGAGTGTTTTTGTTTCCAGTTTACCCACAGGTTGGGGGCGAGGGAAACCGACTTTCTTGGGAGAGAGGAGGGAAGTATCGGGACAGGGGGAAATTGCCCTCTCCGGCGGGCATCACCGGCAAGGACATTCTGCTAAACTTTCGCGCCATGGATGACGTGACTTCCCTTATTGATGGTTTGAACCCGGCCCAGCGCGATGCGGTGGCTGCCGATGATCAACACTTGCTGGTGCTGGCGGGGGCCGGTTCCGGCAAAACCCGCGTGTTGGTACACCGTATCGCCTGGCAGATTGCCACCGAACAGGCTTCGCCGTTCGGTATTTTGGCGGTGACCTTTACTAACAAAGCCGCTGCGGAAATGCGCGGGCGTATTGAGCAGCTGCTGGACATGTCTGCCGATGGCATGTGGGTGGGCACTTTTCATGGTATTGCCCATCGCCTGCTGCGCGCCCACTGGCAGGAGGCCGGTCTCCCCCAAGGCTTCCAGATCATTGATGCGGATGACCAAATCCGGCTGATCAAGCGAGTCAGCAAGGAATTGGGCCTGGATGAACAACGCTGGCCAGCCCGTCAGGCCACCTGGTTTATTAATAGTCAGAAAGACGAAGGACTCCGCGCTCGGCATATGGATACCGGCGGCGACCTGTTCGCGTTGACCATGCAGAAGATCTACTTCGCCTATGAAGAGGCCTGCGAGCGGGGCGGGTTGGTAGATTTCAACGAAATGCTGCTACGGGTACTGGAGCTGTTCCGCGACAACGACAACCTGCGCGGCCACTACCAGCGTCGCTTCCGGCACATTTTGGTAGACGAGTTCCAAGATACCAACAGCATCCAGTACGCCTGGTTGCGGTTGCTGGCGGACGAAAATAATGCGGTCACCATTGTCGGTGACGATGATCAGTCCATTTATGGCTGGCGTGGCGCCAAGATCGAGAACATCCACAAATTCAGCCGCGACTTCCCGGATACCCGTACCATTCGCTTGGAGCAGAATTACCGTTCCACCGGCACTATTCTGAAAGCGGCCAACGCGGTGATCGGCCATAACAGTGACCGCCTAGGCAAGGAACTGTGGACCGAGGGCGGCGATGGCGATTTGATCCGCCTCTATTCCGGTTTCAATGAAGTGGATGAAGCGCGCTTTATTGCCGGGCGCATGGATAAGCTATTTCAGGAAGGCACCGCGCGGCGGGAAATGGCGGTGCTGTACCGCTCCAACGCCCAGTCGCGGGTGCTGGAAGAGGCTTTTCTGCAGGCGGGGATTCCCTACCGTATCTATGGCGGGCAACGCTTCTTCGAGCGGGTGGAAATCAAAAATGCACTGGCCTATCTGCGCCTACTCAGCCACCGCCATGCGGATGCCGCCTTCGAGCGAGTGGTGAACACACCCACCCGCGGCATTGGCAACAAGACCCTAGAAACCCTGCGTGAGGTGGCGCGGCAGCGTAACGTGTCCCTGTGGGACGCTGCCCAGGCAGTCGTTAGTGAGCAGTTGCTTACCGCTCGAGCCATTAATGCGTTGGCGGTGTTCCTGAATCTAATCGCCCAGCTGGAGCAGCAGTGCGATGGGTTGTCGTTGGCGGAAACTACCGAGCATGTGATTGAAGCCAGTGGGTTGCTGGAATTTCATGGCAAGGAAAAGGGCGAGAAGGGCCAGCAGCGGCTGGAAAACCTGCGCGAACTGCTTTCCGCCACACGGGAATTCGGTGATGAGGATGAGGACTCCGAGCTCGATAGCCTCACCGCATTTCTGGATCACGCGGCGCTGGAATCCGGGGAGGGCCAGGCTGACGCCCACGAGGACGCGGTGCAGATGATGACCCTGCACTCGGCCAAGGGGCTGGAATTTCCGGTGGTCTTTATTACCGGCATGGAAGAAGGCTTGTTCCCCCACAAGATGTCCAGCGAAGAGCCGGGCCGGTTGGCGGAAGAGCGCCGCCTTTGCTACGTGGGCCTGACACGGGCCATGCGCGAGCTGTATCTGACCCACGCGGAAAGCCGCCGGTTGTACGGTAACGAAAATTACAATCCACCCAGCCGTTTTCTGCGAGAGATTCCCGCCGAAACGCTGGAGGAAGTTCGCGCCCGTGCAGGGTTCAGCCGGCCCATGGGCGGTGCGGCTAAACCCATTCGTGAAACCGAGTCTAACGGCATCAGCCTGGGTGCTCGGGTGTTACACCCGAAATTCGGGGAAGGTACGATTTTGCAATTTGAAGGGCAGGGGCCTAATGCGCGCCTACAAATCAATTTCGATGGCGCGGGCACCAAATGGCTGGTTAGCCAATACGCTCGGCTGGAAGTGATATAGGGCTGGCGGCTCGCTTGATTCTCGCCCCCCTGATGCCTGACGCTGAAACGAAAGACGGTCTGGCATTGGCATGTAGTGTCAGGCTGCAAAAATAAACCGAAAGCGGCAGAACTGCCGCTCACTATCGGAGGATGTCCCATTGGATCGCCGTAAATTTGTTTCTGCCCTAGGTTTGGGGCTGGGAGGCTTGGCGCTGGCCGGCTGTGAACAGAAAGATTGCCCGCCGACAGACAAGGCGGTGGTGACACCGCCGGAACCTGAGGAGAAAAAACTCAGGCCACAGACCTATGAATGGAAAATGGTTACCACTTGGCCAAAGAACTATCCGGGGTTGGGTGCGGGCGCCAACCGCTTTGCCAAACGGGTGGAAGAAATGTCGGCCGGGCGAATTAAGATCAAGGTTTATGGCGCCAAAGAATTGGTGCCGGCCTTTGAGGTGTTTGACGCTGTACGCCAGGGCAGTGCGGAAATGGGCCATGGGGCTGCCTATTATTGGAAAGGAAAGCATCCTGCCACGCCGTTTTTCACCGCTGTGCCCTTTGGGCTCACAGCCCAGGAAATGAATGGCTGGCTGCACCATGGCGGGGGGCAGGAACTGTGGGATGACTTGTATGCCCAGTTCAATCTTAAGCCTTTTGCCTGTGGTAACACCGGTACGCAAATGGCGGGCTGGTTCAATAAAGAAATCAACAGCATTGAAGACCTGAAAGGGTTGAAGATGCGTATGCCAGGCCTGGCTGGGGAAGTGTTGGGCAAGGTGGGTGCTACCCCGGTACAGCTGCCGGGTGCCGAGGTGTTTACCTCGCTGCAAACCGGGGCCATTGATGCGGCGGACTGGGTTGGGCCCTACAACGACCTGACCTTTGGCCTGCACCGGGTAGCTGAGTACTACTACTATCCGGGCTGGCAAGAGCCCGGCCCAACGCTAGAGCTGACCATTAACAAAAAGGTGTGGGAAGGCCTTCCCGCAGACCTGCAGGCGATCATTCGCTACGCGGCCCAGTCCGAAAACCAGGACATGCTGGATGAATACACCGCCCGCAATAATGCCGCCTTGGATGAGCTGGTTAACAAGCATGGGGTGAAGTTGCGTCGCCTGCCGGACGATGTGCTTAAGGCCCTGAAGGATGCCAGCGATGATGTGATCGAAACCCTCGTGGCGGACAACAAGGACGCACGTAAGGTATACGACTCCTATCGCGGTTTCCGGGATCAGTCGTTGCAATCTATGACGGTGGCGGAGCAGTCGTACATGAATGTGCGCAGCGAGCTACAAGTTAAAGGTTAAAAGCGCGGCAGGGGCCTGGCCCGTGGGACGGCCCGCGTTACGGCGTGTCACTAGCGGTTGGCGGTTAATCCCGTGGCACTGCCCGGGTGCGGCCCGTGTCGTCAATCGCTACGAAAGTGAAATGCCCTTCGGTAACTTTCGACAAGGTGCCGGAATCTTCGCGAATCCATACTTCTACCAGGATCTGCATGGAGCTGCGGCCGATGTCTTGTAGCTGGGTATAGCAGCTGACAACAGCGCCCACGGGAACCGGGCGCAAGAACGCCATGGAATCAATGGCTACGGTGGCCACGCGGCCACGGGCTTTTTTGCGGGCAGTGACGGCACCGGCCAGGTCCATCTGCGAAACTAGCCATCCGCCGAAAATATCCCCATTCCAGTTGGCGCTTTGCGGCATGGCAATGGTTTGGATGGCAAGGGTGCCAATCGGCTGGGGCACGTCGTCAGTGTGGTCTGTCATCTTATTATCCGTAGAGCGTATGAGGCAGCCAGGTGGCGAGTTCAGGGAACAGCGCCAGAATGCCCAGCATGATTAATTGTATAAAGATAAAGGGTATCACGCCTTGATAAATGTGCGTGGTTTTAACCTCTGCCGGCGCCACCCCGCGTAGATAAAACAGCGCGAACCCGAAGGGTGGGGTCAGAAACGAAGTTTGCAAGTTCAATGCAATCATTACGCCAAGCCAGATGGGGTCCAGCCCCATGCCCAGCAGAACCGGGGCGACAATGGGCACCACCACAAAGGTGATCTCGATAAAGTCGAGAATGAAGCCGAGTAGGAAAATCAGCAGCATCACCATGAGGGTGGCACCAATCACTCCACCGGGCATGGCGGCGAACAGATTGTGCACCGCTTCCTCGCCGCCAAAGCCCCGGAACACCAGTGAAAATAGGCTGGCGCCGATCAGGATCATGAACACCATGGCGGTGACTCGGCTGGTGGCTCGAACCACTTCGCCAAGGATGGTTCTGTTCAGGTGTCGATTGGCCGCCCCCAGCAGCAGGGCACCAAAGGCGCCGACGCCGGCGGCTTCCGTGGGGGTGGCCTTGCCGGTGAGAATGGAGCCCAGCACCGCCGCAATTAATAATAGGGGGGGGAGCAAGCCACCAAGCAGGGAGCGCCAGCCGCGGGCTTTGCCGTCGGCGGGCGCAAAGGCGGGAGCCCATTGGGGTTTTAATAGGCTGATCGCCACCACATAGAGCAGGTACAGAACTACTAGAATCAGTCCGGGAATCAAGGCGCCGACAAATAAATCGCCCACCGATACGGTATCCAGCGACCACAGACCCTGCTTGAGCTGGGCGTCCTGATAGGCATTAGCCAGCACATCGCCCAGTAATACCAGGGCTATCGAGGGGGGAATAATCTGCCCGAGGGTGCCGGTGGCGCAGATCAGCCCGGTGGATAATTGTGGTTGATAGCCCTGACGAAGCATGGTGGGCAACGAGAGCAGGCCCATAGTGACCACGGTGGCGCCGACAATGCCGGTGCTGGCGGCGAGCAGGGCGCCCACCAAAATAATCGCTAGCCCCATGCCGCCAGGGAGTGGCCCGAATAGTTGACCCATGCTGGATAGCAGTTTCTCCGCCACCCGAGATTTCTCTAGCATCACGCCCATGAATACGAACAGGGGTACCGCCATTAGTGTGCTGTTTTCGATGATTCCGAATAGTCGGTTGGGCACAAAACTCAGGTCAGAAGGAGAAAAGGTACCGGTAAGAATGCCGCCAGCTGCAAACAGCAGCGCGGTGCCGCCTAGGGCAAAGGCCACTGGGTAGCCGGTAAGCAATACCACGCATACGGCCACAAACATGGACAAGGGAAGCCATTCCATCACAGTCCCTCCTCCGGGTGTTTCTCATGTTCGGTGGTGCGTGGGGGAAGGGGGGCGCCAAGTAACGTTAGCCCATGGCGTAGCAGTTCAGCCAATGCCTGCACACTCAGCAATGCGGGCAGCACTAGCAACAGGCTTTTGAGCAGATAGACATAGGGCAGGCCGCCGTTGGCGGAGCCCTCCTGCTCGCGCCAGCTACTGGCCACATAATCCAGAGATAACCAGAAAATTGCCACGCAGATGGGCAGTAGCAAAAACAGGGTGCCTAGCAGATTCACCCAGGCCTGCCCGCGCGGGCTAAAACGCTGGTAGAGCACATCCACCCGGACATGTTCGTCTTCGGCCAAGGTGTAGGCGATGGCTAACATAAAGAGGCTGCCGTGCAGATAGGTCAGGGATTCTTGCAGGGCAATGTTGCCGATGTTGAACCCATAGCGCAGAACGACGACTAGCACCATGCCCAGTACTAGCAGCAGCGCCAGCCAAGCGCTGCCGCGGCCGATGGTGGTGGTAAAAGCGGCCAGCCATTGCTGGCCGTTCTGTAGGTTCTGTTTTGTCATTATTGTCAGGGGATAGCGAGAAAACAGGCATTATACGGAAAACGCCACAGGCAGCACGCATTCCGGGTGTGGGCTGGGCTAGGGTGTCTGTAGCCTGAATCTGATCTCAGTGTAATGTCGTTGTCACAAACCCTCTCTAGCATGCGCTGTGCTGAAACATGAACTGGCTTGCAACACGCGCAAGACAAACCGGGGTGGATACTTCCTACAAGCGCCGGTGCCAAAACTAGGAGGCTTATTGTGAACGTTAAAATGAAAGCAACACTGGCAGGTGCCGCTGCTGCTCTGGCCATGGCCAGCGCTCCGGGTACCGCGATGGCTCGTGACACCATTTCCATCGTGGGTTCATCCACGGTATACCCGTTCGCCACCGTAGTGGCCGAGCGTTTTGGGCGTACCGGTAACGCCACCCCGAAAATTGAATCCACCGGTTCCGGCGGCGGCATGAAGCTGTTTTGCCAGGGCGTCGGAACTCAGCACCCGGACATTACCAATGCTTCTCGCCGGATGAAGAAATCCGAGTTTGAGCTGTGCCAGAGCAACGGTGTGAAAGACATTACCGAGGTGAAGGTAGGTTATGACGGCATCGTGATTGCCAACTCGGTGAAAGGTAAGCACATCGATCTGTCCCTGCGCGAAGTTTTCCTGGCCCTGGCCAAGGATGTGCCGAACCCGAAAGGCGGTGAAGAGCTGGTTGCTAACCCTTACAAAACCTGGAAAGAGATTAACCCAGCCCTGCCGAACGTGAAGATCGAAGTGCTAGGCCCGCCGCCGACTTCCGGTACTCGTGATGCATTCAACGAACTGGCCATTGAAGGTGGCTGTAAAACCTTCCCATGGCTAAAAGCCATTAAGGGTGAAGATAAGTCCAAGTACAAAGCGATTTGCCGCAGTGTGCGTGAGGACGGTGTCTATGTTGAAGCCGGTGAAAACGACAACCTGATCGTGCAGAAGTTGGAAAAAAATCCGAATGCCTTCGGTGTGTTCGGTTACTCCTTCCTGGATCAGAACCGCGGTGTGGTGCAAGCTGCAAATGTTGGCGGTGTTGAGCCCACTTTCGAAGCGATCGGTTCTGGCGAATACCCGGTATCCCGCTCTTTGTACTTCTACGTGAAGAAAGCGCATGTAGGTGTGGTGCCGGGTATCGAGGGTTACGTGAAAGAGTTCACCAGCGAGAAAGCGTGGGGTGATCAGGGGTACCTGAGCGAGAAAGGCTTGATCCCGCTGGCTGATGATCTGCGCAAGTCCATGGCTAAACAGGCGCGTAGCCTGAAGCCCATGACCGGCAACGAGCTGTAAGCAAGGGAATAATAAAGAAGCACGGATGCTTTTGGCCCGGTGGTGTTTGCCGCCGGGCTTTTTCGCCCCTGAAAAGGTGTGTTTGTTCCACCAAGATTGCCGCGGTGATCTTGGTTGAGCAAATCCGATCGGAGTGATACATGCAAACCGGAAACCTGCTGTTGCTGCTGGTAGTGATGGTGGCCGGCGCTTACTACTTGGGGCTTCGCCGCTCCTTTGCGCTGGCCCGCCCGCTGGGCGGCATTCGCCACCTGCACTCATTGCCGTTTTACTTCGCCATGCGTTCGGCTATGTGGTGCGCGATTCCCGCCTTAATCGTGCTGGGGCTGTGGTTAGCATTTGATGACAACATCATCCGCCAGCAAGTGCTGGGCAGCTTGCCGGTGGAGCTGCAACCGACGGATGCCTCCAGCTATAACCTGACGCTTAGCAAAATTCAGAATGTGGCCAGTGGTGCGCTACCGACTAATTTCGTGGAGCCGCCGATTGCCGCAGCGGCGGAGCATCTGCAG
This sequence comes from Alcanivorax sp. 97CO-5, assembly GCF_000524665.1. Classification (NCBI taxonomy): domain Bacteria; kingdom Pseudomonadati; phylum Pseudomonadota; class Gammaproteobacteria; order Oceanospirillales; family Alcanivoracaceae; genus Alcanivorax; species Alcanivorax sp. 97CO-5. The sequence continues at coordinate 167,540 of NZ_KI965888.1, forward strand.
TCATTGCGCCAGACCAGCGCCATGGCGCTGACCGTGGTGATTATTGTGCTGTGTATGTTGGGCGGCACCTGGGCCTGGCTGAAAGTATCGCCGCAATTGCGCGCCCGTCAGCAGGTGGAGCGCGTACTGCAGACGCTGTTCATGCTGTGTGCCACGGTAGCGATCCTTACCACCGTGGGCATCGTTATGTCGGTGCTGTTCGAATCGATCCGGTTCTTCGGCAAGGTGCCGGTGACCGATTTCTTATTCGGCTTGCAGTGGAGTCCACAGACTGCCCTGCGGGCTGACCAGGTTGCCTCTGGCGGCGCTTTTGGTGCGGTGCCCTTGTTCATGGGCACTATGTTGATCTCTGCGATTGCCTTATTGGTGGCGGTTCCGGTGGGGTTGATGTCCGCTATTTATCTATCGGAGTACGCCAGCAAGCGAGTGCGCACGGTGGCCAAGCCGGCCCTGGAAGTGTTGGCCGGGGTGCCCACGGTGGTTTACGGTTTTTTTGCTGCGTTGACAGTGGCTCCGTTTATTCGCGGCATGGGTGAAGCCGTGGGGTTAGATGTGGCGTCGGAGTCGGCCCTGGCCGCAGGCTTGGTGATGGGCGTGATGATTATTCCGTTTGTCTCATCGCTTGCCGATGACGTGATTACTGCGGTGCCCCAGTCCATGCGCGATGGCTCCTTGGGATTAGGTGCAACCAAAAGCGAAACCATCAAGAAAGTGATTTTCCCGGCGGCATTACCGGGGATTATGGGGGGCATTTTGCTAGCCGCGTCCCGAGCCATTGGTGAAACCATGATTGTGGTCATGGCCGCCGGCTTGGCCGCCAACCTTACTGCCAACCCACTGGAAGCGGTCACTACCATTACTGTGCAGATCGTTACGTTGCTGACCGGTGACCAGGAATTCGACAGTGCCAAAACCCTGGCGGCGTTTGCCCTAGGCCTGATGTTGTTCATCACAACCCTGGTTATGAATATCTTCGCGCTGCACATCGTGAAGAAATACCGCGAGCAGTACGACTAGCGTCGGGAGAAAGTTATGAGCAAAACCACAGAAAAAGTGCGTAAGACGCTGGCCCGACGCTACCGGGCAGAGAAACGTTTCAAAGCCTATGGTATGGCCTCCATCGGCATTGGTTTGATGGCCTTGCTGTTGTTGTTCACTGACATCATCGGCAAGGGCCACAGTGCCTTCGTTGAATATGAAATTCAGTTGCCGATTACCTTCGATGCGGAGGTGTTGGATGTCAGTGACCCCCGCGATGCGGAGCAGCTTAACTACGGTAATTACCAAGGGGTCATTCGTGACGCTCTGGCAGAGCGGTTCCCTGGCGTGGAGTCACGCTTGGACGTTCGCTCGCTTAACCAGCTGGTGAGCACCGGGGCTGGTTATGCTCTGCGCGATATGCTTCGCGAAGAGCCGGCCCTGTTGGGAGAGACACGAACTCTATGGCTATTGGCCGACGATGATGTGGATTTGTTTCTCAAGGCGAACGAAGAGCAACGCGAAGACAGCCGTCTTAATGACAAGCAGCAGGCATGGGTGGCGGAGCTGGAAGCGTCCGGCGAAACTCGTATGGTCTTCAATCGGTCGCTTTTCAGTTACGGTGACTCCCGTGAACCGGAGCAAGCCGGTATTTTGGGTGCCATTCTTGGTTCCTTGTTCACGATGATTGTGACGTTGCTGCTGAGCTTTCCCATTGGTGTCGCGGCAGCTGTCTACCTGGAAGAGTTTGCGCCAAAGAACCGCTTCACTGATTTCATTGAAGTGAATATCAACAACCTGGCCGCCGTGCCGTCGATCATCTTCGGCCTGTTGGGCTTGGCAGTGATAATAGGCTTGTTTGGCTTGCCCCGGTCAGTGCCGTTGGTAGGGGGTATAGTATTAACGCTGATGACCCTGCCTACGGTGATCATTTCCAGCCGTGCGGCGATCAAGGCGGTGCCGCCCAGTATTCGTCAGGCCGCCATGGGGCTAGGCGCGTCGAAGATGCAGGTGGTGTTGCACCATGTACTGCCGCTAGCGCTCCCCGGCATGCTCACCGGCGCCATCATTGGCATGGCCCAGGCACTGGGTGAAACAGCACCGCTGCTGATGATTGGCATGGTGGCCTTTATCGTAGATTTGCCCGCTGACCCGTTGGATGCCGCAACAGTATTGCCGGTGCAAATTTATCTTTGGGCAGACAGCCCGGAACAATCTTTCGAAGCCCTGGCGTCCGCCGCCATCATGGTGCTACTGGCTTTCCTGATTACCATGAACACCTTGGCGGTGATTCTGCGTAAGCGCCTTGAGCGGCGCTGGTAACAGACGGATAAAGAGGAATCGAGCAATGGAAACCGCACAGCAATTGGACAAACCGGCTCTGGACACCAATGATGCGGCCAGAGATAAGGCCATTAACGAGCAGGTAACGATGACACAAGACACCCCCTATCCAGACCAGACCGTGGGCAACCCCTTCGTGGATGACCCCAAAATGCGCCTGCGCGATGTGGAGGTATTCTACGATGATAATCAGGCGATTCACGGTGTTAGCCTAGACATCGGAAAGAATGAGGTGGTGTCACTGATCGGCCCTTCCGGCTGCGGTAAATCTACCTTTTTGCGTTGCCTGAATCGCATGAACGACACCATCGATATTTGTAAGGTGAAAGGCAGCCTGCATCTGGAAAGTCAGGATCTTTATGACCCTAAACTGGATGTGGTGGAATTGCGCGCTCGGGTGGGCATGGTGTTCCAAAAGCCTAACCCGTTCCCTAAGTCTATCTATGACAACGTGGCCTATGGCCCGCGCATACACGGCCTGGCTAATAAGAAATATGACCTGGATGAAATCGTAGAAACCAGCCTGCGCAAAGCGGGTTTGTGGGAGGAAGTGAAGGATCGTTTGCACGCACCGGGCACGGGTTTGTCTGGTGGTCAGCAGCAGCGTCTGTGTATTGCCCGCACCATTGCGGTGAGCCCGGAAGTGGTGCTGATGGATGAGCCCTGTTCAGCGCTGGACCCAATTGCCACCGCCAAAATCGAAGAATTGATCAGCGAGCTGAGCGAGTCTTACACCATCGCTATCGTGACTCACTCCATGCAGCAGGCCGCGCGGGTATCTAGCCGTACCGCCTATTTCCATTTAGGGCGTCTGGTGGAAATGAATGATACCGAGACCGTGTTCACCAAACCCGAGCATGATCTGACGGAAGCTTATATCACTGGCCGCTTCGGTTAACGTGCGGGTAAGGAGAACAAGATAATGGACCGTATGCATTTTGGCGAGCATAGCTCGACCCAGTTTAACGCCGCGTTGGAATCTATCCGTAACCACCTGATGGAAATGGGCGGTTTGGTGGAAAAACAGGTGGTGGATGCATTGCAGGCATTGCTGCAGGCTGACTCTGCGCTAGCTGAAAAAGTCATAGAAACCGAAAAGAAGGTCGATAAGCTGGAAATCCTCATCGACGAGGAATGCACCAAGGTGCTGGCTTTGCGTCAGCCGGCGGCTTCGGATCTGCGTTTAATCATTGCTGTGTCTAAAGCGGTATCTGATCTAGAGCGCATTGGTGATGAGTCGGCCAAAATTGCCCGCATGGGGTTGCAGCTGGCTGAAGAGGGCGAGTCACCTTGCGGTTACGTGGAAGTACGGCATATCGGTAACCATGTGCGCAATATGTTGCGTGATGCCCTGGATGCCTTTGCCCGCTTTGACGCCCATAAAGCCCTGACCGTGGCGGCGGAAGATAATGAAGTAGACATGGAATACGCCAGTGCCATGCGTTCTTTAGCGACCTTCATGATGGAAGATCCTCGCTCTATCACTCGAGTACTCAACATCATTTGGTCTCTGCGTGCCCTGGAACGCATTGGTGACCATGCCCGTAATATCGGTGAGCAGGTTATCTATTTGGTGAAAGGTAAGGATGTGCGGCACATCAGCATTGATGAAATTGAAGAGAAGTTGAAAAGCTAACAAAGTTGCCGCCCGCAGCATGAAAAACCCGGCTACGTGCCGGGTTTTTTTTGGACTGATTCCGCGCGCTATCTCTCCGCTTGTGCCTATTCCGGCGGCAATTTTTTGGTTATCGGATGGCCACAAACGGGCAGTGTTGCAGCTTGACCCTTAATGCTTGCCTCTATAATATCCGTATTTCCGAATATATGAATATACTATGCGCACATGCTCACACCTACTCAGCTCTGTAAATGCCTTGGCGATGATATCCGCCTCAGCCTGATCTGCTTGTTGCACGGTCAAGCAGAGGTCTGCGTGTGTGATTTGGTCGATGCCATGCAGGCGCCACAATCTACCGTGTCCCGGCATCTTGCCCAGTTGCGCCAGTGCGAACTGGTGGTCGCCCGGCGACAGGGCACCTGGATGCATTACCAGCTGAACCCGGCCTTGCCGGAGTGGGCTGCAGCGGCCATTAATGCATTGGTAGTGCCTGCCCGAGATGCGTTGAATATCACTCTTCCCAGTGCCGCGTGCTGCGGCTGAAAGACGAGAAAAGGTTATGAATACACCACTGAATGTCTTGTTTTTGTGCACCGGTAATTCCTGTCGCTCCATCATTGGTGAAGCGCTGGCTGATCATCTGGGGAAGGGTAAGTTGCACGGATTGAGTGCCGGCAGCATGCCTACCGGTAAGGTCAATGAAAACGCTTTGGCTGTGCTCGCCCGCCACGGTGTGCCGGTGAACACTCCCAGCTCCAAGTCCATGGATGATCTGGAAGGGGAAAAGATTGATCTGGTGATCACGGTTTGTGATGCCGCCGCGGGTGAGTCCTGCCCGGTGTGGTTGGGTGATACCCAGAAAGTGCATTGGGGCCTGGAAGACCCGGCCCATGCAACGGGAACTGACGACGAGATTCGTGGGGCTTTTGAGGTTACCTATAACGAACTGCATGCTCGCGTAGAAGCTCTGGCAGCGCTGGATTTTGAATCGATGAACCCATTGGGGTTGATCGCAACAGCGCAAAAAATTCACCGCGAAATGGATAATCAGTAATGCCGTTTTTTGAACGATATCTCAGTGTCTGGGTGGCATTGGCCATTGCTGTTGGCGTGGGCTTGGGCGTAGCCGTTCCCGGTGTCTTTGAAGCGGTTGCCGGTTTCGAGTATGCCCATGTGAATTTGGCCGTAGCAGTATTCATCTGGGTAATGGTTTACCCGATGATGATTCAGATTGATTTCACCGCGATTAAAAAAGTCGGCAGCAACCCACGCGGGCTACTGCTGACTTTGGTGGTTAACTGGCTGATAAAGCCGTTCACCATGGCGGCTTTAGGCTGGTTATTTTTCAAGGTTTTTTTCGCCGGTTGGGTGGATCCGCAAACGGCGACAGAGTACATCGCCGGTATGATCCTGTTGGGTGTGGCGCCCTGCACGGCCATGGTGTTTGTGTGGAGCCAGCTTACTAAGGGCGATGCGAATTACACCCTGGTACAAGTGTCGGTGAACGATATCATTATGGTATTTGCCTTTGCGCCGATTGCCGGTTTGTTACTGGGGGTGAGTGATATTGCCGTGCCTTGGGATACCTTGGTGCTGTCAGTGGTGCTCTATGTGGTTATGCCATTACTGGCGGGAATGGCAACACGTCATTGGCTGGGGAGCGAGAAGAGGGTTGCCGCCTTTGTTCATCGGCTCAAGCCCGTCAGCGTGATGGGCCTGTTGGCCACAGTGGTGCTGCTATTTGGTTTCCAGGCGGAAACTATTCTTGCCAAGCCCATGGCCATCGTGCTCATTGCTATTCCGCTATTGATCCAGACCTACGGTATTTTTGCTATTGCCTACTGGGCGGCAAAACGGCTGAGGTTGAAGCATAACGTGGCAGGCCCGGCCTGCTTGATCGGTACCAGTAACTTCTTCGAGTTGGCTGTGGCGGTGGCTATCAGTGTGTTCGGTCTGCATTCTGGTGCGGCCTTGGCGACCGTGGTCGGGGTGCTGGTGGAGGTGCCTGTGATGTTGTCACTGGTAGCGATTATCAACCGTACCTCGCACTGGTTTGAAGAAGCCAGCCAATAGCATTAATAGCGAATAAAAACCGTTAATGATCAAGCGTCTGTCTGCTCCCACTGAGACTTTTTCAGTGAGGGTAAACGATGCTTGTCGCGAAGCTAGCCTCAATTATTACGAAAGAAGTTACCGTGCCATGAACGATCTACCCAATCTCGATAACGACTGCTTTCAGCGTCCCACTACTGACAGCGTATTCCGGGCCCAGCCGTCTACTCATAAGCCGCGCATCCTGTTGCTATATGGATCACTCCGTCAGCGTTCCTTTAGTCGCCTAGTGGTTCAGGAAGCCGCTCGATTGCTGGAGGCCATGGGTGCAGAAGCAAAAATTTTCCATGCTGATGGTTTGCCTCTGCCCGACAGTGAAGATGCTAGCCACCCTAAGGTGCAGGAACTGCGCGATATGGTGACTTGGTGCGAAGGTATGGTGTGGTGCTCTCCGGAACGGCACGGTGCCATGACGGGCATTATGAAAGCACAGATCGATTGGATTCCTTTATCGCTTGGGGCGGTACGTCCGACCCAGGGGAAGACCCTGGCGGTGATGCAAGTCAGTGGTGGCTCCCAGTCGTTCAATGCGGTAAACCAGCTACGTGTGCTGGGTCGCTGGATGCGCATGGTCACTATTCCAAACCAGTCTTCGGTGCCGAAAGCATTTCTGGAATTTGATGATAATGATCGTATGAAACCCTCCGGTTTCTACGATCGTATTGTGGATGTCATAGAAGAGTTGGTGAAATTCACCTATTTGACCCGTGACCGTAGTGACTATCTCACCGACCGTTATTCCGAGCGTAAGGAATCGGCTGAGGAACTGATGGCGAGAGTCAATCAGCGCAGTATGTAGAGCTGCATGCCGCGTATAACCCTGCGGCGAAAGTGTATCGTAAGCTGGCCTGTTTCTGCACAAAAGGGTAATCGCTTACGTGACGCTATTTACAGTAAAGGTAAGCAGGCGCTATAGCGGTCATTGTCTGGTGCATGCCTGAAGCATAGCTGTTGGTCTTGGCGGGTGAGCGTGTCATCTTTGCCAGGGGTCCAAGGGTTACTCACGGGGCTGTCTTTCTTCGTATTTTCAAGCTGATTCAGCAATGCTAGGCGGGCGTCTAGATGCACCAGGCGAAACAGGTATCGTTTGAAGTCTGGGGTGGCGGTTTCCAGTAACACATTACCAATGGGGTTGCGTATGGCTTGCCCTGTTGTAGCGCGGGCCGGCTGAATGTTATCTGCTTGAATAACATCAGCGGGCTGCCCCGCCAGTTTTGCATAGTGCTGATATAACGGGAGCATGCGGTTTACGCTGATATGCTTTTTCAGGCCCGCCTTGAATTGTAGCTTTTCAGTCCACGTCGCCTGCTGGTTACCTTCCCGGTATTGTTCTTCCAAAAAGAAATGCGCCATCAGGGTGAATTCTTTTTTCATTGGTGAATGGAAACTTTTTTCTGCTGAAGTCAGGGGGGTCAGCACCGGTGCCGGCATAGCCTTCTGCTGCACGAGAAGTGCCACTAACTGCAGTTTTTCCGCAAGGATGGCATTGGCAACCATTTTGCTGATCAGACTGTGGTCTTGGGCCAGCCATTGGCGCAGCTGCTGAATCTCGGTGAGCAGCGCGGGGCCGGGAGCGGCGCTGTTGGCCCAAGCCAGTGATTGCAGCCGTGAAGCGCAAACCAACAGGTTGTACTCGGGAAAGGTGGCGTTCAGGCGAGGCGGCGTGTTGTCAGAAAAATAAGAGAATTCCAGAAAGGTTTGGTAGCGATCTATGAGAAATTGATAGCGGCTGATCAAGGCTTTGGCTTGTGCATTTTTTTCCTGCTGCTCTAGTAGGCAGGCAGCCGTCATAGGATGGCAGAGCAGAGGTGTGTTGTTCAGCTTCGGGTAGGCATTGGGAAGCACCAGCTCCGGATGTACTTTTTGTCGCTGCGCCAGCTCATGCCCCTGTTGCGCAGGTGATTGTGTAGCGGGCACACCAAACCCGAGCAGGTAGGCATAAGCCGGGTTGTCATCATTGGGGGTTGTGTCCAGCCATTGTCGGGCTGTGTCATCAAGAGGGGCATCCCGTAGCCACCAAACGGTGAACGCCACCAGCGCCAACACACCAATCCCTAGGATGCTTTTTTTCATGGCGCGATTCTTTATACGTTGTAGAGAGTGAGGTCGCGGCTAAAAGTCCCGGTGCTGATATTGGCGGGCACTCAGGGCCACCATCACCAACATCCAGCCATTCATGATCAACTCAATGGCGAGAAATAGCCCGATCACCCACTGCCCAGATTGCGGCCATTGCGCAAAAATCATCCACGCTAAGGCTAGGCCGATCAGTGCACTAATGATTAGCAAAAAGGTATGGGTACTACCGCGAACATGCCAAGCGATCAAGAACCGCAGAGTGGAGATAAGCGCGATGGCGGCGCCGATAATCAGGGTCAGTCCACCGGCGGCGACGGCAGGGCGGGCCATCATATAGCCTCCAAGTAACGCATAGAGCAAGCCGATCATCAGAAACGGCAAGCTGCGTGAGAGCGTGGGGGTGCGGAACGCCTGAAGGATTTGAATCAGGCCGGCCAGCAGTAAAAGTCCACCAATCCAGAACACGCTGATCAAAGTGAACAACCCTGTAGCGCCAAGACCTAGAGTGCCGAGGACAATAAAAACGATGCCGGTAACCAGCAGGCCTTTCCAGTGTTGGGAAAGATGTTCAAGCAGTGGCGGTGGTGTGGCGGGCATGTGGCGAACTCCGTGTCGGCAATGCGTTGATGTGCGTATAGAGAGTGAATGTAGCACAGCGGAAGGCGCGACCACCAAATGCCGGGGCGTCATACAAGAATGAGAGTCAGGGGTACCATTGCGAAAGCGTGATTTCTTCGCTCTGTTCCGTGGTGCCGAACCAGACCTGGCCATCCTGAATCATCGCCTGTAACTGCATGGCCCGCTGAGCGCAGGTGGCCAGTGTGGCTTCGCTGTCTGCATCCACGTGGATGATGGTCAGGTTATCGAAGCGACGCACCTTGTTCTTCATGCTGTCCCACCATACCTGTGGCGCCCGTGGGCCATAACAATACAGGGTAACCTGTTCCGCCAGGCCACACGCTTTACGCAGGCGTTTCTCATCGGGCATGCCCAACTCGATCCAGTGGGCAAGGGTGTCGTTGGGATGGCGTTGCCACAGGTCTGGTTCTTCCGGGTTGGACAGGCCTCGAGAGAAGGCCAGATCTTCATGGGCGTTGAGAGCAAAGGCCAGTAGCCGCAACATCATTCGTGATTCGGTTTCCGAGGGGTGCAAGGCTACTGTCAGATTATGGGTGGCGTAATAATCCCGGTCCATATCGGAAACGGTGAGTTCAGCTTTGTAGATGGTGGCGGTGAGGGCCATGGCAGAGGACTCGCAAACAGGCAGCACGCAACAGGCATGCACGCAAAAGGGGCTGATTGTATCAGGTTGGAGTGTGTACGGCGGGCGCAACAGTCGTTTTGTGTGGGCGCGGTCGAACGAGCCCTCCCACACGAGGTTGCGTCAGCCGAGAAGCGCAATTATCCCGAAACCCACGAACAACGCTGCGCTGATGCGATGGGCCCAGGTTTCAAATTGTTGGCTGCCGAATTGGTGGGCCAGCCAGATGACCGGCAGGTTGGCGGCGATCATGCCCAGGGTGGAGCCGCTTAGTACTGGCCAGAACTGATCTTTGAACTGTATCGCCAGGGCGATGGTGGCCAGCTGGGTCTTGTCGCCGATTTCAGCAATGAAGAACAACACCAGTGCGGTAAGGAAAGGGCCGAAGCGAGGGTTGTCCTCCACTTCTTCATCGTCGTCCGGGATTAGCATCCACAAGCCCAGGCCGATAAAGCTGAGGCCAAGAGTCCAGCGCAGCCACTCCAGGGGGATGGTGCTGGCCAGCCAGTCTCCAAACCAGACCGAGGCACCGTGGTTGAGCAGGGTCGCCACCACTACGCCGGCGAGGATAGGCCACGGTTTGCGAAATTTGAGAATCAGCGCGAGAGATAATAGCTGTGTCTTGTCGCCAATTTCCCCAAGGGCAACTAGCACAAAGGCGCTGAACAGGGCTTCCATGAATATTTCCAGCGGGGCGGGATTGTGCGACACAGAGACATCACCGGCTAATCCCGCCCCTGCGGAATGCCTGCAATGTCTCAGGTCTCGTCAATCCGTAAGGATGCGGACGCAGCCACCATGCGCATGAGGCGCAATCATGTTGATGACCGCCAAGGGGCTTTGCGTGAAAGCGATCGAGCGACTACTCCCCCAAGACGGCGAAAACCATAGCGGAAATATGGGTTAAGGGCCAGTACAATGGGCTATTAGCTGCAAGGCGCGGCAGATGCTGACTTGTCTTAGGTACTGGAGTGTGTGTGGCGCAAAGGCAGGAGCATCGCCTCTGCCTGGAGCATGTTGTTACCCTCGATCCCAGTTCAAATGTGGAAGAGATTCTCATGAGTGAAGAACGTTTTCTTGATGTTGAAACCAAGCTGGCCTACCAAGAGGACTTGGTGGAGTCGTTGAATAAAGTGGTCAGTGACCAGCGACGGCAGATTGATGCGCTGGAAAAAAACTACCGAAAAATGGCCGACCGGCTGATGGATCTGTCTGAGGCATTTGAGGCCACTCAGGTTGAGGATGCACCGCCTCCGCATTACTGAGGCCGTTGCGTGCGGCGAAAACAGCCGCTATTCGGTCCGAATTGCATGATTTTTGAAGTAAGTCATCATTCTAGAAGCCAGAATGAAAGAGGCCGCGCCCATACTTTGGGCGCGGCCTTTTTGTTTGCAGATACAAGTGAAGTCGCGTGGTCTGCAACGTTTGTTACTCCGTATCCTCGATGCTTAGGCCCCGCGTGGCCACGTCTAAACTGGAGGCGTCGGTTTCGTTGCCGAGCTTAATCATCAGGCGTAAGTCGTTGGGCGAGTCGGCGTGGAGCATGGCGTCTTCGTAGGTGATTTCACCGGCGGAGTACAGGTCGTAAAGGGCTTGATCGAAAGTCTGCATACCCTGCTCCCGGGATTTGCTCATCAGCTGCTTGATCTGATGCACTTCGCCCTTGCGGATATGGTCTTGTACCAGCGGTGTGCCTAGAAGCACTTCGATGGCCGCGCGTCGGCCTTTACCATCTGGGGTGGGGATCAGTTGCTGGGCGACGATGCCTTTCAGGTTCAGGGATAGATCCATCCACAGCTGGCCATGACGATCCGCCGGGAAGAAGTGAATGATCCGGTCCAGCGCCTGGTTGGCGTTGTTGGCGTGTAAGGTAGCTAGGCACAGGTGCCCGGTTTCGGCGAAAGCAATGGCCTTGTCCATGGTGTCAGGGGTGCGGATCTCCCCAATCAGAATTACATCCGGCGCCTGGCGCAGGGTGTTCTTCAGGGCCACGTCGAAGGATTCGGTATCAATGCCCACCTCACGCTGGGTGACGATACAGCCCTGGTGCTGGTGGATAAATTCGATGGGGTCTTCAATGGTGATGATGTGACCCTTGGAGTTCTTGTTGCGATGGCCAATCATGGACGCCAGTGAGGTGGATTTACCGGTACCGGTGGCGCCCACGAAAATCACTAAGCCACGCTTGGTCATAGCCAGTTCCTTTATCACTGGCGGCAAGCGCAGGTCGTCCACGTTAGGGATTTTGGTTTCGATGCGGCGCAGTACCATGCCCACCAGGTTGCGCTGATAGAACGCAGAGACCCGGAAACGGCCCACGCCACGGGCGGAGATGGCAAAGTTACACTCATGGTTGGCCACGAACTCCTTACGCTGCTGCTCGGTCATGACGCCAAACACGATGTCCCGTGTTATATCCGGGGTCAGCGCACTTTTGGTCACCGGCAGGATCTTGCCGTTGATTTTCATACTCGGGGGTACGCCAGCGGTGATAAACAGATCTGACCCACCTTTCTGTACCATCAACTTGAGAAGCTCTTCGAATTCCATGCGTTAAGGCCTGTCTGTACTGATTCTGTCGGCGCCTTGGCTGGGCCGTTGCGGGGCTATTTACAGAGAATCTGGGTTCTTGGCTTTCTCACGAGCCACATCACGGGCCACCAGGCCTTTCTGCACCAGCCCTTGCAGGCACTGGTCCAGCGTCTGCATGCCTAATGCACCGCCGGTCTGGATGGCGGAATACATCTGGGCCACCTTATCTTCACGAATCAGGTTCCGTATCGCTGGGGTGCCCATCATGATTTCGTGGGCCGCCACACGGCCGCCGCCGTTTTTCTTCATCAGCGTTTGTGACACCACCGCCTGCAGTGATTCCGACAGCATTGAGCGGATCATGGATTTTTCTTCGGCGGGGAACACGTCGATTACTCGGTCAATGGTTTTAGCCGCGGAGGTGGTGTGCAGCGTGCCGAACACCAGGTGGCCGGTTTCTGCGGCCGTTAGCGCCAGGCGGATGGTTTCCAGATCCCGCAGTTCACCCACCAAAATAATGTCTGGATCTTCCCGCAGTGCCGAGCGCAGGGCTTCAGAGAAACCGAGGGTGTCGCGGTGAACTTCGCGCTGGTTGACTAGACATTTCTTGGATTCGTGTACGAATTCGATAGGATCCTCAATGGTGAGGATGTGCTCGTAACGAGAATCGTTGATGTAATCGACCATGGCTGCCAGGGTGGTAGATTTACCCGAGCCGGTGGGCCCCGTGACTAGCACGATACCCCGGGGCATTTCGGAGATATTCTGGAAGACCTTGCCCATCCCCAAGTCTTCCATGGTCAGCACTTTCGATGGAATGGTTCGAAATACCGCCCCGGCACCACGGTTGTGGTTAAAGGCGTTTACCCGGAAGCGGGCTACGCCGGGCACCTCGAAGGAGAAGTCCGTCTCGAAGAATTCCTCGAAATCTTTGCGCTGCTTGTCATTCATGATGTCATAGATCAATGAATGAACTTCCTTGTGCTCCATGGCGGGCAGGTTGATGCGGCGCACGTCGCCATCCACCCGGATCATTGGGGGCAGGCCCGCGGACAAGTGAAGGTCAGAGGCGCCGTTTTTGGCGCTGAAAGCGAGCAGCTCGGTAATATCCATGATTTATACTTGCTGTTATGGCTTGGAAAGAGCCCCCGTGGGTGACCCTTTGTTATTATGTTGTGGAGCCTTCGCCGGGTTCCTCAGAAAATCGTCGCATGCTTAAAGTAACCCGACCTCTTGAGCCGTTCAATGATGACTGACGTCAAATCACCACTGCTGCACATTAATGAGCAAATAAAGTCACACTGTGAGCGTGTCGGCCGTGACCCCCATAGTGTGCAGCTTCTGGCGGTCAGTAAGACCCGCACAGCAGACGAACTGGCCAAACTGGCAGACCAAGGGCAGCGGCATTTCGGTGAGAACTACCTGCAGGAGGCGCTGGCCAAGATTGCTGCGCTGCGGGGGCGGGGCTTGGTATGGCATTTCATTGGTCCAATTCAATCCAACAAGACGCGGGATATCGCGGCTCATTTTGATTGGGTGCACTCGGTGGACCGGCTCAAGGTGGCGCGCCGCCTCAGCGAACAGCGGCTGCCAGAATCCGCGCCGTTGAACCTGTGTATTCAGGTTAATGTGGACGATGAAGCGAGCAAGAGTGGGGTGGCGCTGGCGGGCGTGGCCGAGTTGGCTGCCGCCGTGGACGCGCTGCCCAATATCCGGTTGCGGGGGCTTATGGCCATTCCCCGGGCGGACAGCGACGATGGCAACCGCGCTGCCTTCCGACAGCTCGCCATGACACTGTCACAATTGCGCAATACAATGCCCGCCCTCGATACGCTCTCCATGGGCATGAGCGCGGACTATCCGGTGGCTATTGAAGAAGGTGCTACCGTGATCCGGCTGGGCACCGCCCTGTTCGGCCCGCGCCCGCCCAAGGCTTGATAACAAAGGACTGCGCAGTTATGGCACAACAACTAATCGGATTTATCGGCGCCGGCAACATGGCAACCAGCCTGGCCGGTGGCATGGTGGCGAAAGGAATTCGCCCGGCCCGTATCTGGATGAGCGACCCCTCTAAAGACCGGTTGGACGAAGTCGCCCAGCTGCAACGGGTGCATGTGAGTACCGAAAACCGTGATGTGGCGGGGCGGGTCGACGTGCTGGTGCTGGCGGTGAAGCCACAGATGATGGAGCAGGTGTGTACCGACCTGCGTGACCTGATCGCGGAGCGTCAGCCCCTGGTGATCTCCATTGCCGCCGGTGTGACCGTGGGCAACCTGCGTCGCTGGCTGGGTAGTACTCCGATTGTGCGCTGTATGCCCAATACGCCGTCGCTGATACAGGCCGGCGCCACTGGCCTGTATGCCGCCGATGATGTGAGCGATGAGCAAAAAGCCATGGCCAAGGAAATTCTTGGTTCCGTGGGTATCGCGTTCTGGTTTGACGAAGAAAAAGAACTGGATGCGGTCACCGCCGTTTCCGGCTCCGGTCCGGCGTACTTTTTCCTGCTGATGGAATCGCTGATCGAAGCGGCCAAGGCCCAGGGGCTGGATGCGGGCACTGCTCGGCAGATGGTGCTGCAAACGGCCTGGGGCGCAGCCCAGCTGGCGATTACCAGTAAAGTGGGCCCGGATGTGCTGCGCCAGCAAGTCACCAGCCCCGGTGGCACTACCGCCGCAGCATTGGGTGTGTTTGAGGAAGCCGGTTTTCGCGAACAGGTGCAAGCCGCCGTTGCTGCCGCGCGTGAGCGGTCGGAAGAGCTGGCAGGGTAAAACAGCAACACGTGGCAAGCAGTAAGATGCGGGGATGATTAGAAGGTTTTGAGATGCGGTGCCCACGCAATTAGGCTTGAGCACGGGTACGGTCTACTTTAAAAGAGGGCTTTCGCTGTGTTGCAGCTAGAAGCTTGTCGCTTGATTTTCCCTTCTTTTGCCCCAAACTCTATCCCAGTTTCCGGCCAAGGCCGGTCGAGACATCGCAACGGAGTGATTCATGAACCCGCAGGGTGCCCTGGTTTTTCTGCTGGATTTTGTGTTCAGCGCTTACATTTTCATTGTACTGACTCGTTTCGTGCTGCAGCTGGCGCGGGCGGATTTTTATAACCCGATTTCCCAATTTGTGCTCAAGGCCACTAACCCGTTGCTCAAGCCTCTGCGCCGGATCATTCCCGGTTACGGTGGGCTGGATGTGGCCTCGTTGGTATTGGTTATCGTGCTCATCATGCTCAAGGCGGTGCTGATTCTGAGCATCCAAGTGGGCGGTTTTCCGTCGGGGATCGGTGGGCAGTTGGTGATTTACACCCTGCAGGAACTGGTCAGCTTGATCCTGAACTATGTGTTCTGGGCGGTGCTGATCCGGGTTATTCTCAGTTGGGTGGCGCCAGACCCTTACAATCCTATGGTGCGGGTGATTGTTCAGGTCACCGAACCGATAATGGCGCCGGTTCGCAAGATGTTGCCCCCGATGGGTGGATTTGATCTGAGCCCACTGATTGTGCTGCTGGGCGTTCAGCTGTTGCAGATTTTGTTCAAGCTGCACTAACCGGCAAGAGGCCATTGGATAAGGGGCCTTTGAATAAAGCTAGGAACGAAAAAGGCGCCGAACGGCGCCTTTTTTCGTTTAAGTGGCAGGTAAAATCGCTGCCGAAAGTGGTGCAAATAAGTGCAAGGGTTTTTACTTGTTCTGAACCTTTGGTTACAACGTAAGAGTAAAAACGGTGTCGTGATAGGACGGGCGCCAAGCACGGGGAAAAATATGCAAGATCGGGGTGATTTCAGCCTTACCGGCCTGAGAGAATTACACCAGCTCTCATTGCTGCCTAGCGGGGACTTTAATGCACTTTATGCGGCCTACCTAGAGGTGGGGCGCAGCCTGCTGGAGCTTTCTATTGGCATTGTTAGTTGCATTAAAGACGGTGACTACGAAGTGCTAGCGGTGCAACCGGGCGATGGTGGTATCAGCCCCGGTGATCATTTCCCTCTGGGTGATACTTACTGCTCCACCGTAATGAGCAAGCAAGGCTCGGTAGCGTTGCACCATGTGGGTGAACTGGAAGAGATGCGTTCGCACCCAGTGTATGTGGGGATGCAGTTAGAATCCTATATAGCTGTGCCGTTGTATGTGCAGGGTGAGATTTTCGGCACCCTTAATTTCAGTGATCCGTCACCGCGCCGTGAAGCTTTCAGCATCGAGGAAATGGAGTTTTTGGAATTGATGGGGAAGTCTCTCAGCCAGACCCTAGAGCAGGACCGGCTGAGTCAACAACAGCAGGCGGCCGTTAGTAAAATGGAAGAGAACATGGCCCTGTTCGAAGGGGCTTTCCGCTACGCCGCCATCGGCATGGCGATTGTTTCGCCGGAAGGCGGCTGGATGCGGGTTAACCAAGCCCTGTGCTGCATCGTCGGTTATGATGAGCAAGCCTTGCTGAGCAGCGATTTCCAGGCGATTACCCACGTCGACGATCTGGAAACCGACTTGCATCATGTGGAAGCGATGCTGACAGGCAAGCGTGATAGTTACTGGATGAAGAAACGCTATATCCATAAGGATGGGCATATAGTCTGGGTGTTATTGGCTGTTTCTCTTGTCCGTAATGGGGATGGTTCGCCCCGTTATTTTTTAGCCCAAATCGAAGATATCACCGCTCAAGTGACGGCGGAAGTGGCCCTGCACGCAAAACAGGACGAACTGGAGCGGCTTAACCAAGAGCTGGCGAACATGGCTCGTACCGACCCTCTCACCGGGCTCTATAACCGATTGGTGCTGATGGAAGGTCTGCGCCAGGAGTTCCGCCGTTGTGAGCGTCGTGGTGAGCCCTTGTCGGTAATCTTCATGGATGTGGATCATTTCAAGCAATATAACGATAGTTACGGGCACGTAGAAGGAGATGTGGCGCTGCAGGCGGTAGCGGAGGCGCTACGGCTGGTTATCCGTGATACCGATGTGTTGGCGCGCTATGGTGGCGAAGAGTTTGTTGCCTTGCTGCCCACTGCTAACTCGCAAGACGCTGAAGGGGTGGCAGAGCGTTGCCGTGGTGCGGTGGCGGGGATTACTTCGCTCAGCAGGCCGGTGAGCTTGAGTGTGGGCGTGGCCACGCTCAGGTTCGGTGATGAAGCTGATGAAACGAAGAGCCCCGAATCGCTACTAAGTGCGGCGGATCGAGCGCTTTATGTAGCGAAGGGGGCCGGCCGCAACCGCGTTCATACCGCGCAACTCTAATGTTTGAAGCCCGTCTTTTATTGTCGGTGGCGGTGCGGACATCGCAACGTCATGGTGCTTCTCTTGCGGAAGAGGTGAATGGGTTTCTATGAATGACGCTGCGCTCAGAGTATGAGTGCGGCGTCATTGGATCAACGCGAAACAAGCGTTAATCGCGTTGTCGCTTGTTGTTATCCTATGCAGGCTGTTTTGCCCTGCTTCTCCTGAGATTCGATCCATCCCAGAATGCGCCCGCCTAATGGTCGTTGGGTTGCTTCGGCTGCCAGAGCCACCGCTTCGCGCAAGCCCTGCACATCAATGCCGGTTTTCAGCCCGGCGCTTTCCAGCAAGTACACCAGATCTTCCGTGGCCATGTTACCGGTAGCGCCGGGTGCAAATGGGCAGCCGCCCAGCCCGCCGATGGAAGCGTCAAACCGCCTTACCCCTAGGTCTGCCGCTGCCCAAGCCATGGCGGCGGCTAGCCCGCGAGTGTCGTGCAGGTGGACATAGAATTTTTCGGCGCCGAACTCTTGAATCAAAGGCGCCATGATGTCTTTCATCTGTTGTGGGTTGCCCGCACCAATGGTATCGGCAATGGCCACCTCGTCGGAACCGGCAGCAAACATGCGCTCGCTGAGTTTCTGGGGCAGGGTTACTGGCACTGGGCCGTCGTAGGGGCAGGCAAAGGCGCCGGAAATATAGGTTCGGGTGGCGATGCCGTCGGCTTTGGCGGCGGCAATAATCGCTTCACAGCTTTGCGCTGCCTGCTCTAGGCTCATGCGTAGGTTGCGTTCGTTGAAGGAGTCGGTAGTGGATAGCACGAGCCCCACGGTGGGGTAACCCGCATCGCGGGCCAGCTGATAACCTTTTAAGTTGGGTATCAGGGCGGTGTAATGTAGATCGTTACCTTGTGGCAGCAGCGGAGTTAACGCAGCGGCGTCGGCCATCTGTGGGATTGCCTTGGGGCTGACAAAGCTGACCGGTTCCAAATAGCGCATGCCCGCATCGACCAGTAACTGGGCCAGTTTTGCCTTGGTGGCGGTGTCTACGGTTACAGGTTGATTTTGTAGGCCGTCGCGCAGCCCCACCTCGTTGATGATTGCCTGGTCTGTCATGGTAAATACCGTCGTGCCGAAAGGGGGCTGCAAGTGTGCCATCAGCGTTGCGGATGTGCACCTCAGGGAGCGAGTAGAACAAACGGCCAGTCGAGCGTGTCTTTTCCACGCGCGTTGTCCGACAGTCATACTAGCGACATGGTATCTTCGGTCACGCTGCCCTAGCGTTGGCACAATAACAACGGAGCAATGAAGAGATGGATCTGATCATTTTTCTGCTGTCGCTGCTAGTGATGAGCACGGTTACCCTGACGCTGGCGTTTTATCTGTGCTGGTACTACGACCGACGCAGCTTTCCCGAGCAATCTGAGCTGCCCGGTGAACCCCCTTTACGGCTGTTGCCGACGCTACTTGGCATGGCCAAGGAGGCCGCCGCCCTGACAGTGCTAGTGCTTAGTTATCCGTTGCGCCTGATCCACGATTCTTCACCGGTACGTAGCCGCCATCACGGCGAGCCCCCGGTGATTCTGGTCCACGGTTACGGCGGCAACAGTGCCAACTTTTTATTTATGCAGTGGCGCCTGAAATGGCGCGGCTGGTCCAATGTGTATTCGGTGAGTTATACCCCGCCGCATATCAATGCCCGCAAACTATCCCAGCAGGTGGTTGATCATGTAGAGCGTATCCTGGCGACCACAGGCGCGGAAAAAGCCCACTTGGTTTGCCACTCCATGGGCGGCCCGTTAACCCGCTATGCGCTCAAGAATTTAGGGCTGGCTGGCAAGGTAGACCGGGTGATTACCTTGGGTAGCCCGCATTATGGAACGCGAGTTGCCGGCCTGTTTCCGCCATTGGGGGCTGCCGCCCAACTGCGCTACCAGAGCCCTTTTATCCGAGAGCTGGCCACCGAGGCAACCTGCCCAGGGGGCGCGCGGTACTTCTCAATCTTCTCCAACATGGATAATTTTGTGCTGCCGGTGTCCGCGGCGGTATTGCACGGTGCGGAAGACAATATCCATGTTCCTTATCTGGGGCACTGCTCGCTGCTCTACAGTAGCCGGGTTATGGATCAAGTGGAGCGTTGTCTTTTGGCCCCGCCCAAGGCGGCGGAGTAAATATTGATCTGCAACATGGTTGCCTTTCCTCTCTTCGCGGATCATGGTGAATATAAAAATGAGAGAGGGAGTTTGATCATGAGTGAATATGGCGCAACGGTGGCTTGGCATCTGCAGCGTGGTACCAGCTTTGATTATGAACACTTCAACCGGGATCACGAATGGACCTTCGCTGGTGGTGAAGTGGTATCCGCTTCCGGGTCTCCGGAATTCTACGGCTGTGCCAATCGGGTCAATCCAGATGAAGCGGTCATTGCTGCCACCGCCAGCTGTCACATGCTTACCTTTCTGTCCATTGCCGCCAAGCGTGGCCTCACCGTGCTCAGCTATATCGATCAGCCGTTGGGAACGGTGGACAAGAATGAGGAAGGCCGCATGGCGATCACCCGCATCGTGCTGCGGCCTCGGGTGGTTTTCGATGGCCAAGAGCCTGATGGCCCCGCCTTGGAAAAGCTCCACGAGAGCGCCCATCGTAACTGCTTTGTGGCAAACTCATTGCGTGCGGATGTACGCATAGAGCCGGTTTAGCCTGCCCAATTAAGCAAAGCCTGAAAGGCTCTGTAGAAGCGCCCTCCTGAGCACGATTTGAAGTGCCAATGCCAGCAGCCAAACCTGCCTTTGGGGCTTTCTGGCTCAGGTGGGCGCTGTGCTGGCCGCATGGGCTATAGAGTGCGAGCCCGCCAGAAAGGCGTTTTTCGCCGTTTTCCCCGTTCTTTTTTCCTTCAGCTCGCGATCACGCCTGATCATGTAGAATAACGACACCGCACAATCGCCCCCCCGTGGGCTAACTAAAAATTGATGCCGGTGCGGTTGTGAATAGACCCCAAAACAGGTTTCCAAGGACTAGCCAACATGCTTGATAAGAACGAAATCGAACTGTTTCGCGATAATGTAAAAAAATTCCTCGAAAACGAAGTGGCCCCCCATTACAACCAGTGGGAAAAAGCTGAGATATTCCCACGCGAACTGTGGAATAAAATGGGCGAAAACGGCTTGTTGTGTGTGGACGTACCAGAGGAATACGGCGGCTTTGGCGCCAACTTCCGCCTGTCAGCGGTGATCGTAGAGGAAGCCTCTCGCGCTGGTTTCAGTTCCCTGGCCTCCAACATTTCTGTGCATTCCGACATCGTCGCTCCCTACATTCTGCACCTGGGCAATGAAGAGCAGAAAAAAACCTGGTTGCCGAAAATGGTTACTGGTGAAGCCGTGGGGGCCATCGGCATGACCGAGCCTGGCGCTGGTTCCGACCTGCAAGGCTTGAAAGCCCGTGCCGACAAGGATGGCGATGGCTATAGCATCAATGGCCAAAAAACCTTTATCACCAATGGTCAGCATTGCGACGTGATCGTGCTGGCCACCAAGACCGACCCCAACGCTGGCTCCAAAGGCATGACGTTGTTCACCGTGGATTGCACGCTGGACGGCTTTGCCCGTGGCCGTAACCTGGAGAAAATGGGCCTCCACGCGGCGGACACCTCTGAGCTGTTTTTCGAAAACGTAAAAGTTGGCGCCGAGCAGATACTGGGTGGTGAAGGCAAAGGCTTCGCCAACCTGATGAACGAGCTACCCCGCGAGCGTCTGATTTTGGCGCTGGGCGCTGTCGCTGCTTGTGAAGGCATGATCGAGCGTACCATCGAATACACCAAAGAGCGCATGGCGTTCGGCAAGCCTATTTCCAGCCTGCAGAATACCCGTTTCGTGCTGGCGGACTTACACGCCCAGGTGGTGATTAACCGTGCCTACTGCGAGCAGTGTATCGAGCAGTATGATCGCAGTGAACTCACCGCCACCAATGCTTCCATTGCCAAGCTCACCGCCACCGAGCTGCAAGGTGTGGTAGCCGACAAATGTCTGCAACTGTTCGGTGGCTACGGCTACATGCAGGAATACCCGATTTCCCGCGACTACGTAGACGCCCGTATCCAGCGTATCTATGGCGGCACCAGTGAAATCATGAAAGAAATCATCTCCCGGGATATCATCGGGCGGTAATTGTTTCTCTTCATGCTTTATAAAAAACGCGGCTTCGGCCGCGTTTTTTATGGTGTCTTATATCTTATGTAGGAGCCCCTCTAAAGGGCCTAACCGGCGGTAGCTTTGTAGTATAGGGCTTACATAGAAATGCTTAGGGGGGGGTATAGAGCGGGTTTATTCAAAGGGTAAAGTTGGCGCAGGCACACCTGCGCCATAGAACACTTAGAACTTGTAGACGGCAGCCAATAGCAAAGCTTGGCTGGTCACATCGATATCAGCATCAATGCCGAAGGCTTCACCATTTTCTTTTTTCACCGCAGTCACGTTGGCGGTGCCAAGATCGGCGTAGCGGTACTCAGCGCGCACAGACAGGTTCTCAGATAGCGACTTTTCCAAACCGAGAGCCAGTGCCCAGCCAGTGATATTGTCATCGTCGCTGTCAGAGCGGGCCGGGGAGCCAGGGTTACAAACAGTGCCATCGGAGGGGCAGTCAGAGTTCACTTCTACCTCAGTGAGTGTGGCGCTCAGGGTGCTATAAGCGAGGGTGGAGGCATTGAGTAAATAACCACCTTTGATTCCCAGCAGGAAGGTCTGGTTTATTTCTACTTCAGCTTCGGTCTGATTGCCCGCTAACGGGTCGCCGGGAATGCTCTTTACGGAATCACTGGTATTGCTGCCTTGATAGGCAAGTTCAGCACCTACAATCCAGCGGTCATTGAGAGCCATGTTGTAGCTGGTAAACACGCCATAGGCGAAGGCTGAATCGTCTAACGATTCGGAATCATTTGCGCCAACGGCGAGGGAATTACCTGGGGTAGCTGGGGTGATAATGCTGTCGGTTTCCCAGTCCATGGAGGAATCTTCATAGCCTAGGTTTAGGCCGGCTTGAACCCCAGTAAAAGCGTTGTCAGCAAAAGAGAGTGCAGGCAGGGCCGCAGCTAACAAAGAAGAAGCAACAATCGTGGATTTCATTTTCATTTTGGTACCAAGTGATAAAAACGGAGGTATTGGGCGCGAGTGAGCGCCGCGAAAGGAAGGTAACACTATTGCGCACAGCTGTTATCACCCATTTGGGTGAATGGATTTACTTTGCGCTCAATTTAGCCCATGCATACCCCAGTGCTTCCGGCCTTGCTGCGCATAACCCGTTACCCTAAATGGGTGATGGCCTCCCGGTGAATATCAGGGAAGATGAGTAGGGATGTTCTGAAAGCGTTCCATCCATGAGGAAATCAAAAGGGCGGTGGCAAGCTGCCTTGAGCACCAGCTCACACCATTGCGATCAATGTGTCGTCTTCGCTGAGCAGTATGTCGCAGTAAGAGCATTGATCAATATTGCCCCGTTTGGGGCGGCTGACAAATGGAGTTTCCATGATCAAAAAAGTGTTATCTGTGTTTTTTTTCATTGCCGTGATGGTGCCGCAGTCGTATGCACAGCCTGCCGAAGATGTAGAGGCATGCGTGGAAAGTAAAAGAGAGCAGTATCCAGGCGATACCCTCAATAATATGCGCCAGCGCTGTTTCCCAATCGCAGCGACTTGCTGGGGGTGGGGCGCTGGCGAGAATGCGGTTTATGAATACTGCGGCGCCGACGCTCTTAGGGATCGCGGTGTGGATTCACTGGCCAAGGATCAAGACAGCAAAAGTGACTGGGAATAGAACGGTTTCGCCACGTTTTCTGTGGTCTTGAAAGAGAATCAATGGGCGGGAGCCTTGACATAAGCCGGCCCCCGCTTGTTTATCGTTTTAACCCGCTATCAAGTGGAGTGCCGCGATCGTAAATGTGCCTCTTTCTCTTTGTCCTCAAGCCCTGAGCCCGAGACCTTAAAAGCTGACATTTTGGTCAGTTATTGCCCTTGATGATTGTGCGATGCAGTATGACTCAACAGTAAAAATCTAAGGAAGGTGATAACGATGAAGAAAGCAATGGCTGCAGTTGCTCTTGTTATGATGGTTTCTGGCGCCGCACTGGCCCATTCCGGTGGTACTGATGCGAACGGGTGTCATGCAGGGAAAAAACCATACCATTGCCACTAAATTTTGATGCGCGCTAGCTAGCTACCTAGCTAGCGCGCGACAACCCCGCTCTATCTCAATCTTTTCTGAAGCTTTCAGCTGCCCCAATTTTCGGCGTACGGCTACGCCATTAATAATTTAATCAGCCTCGGAGTGAGGCCAAATTATTATCGGTCCCAGAATTGGCGTTCATAACGTTCCGAATCGATTGGTTGAATTTGTGTGTGCCCGCTTTTGCTGAGGTTGGATATGGAGTAAAAACCGGAATCAGGTCTTGCATCGTGAATCAAGGTTATAGGATGACGTGGTTATAAGATCAGGATGACACGAGAGGTGCTGGATAAGCGCTATCGTTGCTCCAACAGGGATGTTGGAGAAGGCCACTGAGGCTTGGAGTTTGCTGGCGCGATTTACCATGTTACAGCCGGTGGGAACCGCAGAGGGATGCTCTCGCCCGTATGCCGTGAAGCCAATTGGGAATGGGGATGCGCCAACTGAACGGCTGCTACTCACAATTTTTTAATTGACGTTATAACCGCTGCGGACCTGTCTTTCAGGGCCGTTACAGCGCAGTACTGGTTGAAAAGCAGGCCTGTCTGCTGGAACTGGCCAGGTATATCGTCCTCAATCCGGTCCGGGCGCGTATGGTTTATACGGCTGAAGAGTGGCCATGGAATAGCTACCGGGGAACCATCGGCCTTCAGGCCTTGCCGGAAAGTGTAAGCACAGACTGGATACTCGCCAGTTTCGGCTAGAGTAAGAATAAAGCCATTCCATGCTATAAGCAGTTCGTTTAGGAAGGCAGGGGCCAGCCAAGTCCGTGGGAAGGCCAGAAGAATCAGGTCTACCTTGGTAGCGATGCCTTTATGGCGCAGATGGTTAGCAAGCTGGACGGGCAGGAAAAGCTATCGGAGATACCTGCGATCCAGAAACGCAGCGTAGCTCAGCACTTGGCGGATTTTGAGTCGATGGCGCCGAACCGTAATAGCGCCATCGCAGCGGCTTATGCCAGTGGGGCGTATAACCTTAAAGAGATAGCTGATCACTTCGGACTGCACGATGCAAGACCTGACCCACATGATTTCTTGATGTATGGTTATTTAAAATAACAAAGTATATGGGTTGTCTAGGGAAGAGGGATGTCTACAGGATTATATGAAGCGATAGTAAATATTAATGATTGGCATGTGCCGGAATGTCGAAGTTTTTTTATCCCTAGTGATTTTTGCTATCCGGGAATGTGGACGGTTGTTGCTGCATTTATGGATAGAAATAAAGTGCATCCATCAATAGTAAATTATGGCAATGATGGTTTGGCCGGATACTCAAAGGCGCTGGGCCTTTCTAAGGCTTTGGGCTATAAGGATGATTATTCATATGAAAGAAAAAACGAAGGTTCGAAATATTCTTCGCTCGTTAGGTTGGACCATGATGGGTGTGCTGAAGGAGCAACATCACTTATAAATGGATGGTTTAGAAATCAGATCAATAGTGAATCACAAGGGGTCATTGAATTATGTAAAGTTATTGGTGAGTTGCACGATAATGTTTCTTGCCATTGCATGGGCGCAGGTTTCTCGGCAGGCCAGATTTATTCGAATGGCAAGGTTTACTTTTCAATTACGGATTCAGGTATTGGGCTTTTGGAAAGTATGAAGCTATCGGGCAAGTACTCTGGATTAGCGAGCAGTCATCGAGAAGCCTTAGAGTGGTGCCTTGAAGAAGGGAATTCGTCAAAAATGGTGGATGATGAGTGGGCCCAGTCACTTCCTGCGGATGCACTTCATAACCCCTATCCTGATGATGTTGAGACTAAAAAAACGCAGAATAATCACCAAGGATTGGGGCTTTATTTTTTTTCGCAATTGGCGGAGGCTTATAATGGTACGCTATATGTGGCTTCGGGTGATGCCTTTATTGTAATAGGGCCGAATGGCGAAAGAGAGTTTAGGGTAATTCCGCATTGGCAAGGGCTGGCAATAAGTTGTTGTTTTGAAAGGGATAAAATATTGTCCAACAAAGAGAGTGGCGGATCTGAGCAGTTGAATGCGATAATTGATCGATTAACCGGCTGATCTGGTTGGGTATTTCGAATATGGGAGGCAGCAAAATGGAAAAAATAAAGAATATTAAGCTGACCGGCTCTGATCTGGCATCACGCTCTGTTGCTCGAACTGTTCGCTTGGATCTGACTTCCTCTTTTAATGAAGATGCCAAGATCGTTTTTGATTTTGCTGAAGTGAAGTCGTTATCCGCTTCTTACGCTGACGAACTTTTTGGTGTTTTAGTAAAAACTATTGGCTATGAACAAGTTTTGAGTTCAGTTCGCATTCGCGATGCGAAGAGGTCTATTCTCCTGACAATAGCTGATGCGATCGAAAGGCGGAGAAGTGAGATGGCCTCTGTCGCTGCATAATTTTTGAGTAACTGTTTAGAATTCACATGCTGACGAGGCGCTCAATGCGCCTCTTCCCAATTCTCCCCAATCCCCGCATCCACAATCAACGGCACTTTCAACTCCGCCGCTGACTCCATGCGCGCCTTCACTTCCTTGACCAGATCATCCACCTGATCGTCCGTCACTTCAAACACCAATTCATCGTGTACTTGCATGATCATCTTGGCGTCGAAGTGGGTGGTTTCCAGCCAGTCGTGCACTTTGATCATGGCTTTCTTGATGATGTCGGCGGCGGTGCCTTGCATGGGGGCGTTGATGGCGGCGCGTTCGGCGCCCTGGCGGCGTTGGCCGTTTTTGCTGTGGATCTCCGGCAGGTAGAGACGGCGCCCGTAAACGGTTTCCACGTAGCCTTTGTCTATCGCTAACGCGCGGGTGTCGGCCATGTATTTTTTCACGCCGGGGTAACGCTCGAAATAGAGGTCGATGTATTCCTGGGCTTCTTTGCGCGGCAGGCCCAGTTGTTTGGCGAGGCCGAAGGCGCTCATGCCATAAATCAGGCCGAAGTTGATGGCCTTGGCGTTGCGGCGATCGTTGTCGCTGACCTCGTCCAGGGTTTTGCCCCACACTTCGGCGGCGGTGGCGCGGTGAATATCCAGGCCCTGTTCGAAGGCATCCGTGAGGCCTTTGTCGCCACTCAGGTGCGCCATGATGCGTAGCTCGATTTGTGAGTAATCGCAGGCGACAATTTTCTTTCCTTTTGGGGCGAGGAAGGCTTGGCGAATCTTACGGCCTTCTTCGCTGCGCACCGGAATGTTTTGCAGGTTCGGGTCACTGGAAGACAAGCGCCCGGTGGCGGTCACCGCCTGGTGGTAGGAGGTGTGCACGCGGCCGGTGCGTTGGTTGATCAGTTCCGGCAGTTTGTCGGTGTAGGTGTTTTTCAGCTTGGCCACGCCGCGGTAATCCATGATCACCTGGGGCAGTGGGTAGTCATGGGCCAGCTCTTGTAGCACCGCTTCGGCGGTGGACGGCGCGCCTTTGGGGGTCTTCTTGATGACCGGGATTTCCAGCTTTTCGTAGAGAATTTCGCCCAGCTGTTTGGGGCTGGCGAGATTGAATTCCTGCCCGGCGATTTCGAAGGCCTTTTCTTGCAGTTCCGCCATGCGTTTGGCGAGGAACTGGCTTTGGTGCTTGAGTAAGGTGGCGTCTACGTAGGTGCCGTTGCGTTCGATACGGCTGAGCACGGTGACCAGCGGCAATTCGATGTCGTGGAACACCTCGGGTAGGCGGTCTTCGGCTTCCAGTTTCGGCCATAGGGTCTGGTGCAGGCGCAGGGTCACGTCGGCATCTTCGGCGGCGTAGGGGCTGGCTTCATGCAGGCCGATTTGGTTGAAGGTGAGCTGCTTGGCGCCCTTGCCAGCGATGTCGGTAAAGCTGATGGTCTTGCGGCCCAGGTATTTGAGCGCCAGGGAATCCATGTCGTGGCGGGTGGCCACGGAATCGAGCACGTAGGATTCCAGCATGGTGTCGAAGGCGACGCCACGCAGGGTGATGCCGGCGTCTTCGGCGAGCACGCTCATGTCGTATTTCAGGTTCTGGCCGATTTTCTTGAGGCTGTCGTCTTCGAGCAACGGCTTGAACTTGTCGATCACCAACTGCTTGTCGATCTGGTCTGGGGCGCCGGGGTAGTTGTGCCCGAAGGGGATATAGGCGGCCTTGTCGCTGACGGCCACGGCGAAACCCACCAGCTCGGCGTTCATATAGTTGAGGCTGGTGGTTTCGGTATCGAAGGCAAACTCGCCGGCGGCTTTCAGTTTATCCAGCCATTTATCCAGCATGGCTTCGCTGTAGACGATGTCGTAGGCGTCGCGGTTGAAAACGGCGGCGGGGGCGGCTTCGTTGTTACCGGCCTCTTCGGCAGCGGCCACTACGCTGGCGTCGGCACCGGAGAGTATTTCGCTCAACCAACCTTTGAATTCCAGTTCCTTGAAATAGCGGGCCAGGGATTCGTTGTCCGGTTCGCCGAGTTTTAGGTCGTTGAGGTCTTCGCTGAGTTCGCAGTCCAGTTTGATGGTGGCCAGCTGGTAGGAGAGGAAGGCCATCTCTTTGTGTTCTTCCAGCTTTTTGGCCATGGTCTTGGCGCCACGGAAGCTGAGCTCGGCGACCTTGTCCAGATTGGCGTAGATATCTTCCAGGGAGCCGAGCCCCTGTATCAGGCCCAGGGCGGTTTTCTCGCCCACGCCGGGGACGCCGGGGATGTTGTCCACCTTGTCGCCCATCAGGGCGAGGAAGTCGATGATCAGCTCCGGGCCCACGCCGAATTTCTGCTTCACGCCCTCGATGTCGTAGAGGGCGTTGTTCATGGTGTTGATCAGGGTCACGTGCTCGGTGACCAGCTGGGCCATGTCCTTGTCGCCAGTGGAGATTAGCACCGGCTTGCCCTGGGCGCCGAAGATGCGCGCGAAGGTGCCGATCACATCGTCGGCTTCCACGCCGTCTTCGATGATCAGCGGCAGGCCCATGGCGCGGATCAGGTCGTGCAGGGGCTGCACCTGTGCGCGCAGATCATCGGGCATGGGCGGGCGGTTGGATTTGTACTCTTCAAACAGTTCGTCGCGAAAGGTTTTGCCCTTGGCATCGAAGATCACCGCCATGTATTGCGGGTCGTAGTCCTTGATCAGTTTGCGCAGCATGGAGGCGACGCCGCGCACCGCCCCGGTGGGCTGGCCGCTGGAGGTGGTGAGCGGCGGCAGGGCGTGAAAGGCGCGGTACAGGTAGGAGGAACCATCGACCAGGATGATGGGTTTTTCGGCTGCGGACATGGGGCTCGACTTCTGCTGACTGAATGATGGAGAGAGTGTAGCGGAAATGGGGCCAAGGGGCAGGGGCGAGCGACAAGCAACTAGCGACAAGCGGCAACACGGGCTGGGCATTCGTTATTGGTAGACGCCGGGCACGGGCTTGCCTGTTCAGCAAGGCTTTCCACGTGTTGTCGTTTGAGGCTTGTCGCTTGCCGCTGAACTTGTGCATACTGCGACCTCCATTCTTTCGATACGGATGCTATGACCCCTTTCCTGGTTCAGCCTTGCCGCATCATCCTGTCCCAGTGTCCGCGCCGGGGGCGTCGCCCGTATTTTCCTGATCCGCCGCTGTCATTGTCTTTCTAGTTCACCCTGTTCAAGCTAACGGGCGGGTTGCCGCCCTTGTGATAATGACAACGGATTGACTATGAATCTTGCCTTTGTGGTGATGCTGCCCTTTCTGGGCGCGTTGCTGCCGCCATTGGTGGAGCGCGTAACGGGGAATCGCACCTTGCTGGCCTGCGGGGCGGCGGCGCTGCCGGCGCTGGCGCTGGCGCTACTGTTTAACCCGGCCCGCAGGGTCTTTGCTGGGGAGACGTTACACAGCACTTTGAGCTGGATCCCTTCACTGGACCTGTCGCTGGCTTTCCGGCTGGATGGCTTGGCATTGCTGTTTGCCATTCTGGTGCTGGGGATTGGTTTGCTGGTGATCCTCTACGCCCGCTATTACTTGTCCGCCAAGGAAAAAGCCGGTCGCTTCTACGCCTATTTGCTGCTGTTTATGGGCGCCATGCTGGGGGTAGTGACCAGCGATAACCTGCTGTTACTGGTGGTGTTTTGGGAGCTGACCAGCTTGAGCTCATTCTTGCTGATTGGTTTCTGGGGCCATCAAACCGGGGCGCGCAAGGGCGCGCGCATGGCCATGACCGTGACGGGCATGGGCGGCCTGGCGCTGTTGGCCGGTGTGCTGTTGATCGGTGATGTGGTGGGCTCGTTCTCGTTAACGGAGGTGCTGGCCAGCGGGGATTTGATTCGTGGCAGCGAGCTATACCCGCTGATTCTGTGCCTGGTGTTGCTGGGGGCCTTTACCAAAAGTGCTCAGTTCCCGTTCCATTTTTGGTTGCCCCACGCCATGGCGGCACCGACCCCGGTGAGCGCCTACCTGCATTCCGCCACCATGGTGAAAGCCGGTGTGTTCTTGCTGGCGCGCTTGTATCCGGCTTTGGCAGGCACGGACCTGTGGTTCGATATTGTCACCCTTGCGGGTATGGCGACCTTGCTCTGGGGCGCGCTGGTGGCCCTGTTCCAGCATGACCTAAAGGGCTTGCTGGCGTACTCCACCATTAGCCACTTGGGCCTGATTACCCTGCTGTTCGGTTTGAACAGCCAGTTGGCGGCGGTGGCTGCCGTGTTCCATATCATCAACCACGCTACCTTCAAGGCGAGCCTGTTTATGGCGGCGGGGATTATCGATCATGAAACCGGTACCCGCGACATGCGCCGCATTAATGGCCTGTGGAAGTACATGCCTTATACGGCGGTGCTGGCCATGGTGGCGTCGGCGGCCATGGCCGGGGTGCCGCTATTGAACGGCTTTTTGTCCAAGGAAATGTTCTTTACCGAAACCTTGCAGTCTGAACAGCTGGGGACGCTGAGTTGGTTGCTGCCCTTGGGGGCAACGCTGGGCGGGATATTCTCGGTGGCCTATTCTGCGCGCTTTATCCATGACGTGTTCTTTAACGGTGAGCCCATCAACCTGCCCAAGTATCCGCCCCATGAGCCGCCGCGTTATATGAAGGTGCCGGTGGAGATATTGGTGGCGCTGTGTGTGGCGGTGGGGGTGTTCCCGGCGATCACCGTGGCCGGGCTGCTGGCGGTGGCTGCTTCTGCCACTCTGGGCGGTGAGTTGCCTGAGTATCACTTGGCCATCTGGCATGGCTTTAACGTGCCCTTGGTGATGAGCTTTATTGCCCTGTTCGGCGGCATCTTTGTCTATTCTCAGCGTCGCCGTTTGTTTGACCTATGGACTCGCTTGCCGGAGGTGGACGCCAAATTGGTGTTCGAGGGGCGGATGCAGCAGCTGGGGCGAATGGCCAGCGCCATTACCGGCTGGCTGCAGAACGGCTCATTGCAGAGCTATGTGGCCTGGGGTGTGGCGTTGGTGGCGGTAATTTTGCTTACCCAGATGTGGCACCTGCCGGCGCTGAGTTTGGCGGCCCCCATGTTGCCTATGGACGGGGTGGCGATTCTTTGTACCACCATGCTGGTGGCCAGCGCCTTGCTGACCACAATCATGCATCGGCACCGAGTGACGTCGATTATGTCTTTGAGCGTGGTGGGGCTAATGGTGTCGCTGTTGTTCGTGCGCTTCTCGGCACCGGATTTGGCGTTGACCCAGCTGTCGGTGGAAGTGGTGACCATGTTGCTGCTGATGCTGGCCATGTATTTTCTGCCGGTGCGCACTAAGGTGGAGTCCTCGTCTGTGCGGGTGTTCCGTGATGTGCTGTTGGCGCTTATCTCCGGCGGCGGCGTTGCGGTGTTGGCGTTTTTGGTGATGACCGGAGAGACCGCCACCATCAGCCAGTTTTTCATGGATAACAGCAAATCCGGTGGCGGTGGCACCAATGTGGTGAACGTCATCCTTGTGGACTTCCGAGGTTTCGATACTTTCGGTGAAATCACCGTGCTGGGGATTGCCGCTATGGGCATTTATGCCCTGCTCAAAGACCTGAACCTGGCCTCTGCTAAGTACGATTCGCAGGGCCGGCCTTGGGCGAAAGATGCCCACCCGTTGGTGCTGGTGACCATTTCCCGGCCCTTGCTGCCGCTGGCTCTGTTAATTGCGGTGTACATATTCTTGCGCGGGCATAACCTGCCCGGTGGCGGCTTTGTGGCTGGCTTGATCACTTCGGTGGCCTTGGTGTTGCAATATGTGGCCTCCGGGGTGGGGTGGGTACACAGCCGCATGCCAGGGGATTATCACCCGGTGGTGGCGCTGGGCGTATTGTTGGCCGGTATGACCGGTGTGGGTAGTTGGGCCTTTGGCTACCCCTTCCTGACCAGTTCCTTTACTTATGTATCGCTGCCGGTGATCGGCAAATTCGAGCTGGCCACCGCCATGTTGTTCGACACCGGGGTATTCCTGACGGTGGTGGGCGCAACACTGTTGATGCTGGCCAACCTGGGCAAGCTTTCGCTGCTGGATGACAAGAGGGAGAACGCCTGATGGAACTGCTGGTGGCAATCATTATTGGTGTACTGGTGGCCTCCGGGGTGTACCTGTGCCTACGTGCACGGACTTTCCCGGTGGTTATGGGCCTAACGCTGCTGAGTTACGGCGTGAATGTGTTTCTTTTCTCCATGGGTGGATTAAAGATGAACCAGGTGGCGGTGGTTGGAATGAGCCCGGACCCCACTGATCCACTCCCTCAGGCGCTGGTGCTCACGGCCATCGTCATCGGCTTCGCTATGACGGCGTTTTTGGTAGTGCTGGCCTTGCGTGGCCAGGGAGAGCTGCACAGTGATCATGTGGATGGCAAGCCGGATGAAGGGGGCCGTTCATGAGCCACTGGATTATTGCCCCGATACTGATACCGGCGCTGGCGGGTATGTTGCTGTTGCTGGAGGTGCGTGAGCGCCACCGGCTGCGGCGGATCACCGGCCTGCTGTCCTGCTCGGCGCTGCTGGCGGCGGCTATTTTTCTGGGCAATCAGGCCTGGGGCGGGGACATCACCGTTTACGCGCTGGGTAACTGGCAGGCGCCGTTCGGTATTGTGCTGGTGCTGGATAAGCTCAGTGCCTTGATGGTACTGCTGACGGCAGTATTGGCGTTCCCTGCGCTGCTGTACGCTAGCTGCGGTGATGACCGCAAAGGCGCGAATTTCCATGCCTTGTTTCAATTTCAGCTGATGGGTATCAACGGCGCCTTCCTCACCGGGGACCTGTTCAATCTGTTCGTATTTTTCGAAGTGCTGCTGATTGCCTCTTATGGCTTGGCTCTGCACGGCCGAGGCCCGGAGCGAGTAAAGGCAGGCTTGCATTATGTGGTGCTTAATTTGGTGGGCTCGGCGCTGTTCTTAATCGCGTTGGGGCTGATTTACGGAACCACCGGCACGCTTAACATGGCGGACTTTGCGGTGAAGGCCCAGGCGCTTACCGGCACCCATGCCGTCTTGTTAAAGGTAGCGGTGTTGATGCTGTGGGTGGTGTTTGGGCTCAAGGCGGCATTGTTTCCATTGTATTTCTGGCTGCCAGCGGCCTATGCCGGTGCCACCGCCGGGGTGGCCGCATTGTTTGCAATTATGACCAAGGTGGGCTTTTACGCCATGCTGCGGGTTTATGCGCTGGCGTTTGCCGATGGCCCCTTTGCTGGACTGGGGCAGGCGTCACTTTGGTGGTTGTCGTTGGTGACATTGGCATTGGCTTGCATTGGCGTGCTGGGCGCTAAACGGCTGGGCACACTGGTGTCGTACCTGGTAGTGATGTCTGTGGGTACATTAGTGGCGGCCTTGGCCTTCGGTGAGCTACAGGCGGTGGGCCCGGCGCTGTACTACCTGCTGCATTCCACCCTGATTTGCGGTGGCTTGTTTTTGCTTACGGACTTGATTGCCCGTGGTCGAGGCGACGTGGCGGATTACCTGCAGATTGGCCCGGCGATTCTTAATGGCGGTCGGCTGTCGCTGTTGTTTTTTGTGGCGGCGATTGCGGTGGTGGGTTTGCCGCCTCTCTCTGGTTTTGTCGGTAAAGTGGCGTTACTGCGCAGCGTACCGGATCCGACTTATTGGCTGCTGCTGCTGCTGGCGGGGCTGTGTGGTTTGATTGGCTTGAGCCGGGCGGGCTCCACCTTGTTCTGGCGCACCACCGGAGAGGGCCGCGGCCTACGCCTGGGCCGCCGGCGTTTGTTTCCCGTAGTGGCGTTGCTGATGGCGACCCCGCTGATGGCCGTGTATGCGGAACCTTTGTTGCAACTAACCGCTGCGGTTGCGGAGCAGCTGCGTAATCCGGACTTATATTTGTCAGCAGTATTGGGAGGTGGGGCATGAAGTTACTGTATCGCGTGTTGCCTTACCCCAGCCTGAGCCTGATTCTGTGGTTCGCCTGGATGCTGCTTAGCGGTTTCACTGCCGGGCATGCGGTGCTGGGTGCGATTCTGGCAGTGCTATTACCGCTGGGGACTCGGCCGTTCTGGCCAAATGTGCCACGCATTCGCAACCTGCCAAAGCTGCTGGGTTTTGTGGTGGTGGTGGTGTACGACATTGTGGTGGCCAATGTATCTGTAGCGATTAAGGTGCTGGGACCGCTGCGCTCCATTCGCCCGGGCTTTGTGGAGCTGCCGCTGGAATTGGAAGACGACTTTGCCATTGCTCTGCTGGCCAGCACCATTTCGCTGACTCCCGGAACGGTATCCGCGGATGTGAGTCTGGACAGGAAAACATTGTTGGTGCATGCGCTGGATGTGGATGACGTGGCGGCACTGGTGGCGGAGATCAAGCAGCGCTATGAGCAGCCGCTGAAGGAGATTTTCGAATGTTAGAGACGGCGATTTCTATTGCCCTGGCGCTGATTACCTTGGCCTGGGTGCTGAACTTGTACCGCCTGATAATCGGGCCCTCACTGCCAGATCGAGTGTTGGCGTTGGATACCATGTACATCAACAGTATTGCGCTGATCGTAGTGTACGGTATCCAGGTGGACAGCAAGCTTTACTTTGAAGCGGCTATGCTGATCGCGCTGATCGGTTTTGTTAGTACCATTGCGGTGGCTAAATACGTTACCCGCGGGGATATTATTGAGTGAGCGCCAGGTGCCGGGCGCCTTACGCCGAACGCAGTGTGGTTGCCCCGTGTATTGAGCATTCGGGGTCAGGAAAGCGGAGCGATTTATGGACTTTTTAATTGAGTGGCTAGTATCGGCTAGTGTGATTGTGGGTGGGGTGTTTGCGTTAGTGGGGTCGATTGGGTTGGCCCGCTTGCCGGATTTTTATACCCGCTTGCATGGCCCCACTAAGGCCACTACGTTGGGTGTGGGGGGCACTATTGTGGCGTCATTACTGTTTTTTTCTTGGCAGGAGCGCGGGCTGCAGCTGCACGAGGTGTTGATTACCCTGTTCCTGTTTATCACCGCCCCGGTATCTGCGCACATGCTGGCCAAGGCGGCCATGCATCGGCAGCTAAAACGGATGAAAGGAACCCGTGGTGAGCCTTGGAAGCAGTAAAAGTAGGGAGCCCCAAGCGTTAGGTGCACAATGGGTAGAGACAGTTGGCACGCGGTGAGTCCGTTGCCGTTTTCCCGAAAAGTAAAATTTGTAAAAAACAAAACCGCCTGGAACTTTCCGAAAAAAGCGGCGGTCTTAGTTAGTGCTACGGATTAGCATCCCCCGATCCCCAGTACCCTCGCTGATCCGTAGTTTTTTGGAGTCCCTGGTTTCTCCCCCGAGATCAGGGCGGCAAGCCTCCCTGGCAGCACAGTCGTTCCCTTCCCCAAGATTGCTGCCAGGGATTTTTTTTGCCGGCTATTTTTGCCGGCCGCAGGTTATAGCGCCTGCTGGTTAAAGAGTAGGCAATCGCCGTGCCAGTTTCAGTTTCCGACAACAAATCCTTATAGATCAACGAAGTACCGGCTTCAGGTGATGGTGCGAAAGAATTTTATGTGCCTTGAGCTTGGGCATGGGTGCCGAACTGCGCCAGTTTCGTGACGTAGATCGGCAGCTGAGCAGAGAAAATACTGCCGAGAGGCGGAACTTTTATAAACACGCGCACTCTTACTAATTAGCGACGGATTGGAACCCCCGATCCCCCAGTACCCTCACCAATTCGTCGCTTATAGCTCTGGTCTTTTCCCCCAAAAGGGCCAGAGCGGCAAGCCTCCCCGGCAGCGCAATCGTTCCCTTCCCCCCTAGATTGCTGCCGGGGATTTTTTTGCCTGAAGAAAATGCTAGATGAGCTATGGCCGGCGGCTTGGCGTTCATTTTCGCCCTAAGTCATTATGGCGTCAGCCGTTCTATCCCTAGCCATTCCCCCAGCTTGTCCCAGGCTTCGTCACACCCGGTGCCATTGGTGGCCGAAAACAGCTGTAGCGAGAGCGGGGCAGGGTGTTCCTTTAGCTGCTTTTGCACTTGTAGCAGGGTGGACTTGGCGGCGCCGAACTTCAGTTTGTCGGCCTTGGTCATAAGGATGTGGATGGGCATGTTGGCCTGGGCGGACCATTCTAGCATCATCAAATCGAAGTCCTTGAGCGGATGGCGGATGTCCATCATCAGCACAAGCCCGACTAATGCCTGACGTTCGGAAAGGTAATGGTCGAGATGCTCCTGCCACTCGTTACGCTTGCTTTTGGAGACTTTGGCATAGCCGTAACCGGGTAGATCCACTAGTCGGCGCTCTTCGTCGAGCTGGAAGAAGTTCAATAGCTGAGTCCGCCCTGGGGTCTTGGAGGTGCGGGCCAGGCTTCGTTGGCCGGTGAGCCGATTAATGGCGCTGGACTTTCCGGCATTGGAGCGTCCGGCGAAGGCTACTTCCCGTCCTTCATCCGGCGGGCATTGGTCTAGGCGCTGGGCGCTTTGCAGGAATAGTGCCTGGTGGAGTCGTTTTTCCATGGGGTGCATGGGCATAACAAGGAGCCTTTGGATATCGTCAGGGGGCTATTCTTGCTGTCTGGCCTGCGGCTGGCAATGCATACCCGCTGGGGAGAGAAAATGAATGGGCAATTTATTCATTAAAGTTGACGTTTTCGTCACTTTTGGGGGTGGCGAGTGCGTGACTTAATGTGTCTATACCCCTACCCTTCACATGGAATATGACGGCGCCCACCAGACTGGTATATAATCCCGCCCGCTTGTCACTTAACCGCGTATTTATTGGTGGTTGGGGCGGCCGACGTTCTACAACGTGGTGTTTGCCGGTAACGGCAAACGGACTTCGCCAGCATAGCAGAGGTAGTGTATGAAGGGTTTTGTAGCAGGTCTTGCAATGGTTCTGGTTACGGGGGCTGCCAATGCAGCGACTGTAGAGGAACGTTACAACAGCAGCTGTACATTCTGTCATGCTTCCGGTGCTGCTGGGGCTCCCATATCCCATGATGAAGCTGCCTGGAAACCACGCATGGAAAAAGGCATGGATACCCTGGTGAAGCACGTCGAGGAAGGGTTTAATGCCATGCCCCCCAAAGGCATGTGTAACGATTGTAGTGACGAAGAATACCGTGCTCTGATTGAGTACATGTCCAAAAGCAAATAAGACGCTGTACTGAAGGATAGGCCATGAAGTTTTTCAAACTGTTCGTGCTGATGGCTGCTGCTGTCGCCGCCACCCAGGCTATGGCGGCCGGTGATGCTGAGGCAGGCAAAGCAAAAGCCGCCCCCTGCGCCGCGTGCCACGGCCAGGATGGTAACAAGACTCTTACCGGGACTTACCCGAAACTGGCTGGCCAGGGGGCAGAATACCTGGTGAAGCAGCTAGAGGATTTCAAGTCTGGTGCCCGTGATAATGCGATCATGAAGGGGCAGGTTGTAGGCCTGAACCAGCAGGACATGCAAGACATAGCCGCTTATTACGCCAGCTTGACCCCGGAAGCGGGCCAGGCTAGCGCAGACTGGGTTGAGCAGGGCGAAAAGCTCTACCGCGGTGGGGATATGGCTAACGGTATTCCAGCTTGTTCTGGTTGCCACGGCCCGGCAGGGCAAGGCGTTGATGCGGCCAAATATCCGCATCTGGCTGGCCAGAATGCCCAATACGTGGAAGATCAATTGAAAGCCTTCCGTGCGGCAGGTCGTAACGACTTGGGTGATGGCATTATCAAACGCACCAATGACTCGGACAGCGATACGCTGGGCATGATGCAGACGGTGGCGGCGAAAATGACCGATACCCAAATCAAGGCCGTAGCAAGCTTCATCTCCGGGCTGTCCAAATAGGGTTGTTCGGCTATGCTTTGTAGAAAAGGCAGCCTGCGGGCTGCCTTTTTTATGGTCAACATGAAAAGATATGGCTCTGAGTGGGTGCGGATTGTACTTACTAGGGAGAAAAATGCCGCCCCGGTTGTCACAATGGGCGCAAACCAACAAAAAAGGAGAGCGAGATGCTTCGCATTGTAACGGCTTTGCTGCTGAGTCTGGGGCTGGCGACCGGAGTTGCGGCCGCCGAAGAACATACCCGTTTTGCGGTAGACACTCATTATAAAGTTCTGGATGTGCCCGGATCTGTTGACGATCCCAGCAAGGTAGAAGTACGGGAGTTCTTTTCCTATGGCTGCCCTCACTGCTATTCACTGGAGCCGGCTGTTGATGCTTGGCTGGAAGAGAAGCCAGACTACATCGACTATGTGCGCACCCCAGTGTTATTCCTGCGTAACGCCGAACCGCTGGCTCGTGCCTACTACGTAGAAGACGCCCTTGGCTTGGTTGATGAAATGCATGTGCCGTTGTTTGATGCGATCCACAAGCACCGTGAGCCTTTATTCAACGAGTCGGCGTTGGCCAACTTTTTCCGCAAGTATGGTGTTGAGCCTGCGGAGTTCAGCAAGCTCTATGGTTCATTCGGTGTTTCCACCAAGATTCGTCAGGCAGATGCGTTGAGCAAAAAATACCAGATTCCCGGAGTGCCCAACTTCGTGGTGAACGGCAAGTATTTGGTAAAGCGCGAAAACGTGAAGAGCAACGAGGAGCTGTTCAAGGTGATTGAATTCTTGGTGAACAAGGAAAAGACAGGCAGCTGATATTATGTTGCTTGATCGCGCTAGACTGGCCTACCGTGACTGGAAAGCCCGGCCCGCGGGTTTTTCCTTTGCCCGGGAAGGGGCACGAAAGACCCGCCAGACACGGGAGGTGTTGCTGCCTCAGGATACCGTGAAGCTAATGAGCTTCAATATCCAGGCAGGCATTGGTAGCCAGAAATTCGGTGATTACATTACCGGTAGCTGGAAGCACTTGGTGGCGCATCCACGCAGCGTGGAAACCATCGAGCAGATTGCTCAGGTGCTCAGTCACTTTGACGTGGTGGGCCTGCAGGAAGTAGATGGCGGCAGTTTACGTTCGCGTAACATGAATCAACTGGTGCATCTCGCGTCCATGGCAGGTTTTCCTGTTTGGCACCAGCAGTTGAACCGCAACCTTGGCCGGTTCGGCCAGTTCAGTAATGGCTTCCTCAGCCGCCATCAGCCGTTTGAGATCACTGACCATCGGCTTCCCGGCTTGCCCGGTCGAGGTGCCATCGTGATTAAATACGGCCACCCAATTCAGCCTCTGGTCGTGGTGGTGGCGCACCTGGCACTGGGTGAGAAGGTGCGTAATGCTCAGTTATCCTATCTGGCCCGCTTGCTAGCAGATTACAAATATGTGGTCGTGATGGGTGATTTTAATTGCCGGCTCAACCACTTAGATCATTCACCGCTGGCGGCGTTGGGCTTGCAGACGGTGCGGGCGGATAACCTTAATACCTACCCCAGCTGGGCTCCGGATCGCCATATCGACCACATCCTATTATCGCCGGAGCTAGAGAGTCGCCATACTCGTGTTCTCTCTGATTGCCTACTGTCGGATCACCTGCCTCTGGCCACGGAAATTATCATCCCTGACGAGGTGATCGCGGCTACCCGGGAGCACCGATTGCCCTTAATTGACTGACCGGAGCCGGTGGAGCGGCTGCTGATTGCACTCTAGCCAGAGAAAATTGCCATGACACTGTCATCTTGTCGGTGCAGGTTGTTCCCATGAAAGCATCCTCTTTCCTGATTACCCTATCTCTTATATTGCCGTCGCTGCAGGCGCTGTCGGATTGCCCCCGCGTGCTTGGGCAGCAGGATGACCGACGCGCCAATGCTGGCTGTTTGATTATCCGTGATCAGCAGGTGTTGCTAATTACCCACCGCTGGGGCGGCAAGTTAGGTGTGCCTGGGGGAACCCTCGAGCGCGGAGAACTGGCCCAGTGCACGGCATACCGGGAGACCCTTGAAGAGACGGGTTTACAGGTTGTGGTAGGGGAGCGCGTGCAGGTGATGAAGAACGGTTTTCATCTCTATCGCTGTATTCCTGCCGAATCTCTGCCAGAGGGGGAGCCCTTGCTGTTACCGGCTCAGGCTAGGCTAGAGGTCAGTGATATTGGCTGGTATTCCCTCGATGAGTTGCGGCAGAAGGATTGGCGTTTTGCCTATCAGTTTGATCTGTTTATGGCGGTGGCCCGCAAGGCTATGCAGAGCAGCTCAGATTCAGCGGCGGGCGACGCCACCGGCGGGCTGCAGGAGAAGTAAGTACTTGCTTGGCTAGCTCTGTCTGGCGCATGGTGCCGGTTTTCTGGAAGGTGCTTTTCAGCTGTGTGCGGACAGTGTGGACAGAGAGAAAATGATTATCGGCAATTTGCTGGGGCGATAGTCCTTTAGCAATGCCTGCGGCCACTCGGGCTTCCGCTTCGGATAATTCGAACAGCTGCATTAGGCTGTCTAGGTCCACCTCAATGTCACCCAGTGGGTCCTGAAAATAGACGATGGCGAGGGGCGTTGGGTGGGCATTGAAGTCGCCGGGGGCTGTTCCGGGATGCATGGGGGAAATGAGGCAGCGGGTAACCTGGTGGCTGTTGAGAGGAACGGCAATCACGTCGCCGCTACCACGTAAGGGGGGATTGGGGTGCGTTACCTGGCCCAATTGATGCAATAACTCCGATTGCTGGCGTACATCATGGAAGGTTAGTTTGCGATTCGCTAACGTCATGTGCGGGTGCGCTTCAATTAGCGCTTCGGCTTCTTGACTAACGTGTACTAGCGTGCCCTGGGCATCAAGCAGGGCGAAGGGCTGGGCCTGGATATCCAGTGTTTGCTGGAGAGCTTGGTTTTGGTGCTTCAGGGCGCTGAATTGGGTTTGCAGCCGTACGGCACGGCGCACATGCATCACCAAGTCGTTGATTTGGTCAGTTTCTTCCCGGCTGTAGTGGCTTTGATCTTTGGTGCGCTGAATTAGCAGCTGGACGGTGTGGTCTTCATCCTGCCAAACGGTGCCGCATACGCCATGGTGGATGTCTTGGGCGCGGGCCCAGTCGTTATAGAATTCGGTGCGGTAGAACGCGTTTTGCCGACAGGAGAAATCCAGAAAGGTGGAATACAGCTGGCCTGGGGGCTTATCTTTTAATTCCGGGCGCCAGGGGCAGGCATTCACATAGTGGTCCACATAAGCCTGATGGTCTGTGTCATCAATATTGTGCTTGATGCTGGAGAGCACGGTTTGTGCCCGACGGTCGAGTACGAGCATGCGGGCGGAGCGCGATCGGGTGGCGCTTACGGCTTGTGCCAGAAAGCGTGGCCAAGCGTCAGGGGCTTGCGGCGCCTCGTACAATGTGTCGAGTAGATCCTCTCGCTCGTGGCCCAATAATCCATCCACAGAAGACTGAGTCATTGGTTGTATTCCCCTAATGAAGCCTTAATTTATCCGATTTGGACCGGAAATTGAATGTAAATAACAGATGTGGCCCTTTGGGGAATAGGAGAAGCAGATGACAGCAACCCGGCAAGTTCAAGATAAGCTGGCTTTGCCAGCAACAGAATCAGGAAAGGGGCCGCAGCCCGTGGTGTTAGTCCATGGCTGGACCTGTAACCGCAGGCACTGGCAGTCTCTGCTGGATTCCCCTCCGCAAGGGACACGGCTGATTGCTGTGGATCTGCCGGGGCATGGTGAGGCGCAGGAGCTGCCATTGTCTTCCTGGACAGTGAAGGCGCAGGCTCAGGCGTTGGTGTCCGCTCTTGCCGATATCGATAACCCTGTGTTGGTGGGGCACTCCATGGGGGGCGCCGTGGTGCTGGAGGCTGCCCGGTTAAAGCCGGTTAAAGCCGTAGTGTTGGTTGACACCTTTGTTATCCCCTACGGTGATCTGGATGAAGAAACCGCCCGCCAGATTGAGACCCCCTTTCAGGACAATTTTGTTTCCGGCATTGCTAATTTGGTGGCGAACAATGCTGGCCCGGACTTGAGTGAGCAGGAGAAACAAACGCTAGAACGCGAGATGGCTGCGGCGCGTCAGGATGTCATGTTGCCGCTGTGGTCGGATTTGTTGCGATGGTCCCCTAATGCGGCTTTCGCTGAAATAAACTGTCCCATTCATGCCATTAACGGTGACTTGGTGGGCGAGGCTGCCCGTGCTCGCTGCGCCCCCTATGTAACAGAGTGGTTGCAAGCGGGCACCTGGCATTTTCCGCAGATGGAACAACCGGAGGTATTTGCCGATCGTCTTACCCGCGTGCTGAAGTCGTGTGGCTAAGCGAGAGTTATTGAAACTCGGCTAAGCGCGCCCATAGGGGGTCTGGATCTGTATTCTAAAGCGCTTTTGTTGGGTGGTGTTATTGGGGGTTCTGTAAGGGGTTTTCTTACAACGAGGTCCTTAATGAGCGCGGACGTTTTATTAGCCTGGATCAAAATACTAACTGCGATGAAAATGGTTTCAACTGTGAGCATTACGTTGATACCTGGCAAGATAATAACGAGGTTGATACCGGTAGCTGGTCGGTAAGCGGTCAGAATGTGAATGTGACATGGTCGGACGGTAGTTCTGATACCTTGAAACTTGCTGCTGATGGCGAAATTATAATGGGTGGTGGTAGCACGCTTGATGAAGGGGGGCACGTCTGGTCTGGATACTTTTGTCGCAGTGGGTGTAAGAATTGCCTCACAGCCATAATGAAAAGGGATGAAATGCACGCCCGATCCGTTAATGGCTCGGGCGTTTTTAGTGGCCGGCCAGGTCAGGTGCCGGAATGTATGTCGTTCGGGATTAGTACCGTGTCTCCGCCATTCCCGAGAACTGTTTGGCCAAATAAGTGGCATAGTTGTCGGTCATTCCCGCAAGAAAATCCAGCGCCCGCATGATGCATTGGTAAATTCTTTCCTGTTCCGGCAGTTGCTCTAGATTTGCAGGGAAGCTGTGCCGACCAATCAAATCAATGATGCGCTCGTGGCGATAATTTTTTGTGCTATTGCAGGCGTGGGATACGGCGGCTTCAATCAAGCCATCCAGCAATGCGCCCATCACTTCAAAAGCACCGATTTCCAGCTCGATTTTGCGGGGGTGCTCGAACACTTTTGAGCGAGAAAGTTGCTTGGCATTTTCCACTACATCGCGCACGGCGGGTTCGCAGTGGCTGATCAGGTCGCCTTCCATGCGTCCCTGTAATAATCGTTCGTGGTTGGCCACAAAGGCTTCCACACCGGCTTCGATAAACCGTTCGATGATTTTTCCTCGCAGTAGGGCGGCTTTGCGGCCATCGCGTATATCCGAATGAATCAGTTCACGTACTTCTTCGCTATCCGGTAGGGCAGGTTGCAGCAAGGCGTACACTTCATCCCAGTGCAGCAGATCCATTTCCAGGCCATCTTCCAGGTCAATAATGGCATAGCAAAAATCATCAGCAGCTTCCATTAAGTACGCCAGCGGATGGCGGCAGAAGCGACCGGGGCTGTGTTGCTGCAGGCCGGTGGCGTGGGCCACTTCATGGAAAGCCTCGGTTTCCGACACAAAAGTGCTGTATTTGCACAGCTTGCTGCTGGCGTTGCCGGCATCGGCGGATAGCCAGGGGTATTTGAGGAAGGTTGCCAGCGTTGCATAGGTGAGCCGCATGCCGCCATCGTACTGGTGGTACTCGCTTTTGGTGATGATGCGAAAGCCCTGCGCATTACCTTCAAAAAAGGTCAGGTCAGTTTGCTGGTGGGCGGGCAGCATATCCAGAAAGCGTTGCCCCCGTTCCTGGAACCAAGCGCGAATAGCCCGCTCACCGGTGTGGCCAAAAGGTGGGTTGCCGATGTCATGGGCCAAGCAGGCAGACTGCACGATATCGCCCAAATCGGTGGCGCTGACGGTACCGGGTAACAGATCTCTTTCTTGCAGGCGCTCGCCCACACGAATGCCCAAGGTGCGGCCTACACAAGATACTTCTAATGAGTGGGTCAGGCGATTGTGAACGTGGTCATTGGTGGCCAGTGGATGAACTTGAGTCTTGCGGGCTAGGCGTCGAAAGGCGCCGGAAAAAATGATTTTATCATGGTCACGAAGAAAGGCGGTGCGGCCACTTTCATCTTTGGCGGTGCGGCCACCCAGGCGAGCCTTGTTCAGCAGTTGATGCCAATCCATATCGTAAAAAACCTTCAAGGTGCCTTGAGTCGGGCAGGGTAAAAGCCCACGGTTACTTCACAGCATGTTGCCACG
Organism: Alcanivorax sp. 97CO-5; assembly: GCF_000524665.1. Taxonomy (NCBI): domain Bacteria; kingdom Pseudomonadati; phylum Pseudomonadota; class Gammaproteobacteria; order Oceanospirillales; family Alcanivoracaceae; genus Alcanivorax; species Alcanivorax sp. 97CO-5. The sequence continues at coordinate 211,186 of NZ_KI965888.1, forward strand.
GTCGGTGTTGTTATGCACAACACGGTGTACGCAAGCCGAGAGTGGCCACCGACAGGAGGACGCATGAATTTGGACAAACCGTTATTAATGCTCGTTACCAGCGCATCAGAGATGGGCGAAAATCAGCCGACGGGCCTGTGGCTGGAAGAATTCGCAGTGCCTTATTTGTTATTCAAAGAAAACAAAATCCCGGTGGTGGTGGCCAGCCCGAAAGGCGGGAAAATTCCTGTGGACCCGAACTCAGCCCCCGATGATAGTAAGAAGGAAGCGTGGGCTGAGGCGGTGGATGTTTTGCAAAACACCCGTGAACTGGAGATGGTGTGGGAAGACCATTTTGCCGGTGTCTTTGTGCCTGGCGGACACGGCGCCATGTTCGATATGCCGGATAACCCCTTGGTTGCGGCCGTCATGGAGCGCACTTGGGCTCAGGGCGGTTTGCTGGGCGCGGTTTGCCACGGCCCGGCCGCGTTGGTGGGGCTGCGCGACGAGCAGGGCGCCCCTCTGGTGCAGAATAAAACGGTGGCCTGTTTCACGAACAGTGAAGAGCGGGAGGTGGGCCTCGATGAGGTAATGCCGTTTCTGTTGGCGTCTCGCCTTGAAGACCTGGGCGCCCAGTTGGATTTGGCGGATGATTTTGCTGCCCATGCGGTTACCGATGGCAAACTGGTCACCGGTCAGAATCCGCAGTCCAGCCATGTGGTGGCGGAGGCGGTGATTAACCAATTGTACAGCGAATAACCCATGGGTGGCGCACAATCCAGCGATTGTGGCCTCGCAGCCGATAGTGGCTTGCAGTATTGTTAGGCGCAACTTGCCTGCTATCGGCTTTTCTATTCAGGCATTCTGGTTATTCACGTTTGGGTTTTAATTGTTCGGGAGAGAACATGGGGATCTATGATTACAGCGCCATTACCCTGAGTGGTGAAGAAAAGTCCCTGGCCGATTTTCAAGGCAAGGTGCTGCTGATCGTCAATACGGCCAGCAAGTGTGGTTTTACGCCTCAGTACAAAGGGCTGGAGGCGCTGTATAAAACGTTGCAACCAAAAGGGCTGGAGGTTCTCGGATTCCCCTGTAACCAGTTTGGTAAACAGGAACCAGGGGCGGCGGATGAAATTGGTGCCTTTTGTGAAAAGAATTACGGTGTCAGCTTCACCATGTTCGATAAGGTGGATGTGAATGGGGGCGATGCTCACCCGTTGTATGATTTTCTGAAAAAGGAAGCTCCGGGCGTATTGGGTAGCAAGGGTATCAAGTGGAACTTCACTAAGTTCCTAGTAAACAAGGACGGCAAGGTGGTGAAGCGTTACGCCCCTACTGACAAGCCGGAAGCAATTCAAAAGGATATTGAAGCGCTTCTGTAGAAAATGGGCTAGCCACACGCTACAGCGCAACCCAGTCATGAACATACGGTAAGTTTGCCGCCTACGCTTTGAAAGGTGGGCGTGGACATGGCGTTTGCCGAACGTGAAGGCCAAATGCGTGGTTTATGGTCGCCTTTACGCGCGTTTGCGCTTTTCTAGCACCTCAAAAATGCCCATCCCGGCAATCATGGCCGCCACGAAAACGATACCTTTTAGGCTGCCGGTGCCCAGAGCCACCAACGCGGGCCCCGGGCAGAAGCCGGCTAGCCCCCAACCGATGCCGAACCCCAGCGCGCCAAGAATTAGGCGAGCATCCAAGTCACGGCGGGTGGGTATTTCCATAGCCTCACCGCTCCAGGCGTGTTGGCGGCCACGGGCGGCGGCGAAACCAACGGCGGCGACGACCACTGCGCCACCCATCACCAAGGCCAAGGACGGATCCCAGGCGCCGGTCAAATCCAGAAAGGCCAGCACTTTGGCCGGGTTCGCCATGCCGGCCAGCAGCAGCCCGGCGCCAAAAATCAGGCCGCTGAAGAATGCCGTCAGTAATGATCGGTTCACAGGGTAACTCCCAGTAAATGGCGTACTAGGTACACGGTGGCAAAACCACTGGCCATGAATGTCAGGGTGGCAACCAGTGAGCGCGGGGAAAGGCGGGAGATGCCGCATACTCCGTGGCCACTGGTGCAGCCCGCACCGTAGCGGGTGCTGATGCCAACCAACAGGCCAGCAGCAATGAGTATAGGCCAGTCAGCCTTGATGATAAGGGGCGGCAGCTCAGCCAGCATGCGCCACAGTAACGGGGCGCCTAGCAAGCCTAGTAGAAACGCCAGCCGCCAGTGTTTGTCTCCTGGTTCGGCGCGCAGTAGCCCGCCGAGGATGCCGCTGATGCCGGCGATGCGACCGTTGGCATGCAGCAGCAGCAGAGCCGATAGGCCAATCAAAACGCCACCCGCTAATGACGACCAAGGCGTAAAGTTGTTCCAATCAATAGTCATTGCCGTTCTCGCAGAAGCGTTGATACAGTACTTCCAGTACCGCCAGGGCATCCTGGTTGGCAACCTGGTAGAACACTTGCTTGCCTTCCCGGCGGCTACTAACGAGCCCTTCGCGGCGTAAAATGCCTAGTTGCTGAGAGAGTGAGGGTTGGTAAACGCCCACTAAGGGTTCCAGTTCACTGACGCTGTGTTCGCCTTCTGCGAGGCGACATAACAGCATCAACCGGTCTGGGTGAGACAGCGCCTTCAGTAGCTGGCTGGCTTGCACGGCATTGTCGCGTAGGGTGTCGGGATCGATCGTAGTCATGGAGCGGATCCAACAATATATAATTAAGTAAAAATTATATTGTTGCTATTCAGACCTCAAGCTTTTTTCGAATTTTGTTGAAGTATTGTAAGGCTGATCAGCCGACGGGAGTGGTAAAAGGTAGCACGCCATAATAGACCGCTAAAAAATGACAAATACTGCCGCCCATAACAAACAGGTGCCAGATGGCATGATTGAAGGGAATAAAACGGTCGGCCAAGTAGAAGATCACGCCCACGGTGTAGGTGATGCCGCCGGCCAGGATCAGCCAGAAGCCGGTATCGTTGAGTTTGGTGGTTAGGTCATTGGAGGCGACCACAATCAGCCAGCCCATGGCGAGGTAAATGCCCACGCGCATTAGTTTGAAGCGGTGGCCATACAGCGCTTTCAGGGCGATGCCGGTGAGCGCCAGTACCCAGATCACCGCAAACAGAATCCAGCCGGTCTGGCCACGCAGGTTGACCAGCAGAAAGGGCGTGTAAGTGCCGGCAATCAAGCAATAGATAGCGCAGTGATCCAGCATCTTGAAGGCGGCGCGCCACTTCGGGTTGCGTAGGCTGTGATAGAGCGCGCTGGCGCTGTAGAGCAGAATCAGGCTGGCGCCGAAAATGCTAAAACTGACGATCTTCCACGGGTCGCCCAACAGGCTGGCTGCAACTACTAAGATTACGGTGCCAGCAATGCTCAGGGCTGCGCCAATGCCGTGGGTTAGTCCATTGAGCCATTCTTCCAGAATCGAATACGGCGGTTCCGGGTTGGGGGCTGTGGCCATTGGCGAGTCTTCTCGGTTATTAACAGAAGTAGCATGATGCCGAGGTGTGGGCCGGGGTGTAAAGTGCGAAATCGGACAGATGTACACATTGAATGTTCGGGTGTGCGCGATAACACAAATGCGTTGTGAGTGAAGGGACGTTTGTGACGGTATATCTTCTAATCATGTGGCCAGTGAAGAGGCTGGCAGCCAAGCAATCCTGCTATTGAAATGCATTTTGCTGGCCCAATGGTATTAAGCAGCCCAGCAAACAATGGGACCCCCTTGGCGCTGCAGGCAAGGACAAAACTGGAAAAGGAGACTCGCCATGATTGAACATAACAAGCAGGTCGCGGAAGAACTAAGCAAACTACTGGCCGAGAGCTACACGCTTTATCTCAAAACGCACAAGTACCACTGGAATGTGACTGGCCCTATGTTTCATAGCCTGCACCTGTTGTTTGAACAGCAATACATTGAGCTGGCGGAAGCGGTGGACACCATTGCTGAACGTATCCGTGCGTTGGGCTGGAAAGCGCCAGGCAGCTACACCGAGTTTGCTAAGTTGTCCACGGTGCAGGATGCCACCGGCGATCCGGATGCATCGGATATGATCAAAGAGCTGGCAGAGGATCACCGTACTGTGGCGGAGCGGGCCAACCGGGTATTGAAGCTGGCCAGCGAACATGAGGATGAAGGTTCTGGTGCGGTCGCCAGTAACCGGATCGAGATTCACGAGAAATCCGCGTGGATGCTCTCGGCGCATCTGGGTTGATCTTCCTATAGCAATAGGCAATCGCCTGGATAGGATTAATCGTCTTTATTGATTTTTCTAGGGTGGCTATTCTCGATCTTGTGCTTGAGAAAGCCGCCCTTTCAGTAAGCGGCTTCGATTCTATCCAGGGAGTCAATATATGTTTGAGAATCGCGAAGGTCAGCCTGTTCCAGCGGTAACGTTTCGAACCCGGGAAGGCAATGAATGGAAAGATGTCACTACCGATGACGTGTTCAAGGGAAAAACTGTGGTGGTGTTCGCCTTGCCTGGAGCGTTTACCCCCACCTGTTCTTCGACCCATCTGCCACGCTATAACGAGCTGGCGCCTGTACTCAAGGCTAACGGTGTAGATGATATTGTCTGCCTGTCGGTGAACGATGGTTTTGTTATGAATGCTTGGGCTGGTGATCAGGCTGCTGGCAATATTCACTTTATCCCAGATGGTAACGGTGAGTTCACCGACAAGATGGGTATGCTCGTGAATAAACAGGACTTGGGCTTTGGCCCGCGAAGCTGGCGCTACTCCATGCTGGTGAAAGACGGCGTCATCGATCGCATGTTCATTGAGCCGGATAAGCCCGGGGATCCGTTTGAAGTGTCTGATGCGGATACCATGCTAAAGTATATTAACGGCGAAGCGGTTTTGCCTAAGCGAGTGACCGTGTTCACCAAGCCGGGCTGCCCGCACTGCACGCGTGCGAAACAGGCGCTGACCGATTACGGTTATGCCTTTGAAGAAATTGAGTTGGGTAGCCGAGGGTTGAGTTACAGCTCTTTGGCTGCGGTCACCGGCGCGGGGACCACGCCACAGATATACATTGAAGGTGAGCGTATAGGCGGCGCTGATGAGTTGGAGGCCTGGTTGCAACAGGGCTAACTCGCAACGCGTGAATGCGAACTTTCTTCCTTCTTTGGGGCCCGGCGTTAGCGGGCCCTTTTTTGTGCCGCTGTGCCGTTCACGTCGCACACTGCATGCTATTCGTTAGGCCCGCTGCGGGCCTAACGTTTATTTATCCTGGTAACGGAACGCCCATATCTCCATTATCCCTGCCCCTGATAAGGTAAAAAAATAGCGCGGGTAAAATGGTCAACGAGAAACGCTTGCACCTGTGCGATAATTTGGTACTAACAAGTACCGTTTTTAGATCGGAGAGAGCACGATGCAACGTTTTTGGGTAACCCTGGGCCTAGCACTGGCCTTGTGGGGCTGTGGAGAAGAGCCCCAGGCCGAGGCTCCCATGCCACAACCGGTGAAGCTGCAGACCGTCAATGGCGGCGATGGCACCTTGCGTCATTATCCAGGCAAGGTGGTGGCCACCGAAGGGTCAGAGTTGGCTTTTCGGGTGTCCGGCCAGCTTGAGCGTCTTCCTGTGCGGGCCGGCGAGCAGGTTAAGAAAGGGCAATTGCTGGCAGCGCTTGATCCGTCGGACTTTAAAAATCAGTTAGCCGATCAGCAAGCCCAGCATGATTTGGCCGAGAGCCAGTATCAACGTGGTATCAGCCTGCGTGAGCGGGGCGTTATTTCTGAAGCTCAGTTCGATGAAATTGAAGCGAAGCGCCGCCAAGCCCAGGCGGCTCTAAGCTTGGCCCGGGACAATGTGAACTACACTCGTCTGAAAGCGCCCTATGGCGGTACGGTGGCACGCACCGAAGTGGAGAATTATCAATTCGTACAGGCCAAGCAGCCGATCCTCTACTTGCAGGGCGATAAAAATATCGATATCGAGTTCGCTGTTTCTGAGCGGTTTTTTACTAACGTACGCAAATTTTTTACCAAGATGCGTGAAGATGGTGAAGATTATCAGCCGAGTGTGCGTTTCAAGGGGGCCCCGGATACCACTTTCAAAGCCCGATACAAAGAGCATGAGGCTAGTGCCGGGGATCGCACCCAGACTTATATCATCACCCTGACGATGCCTAACCCGGAAGGCATCATGGTGCTGCCGGGAATGAGTGTGGATGTGGAGATTGATCTTAGCCAGATCATGCCGGGTACCGAGAAGGTGCCGGTAGTGCCGGCCGCGGCGGTATTCAACCCTGACGGCAAGGAAGGCGCCCATGTGTGGAAGCATCAAGATGACGACACGGTGACGGCCGTGCCGGTCACCCTGGGTGAAGTTGTGGGCGGCGGCGTCCAGATCACCGATGGGTTGCAGCCCGGAGATCGCATTGTGGCGGCCGGGGTTCATCGCCTGAAAGAAGGGCAGGCGGTTCGTGAACTGGTGAAGGAACGGGGCCTGTAAATGAACATTGCCGAGTACAGTATTCGCCACAAGGTGGTGAGCTGGCTGTTCACGCTGATCTTGTTGATCGGTGGGGTGGTGAGCTTTACCCGCTTAGGGCAACTGGAAGACCCGGAATTCACCCTCAAGATTGCCATGGTGGTTACTAACTACGCTGGTGCTTCACCCCGACAGGTGGAAGAGGAAGTGACACTGCCGGTGGAGAAAGCGATCCAGAGCCTGCCTTATGTGAAAAATGTGACGTCCATTTCTAGCAATGGCCTGTCTCAGGTGCAGGTAGAAATGAAGCCCGAGTACCGGGCCGTCGAGCTCAAGCAGATTTGGGATGAGCTGCGCCACAAGATGACCGACTTGCAGGGTCAGTTGCCTCCTGGTGCGGGGACGATTCAAGTTATTGATGATTTCGGTGATGTGTACGGCATTCTTTTGGCCGTAACCGGCGGCGGTTACTCCTACCAAGACATGAAAGATTATGCCGACTACCTGACTCGCGAACTGGTGCTTGTAGATGGGGTCGGCAAGGTCACTATTGGCGGGCAGCGACAGGAGCAGGTGCTGGTGGAGCTTTCCCGCTCTCGGTTGGCGTCATTGGGAATCAGCCCTGACCGTATTTTCGGCCTGTTACAAACCCAGAATAAGGTGAACCCGGCGGGCAAAGTGCGGGTGGGTGACGAATACATCCGTATTTACCCCACCGGTGAGTTTCCTTCCGTGCAAAGCATGGGCGATTTGTTGATTTCCGAGCCCGGCGCTAGCGAGTTGGTCTACCTGCGCGATGTGGCGACGATCGAGCGCGGCTATGCGGAAGTGCCTTACCATCTGTATCGCTTTAATGGTGGCTCGGCACTGACCATGGGGATTTCCTTTGCCTCGGGTGTGAACGTTGTGGATGTTGGGGCTCGGGTGGATCGGCGCTTGGCCGAGCTTGAGTATCAGCGCCCTGCGGGCATGCAGTTGGCCACGGTCTACAACCAGCCCAAAGAAGTCGATAATTCGGTGAGCGCTTTCATGCTCAATTTGGGTGAAGCCGTGGCCATTGTGATCGCGGTGCTGCTCGTGTTCATGGGGGTGCGGTCCGGGATATTGATGGGCAGCGTGTTGCTGCTCACCATCCTTGGCACGTTCATCATCATGAAAGTTATGGCCATCGATCTGCAGCGAATTTCGCTCGGGGCGCTAATTATTGCTCTAGGGATGCTGGTGGATAACGCCATCGTGGTTACCGAAGGCATTCTGGTGGGCATGAAACGCGGGTTGTCCAAGCTGGAGGCGTCGAAAGAAATTGTTCGGCAAACCGTTTGGCCGCTGCTGGGTGCCACTGTCATCGCTATTATGGCGTTTGCTCCGATCGGTTTATCGGAGGATGCCACTGGCGAATACAGTAATACCTTGTTCTGGGTATTGCTGATTTCTTTGATGCTCAGCTGGGTGACGGCTATTACGCTGGTGCCGTTTTTTGCCGACCTGTTTTTCAATGAGAAAGACGTGGGAGGTAAAAATGGCGAAAGTGAGGATCCCTACTCTGGCAAAGTGTTTGTCATTTATCGACGTCTGCTGGATCGGGCGATCCACCACCGGGTGATCACCTTGAGCTTTATGAGCGTGCTGTTGGTGGTGGCCGTTGTCGGTTTTGGTTTCGTGAAGCAAGCGTTCTTCCCGCCCTCCAATACTCCCATGTTTCTAGTGGACTACTGGCTACCCCAAGGGAGCGATATCCGTGCTACCCAAGAGGCGGCTGCGCGGTTAGAGCATGATTTGCTGGAGATGGATAGTGTGGAGCAGGTGACCACGACTATCGGTCAGGGGGCACAGCGTTTCATGCTGCCCTATATGCCTGAAAAAAGTTACTCCAGCTATGCGCAGTTGATCGTGCAGGTGTCCGACCGGGAGCAGATCGATCCGACCCTAGCGGCGACCCGTGAGCTGATTCGCGACCGACACCTGCAAGCGTTCGCTAAAGTGAAACGCCTGATGATCGGCCCCAGCCCGGCGGCTTCTATTGAAGCCCGCTTCAGTGGCCCGGACCCAAAAGAGCTGCGGGCGTTGGGCGTGAAAGCCCAAGCGATTATGCAAGCTGATAGTGGGCTGGAAAGCATCCGCCACGACTGGCGTCAGCAGGAAAAAGTGATTCGCCCCCAGTTCCAGGAAGCTCAGGCCCGCCGTGCTGGGATTACCCGCGAGGACTTGGATAATACCCTGGCACTGAACTTTAGCGGTCGCGATGTGGGCCTGTACCGTGATGGCAGCAAGTTGTTGCCGATTGTGGCGCGGCCGCCAGACGATGAGCGTCTGAGTGCGGATAACCTTAACGATGTACAGGTGTGGTCGCCGGCCTATTCGACCTATATTCCCATCAGTCAGGTGGTCTCGGATTTCAAGACCGAATGGGAAAATGCGTTGATCATGCGTCGTGATCGCAAACGAACGCTTACCGTGCAGGCCGAGCCGGATGTGCTTGGCGAGGAGACCGCGGATCAGGTGCTGCGGCGGATTCGCCCGGCCATCGAAGCTCTGGAGCTGCCGCCGGGTTACTCCCTCCAGTGGGGTGGGGAATACGAAGCCGCCAAGGATGCTCAGGCTGCGGTATTCGGCAGTCTGCCCATGGGCTATTTGTTCATGTTCATCATTACCATCATGTTGTTCGACGCCGTGCGCTCGCCATTGGTGATCTGGGCCACGGTGCCGTTGGCCATTATCGGTGTGACCTTTGGCCTGCTGGTGCTCAATTCACCGTTTGGCTTTATGGCGCTGTTGGGCTTTCTGAGCTTGTCTGGGATGTTGGTGAAGAACGGTATTGTGCTGGTGGAACAAATCAAGCTGGACCGCGAGAGGCTGGCGCCGTTCGATGCAGTGGTGTCGGCATCTATTTCGCGGGTGCGACCGGTGTGTATGGCGGCGATTACCACCATCCTTGGTATGGTGCCGCTGCTGTTCGACGCGTTCTTCGAGTCGATGGCGGTGGTGATCATGTTTGGCTTGGGCTTCGCTACCGTGCTGACATTGATCGTGGTTCCGGTGCTCTATACGCTCGTCTATGGCATCAAGCCTGGTGAAGACCAGCATGTCTAAATAAACGCGATGCGCCCCATGCGCCACGCCTCTTCGCGGCGTGGCGCATGGGGCGTGATGCGGGTTGCATCTACGTAGGTGCCAGCCTCGCTCCTCTCTGCCACAATGTGCCCGCCTGAGATGATTATCATCCTGAATTGATGACCCCAAGGAGTGCCGATGTTGCTGGCCATTGCCGCCGTGATTGGCGGGCTGATACTGCTGGTATGGAGTGCGGACAAATTTGTCGAAGGGGCGGCGGGTACGGCGGTTCATGCCGGTATGCCGCCTCTGTTAATCGGTATGCTGATTGTGGGCTTTGGTACGTCTGCCCCGGAGATGGTGGTGTCGGCGTTGGCGGCGCTGGAAGGCAACCCGTCTCTGGCGTTAGGTAATGCCTACGGGTCGAATATTTCTAACATCGCCCTCATTCTAGGGGTAGTGGCGGTAATGAGCCCGATTCTGGTGAATTCCGCTATTCTCAAGAAAGAGCTACCGATTCTCACACTGATTACCCTACTGTCGGGCTATCAGCTCATCGATGGACACATTTCTCGCCTAGATGCCTGGGTGCTGATTGGGGTGTTGGCGGTACTGATGGGCTGGTCTATTTATGCGGCGATGACGGGCAAAGCCGATGTGCTCGCCGGAGAAGTGGATACGGATCTGGCAGAGCACCCGCTGCCGTTGAATAAAGCGTTGCTATGGTTGGTGGTGGGGTTGATTCTGCTGGTGGTCAGCTCTCGGGCGCTGGTGTGGGGCGCAGTCTTGATTGCCCAGTCCTTGGGCGTCAGCGATTTGATCATTGGCCTTACTATCGTTGCTCTTGGCACCTCTTTGCCGGAACTGGCTTCCAGCATTGCGGCGGTGCGCAAGGGCGAACACGATATAGCCTTTGGTAACGTGCTAGGCTCGAATTTGTTCAATACGTTGGCGGTGGTCGGTATCGCCGGCGCCATCAAACCCATGACTGTGGATGCAGGCGTTTTGCAGCGCGACTGGTCTCTAATGATGGGGCTGACGCTGATGCTGTTCGTCATGGGTTTCGGCCTGTGGGGCCGTAAGGGCCAAATAACCCGAGCTAACGGCGTTGGTTTGCTGGTGGTTTATGTGGCATACATGGGTTATCTGGGGTCTACCATGCTGGGGGGCGGTTGACTTCGCTTGGGCTCGGACGGACGGCTTCGGTTTTATCCGAATGACGAGAGATAAGGAGGCGGCAGGGTATGCGGGACTCGGGAATATCGGAAAAACTGGAACAGCGTGCTTTTCTGTTCTCCCTAGTGGCGGTGAGCGCCGTGTTTGCCTTGCTGATTCAGCCTTTCTTTGCGCCTATCTTTTGGGCCTGCGCAATTAGTGTGATTTTCTATCCTTTGCATAAACGCTTGCTGGCTCGCTGGCCGACACGACGTAATTTGGTGGCGCTGTTTACCCTGATGCTGTGTGTAGTGCTGGTGGTGATTCCTGTGCTGGCGGTGGCGACCTCATTCGTCACCGAAGGGGTCGGGTTGTTTCAGAAGGTGCAAAGCGGTGAGATTGATCTGGCCAGCTATGTGGACAAGGTCAAACACGCTTTTCCGGGAGTGCAATCTCTGGCAGAGCGTTTTGATGTGGACCTTGAAAAAATCAAAGAACAGGCGGTCAAGGCGTTTACTGGCGCCGGTCAGTTCCTCGCTAAACGGGCATTGGCGGTAGGGCAGAATACCTTTCAATTCTTCCTCAACTTGGGCTTGATGCTCTATCTGGCGTTTTTCCTGATCCGCGATGGTGACTCCATGGTGGCTATGCTGATTAGGGCTCTGCCTCTAGGCGATGAGCGTGAAGAGTTACTGTTTGCTAAGTTTGCGGAAGTGACCCGTGCCACCATTAAGGGAAACCTGCTGGTGGCGATTACGCAGGGTGCTTTGGGCGGGCTGATTTTTTGGTGGCTGGGCATTCCTGGCGCTTTACTGTGGGGGGTAGTGATGGCGGTACTGTCACTCATTCCTGCGGTGGGTGCAGGGCTGATCTGGTTCCCGGTGGCGTTGTATCTGTATGCCGTGGGCGACATGAAGGAGGCCACCGTCCTGATTTTGTTCGGGGTGTTTGTGATCGGCCTGGTGGACAATATCCTGCGCCCGATTCTGGTGGGCCGTGATACCAAGCTGCCGGACTATGTGGTGCTATTTTCCACCCTGGGTGGTTTGGCCATGTTTGGTATCACTGGGTTTGCCGTTGGTCCTCTGCTAGCGGCTCTTTTTGTCGCGTTTTGGGGTATCTTTATCCGTGAATTTAACGAGGAGGATGTGCCTGGGTTGCCGGTCCAAAGCGCGCAGGCTGAATCCTCCTCCGGGAGTGAACAGCGATGATTTTTCTGCGATTGGTGATGGCGGCGTCCGTTGTCGGTTTGTCTGCATTCGGTTGTGATGAAGACGATGATCTATTCTCCGACAGCACTCGGCTGTACTTCCATAATCAGCTTACCCAGGTAGGTGGCGGCAGCGAAGACGATATTACCGTGGATTTGTTCGTGGATGACCAGAATTCGGCACTGGAAAGTGACGTGGACTACACCACGCGGGGCAACGTGAGTGTCAATAGCCTGGATCTGGATGATGACAGCCAGTCGGTGGCCTTCGATGTTCGTGGTAGCAGTTCAGGCAGCTCGCTGGTCAGCGGCCCGATCAATCGCACTCTCATTGCCGGCAATCGTTACACCGTGGTGCTGATGGGGGATACCACCTTAGATAATCGCCAGCTGAAAACCTTCAGTCATCAGAAAATGGATGTAGCCAGCGGGCAGATTCGAGTTCGCTTTATCAATACTCTGTCGCGCTTATCCGGAGATGAGTTGAGCGTTACCTCAAGCAGTGGCATTCCCGGCGGCCAACCGCTTGTGAGTGGATTGGAATATGCCGATGGCAGCAGCTATGTATCACTCAGTGCTGGCAGTAACCTGACCGTTACTATCAACAATGAAACTCAGGGCGTAATGATTGATGAGGTGAGCTGTAGTGTTAGCAGCGGTCGCAGCTACGACGCAATCATCGCTTATACGGAATTTGATAGCGACGACGACCAGATCTCCTTGTACTGCCAACCGTTCACAAACTAAACGTCAGCTAGCTAGCTCCAGGGCTCCCTAGAAAAACCCCTGAAAGGCCAACCAATACCAAAAAGTAGGGCATCGGTGTGATTACGATGCCCTTTTGCGTTTTATTCATGCCATGAACCAAACAGTCAGGCACTTCCTTTTCCATTGACGCCATCCCAAACTGGCCTACGGCAACGCCCTTTGCTACTGCGCCACCATTGGACAGCTAATGACGCTTTCAGGCGATGTCGGCACGGTTAGTTAGTGGCCGGGTTTCGCGAACAATGGGAAATAAGCGGTGATTTGCTCAGGCTTTTGGCATACTCGCGCCTCCATTGAATCAGCGGAGTCTCTTGTATGTTCAAGGTCAACGAATACTTCGATGCCAAGGTGGCATCCATTGCGTTTCAAACCGAAACCAAGCCAGCCACAATCGGTGTTATGGCGCCGGGTGATTATGAATTCGGCACCAGTGAACACGAGACCATGACCGTAACCAGCGGTGCCCTAACGGTTAAGTTGCCGGGCAGTGCCGATTGGCAAACCTTTGTTGCTGGGGAAACCTTTGAGATTGAGGCTGACCAGAAATTCCAGGTGAAAGTGGCTATTGATACGGCCTATCTTTGTCTCTACGGCGAATAATTCGCTAGGCCAGTAGCAGAAGCGCGTCTGCCAAAACAGGCGCAACATCAGAGGGATGCCTGATGTCATTATTTTTAGCCAGGGATGGCGCCACTCTGTGCCAGCGTTTGCTGGGTCGAGGTTAACCGCTGCTGATGCGGCGTGATCTGGCAGGCCGTTGAGCCCGTTACCTGATCAGTCTTTCAGGCTGGCTTTCCTTCGTGTTTCCTTTCCTGCGTTGTTCCCAATTTGTGGTGCCGCTGCTGAGCAGCCATTAGCGTTCACTTGCGTCTTGAGCGATCTTCAGCGGCAGGATTGCCGTACTGTTTTGCTCCAATAGTGGAATGCTATTTCGGCGCGTTTCTTTTTCTCGTTACCATAGTTACTCCTGCTGGAATAGATGCGGAGATATTGGGTGGTTTCTATTCATACCTCAGCCCCTGCGTTGTCTCTTCGCGCGGGGAGCGCTGCCATTGCGCATTTGCGCGAACATGGACTGCGGGCCGCCGATGTGGATATCGTTCCCGGCGCTGCCGGCGGGCCAAAAGCGTTAGGCATCAACGGCCTAGACCAAGCGGTGTTCGGGGATTTTTTGCCCACCGCGCCGCGCCCGCGGACCTTGATTGGCGCGTCTATCGGCAGCTGGCGGTTTGCGGCCATTACCATGGGCGATGCCCGCGAAGGCCTGGCCCGTTTGGCTGCGCTCTATACTCAGCAGCGTTTTCCTAAAGGCATTACCGCCAAAGAGATAAGCCTGCGCTGCGCGCAGATGTTGTCGGAACTGCTGCAGGATCGGGATCAGCGGATTCTGCATAATCCGGATTACCGGCTGGTGATTGTGATGACCCGCAGCCGTGGGTTGATGGCCCGTCAGGGGGGGCTAGGGTTGGGGCTAGGGCTGGCAGGCTTGATTGGCACCAATTTGTTTAGCCGCCGAGCTATCGGCTGGTTTATGGAGCGTGCGCTGGTTTATCCGCAAGGGAATGCTTTGCCGTTGGGGGTGCTCAATGATTTCACCACCCACCATGTGAATCTGCGGGCGGATAATGTGCGGGCGGCATTGTTGGCCAGTGCCGCGATTCCCATGGTGCTGGACGGCGTCACCGGCTTGCCCGGTGCTCCAGATGGCGTGTATCGCGATGGCGGCCTGGTCGATTATCACCTAGACCTGCCTTATCAGAGTGAAGGTATTGTGTTGTTCCCGCATTTCACTGATCGGGTAATCCCCGGTTGGTTTGATAAACCGTTGCGGTGGCGCAACGGCGACCCGCAACGCTTGCGCAACCTGTTGCTAGTGTCCCCGTCTCGCGACTATTTGGCACGCCTGCCCCACGGCAAGCTTCCCGATCGTACGGATTTCAAACAGTATCGTGGTAATGACGCTGGTCGCGAGGCTTATTGGCGCAAGGCGGTGGCTGAAAGTCAGCGTCTTGGCGATGAGTTTCTGGAGTTGGTTGAAACCGGCAAACTAGTTGATCGTTTGCACCCTCTGTAAGCGCAGCCACTGGGCAGGGTGGCGTTTGACGGACAGTTCCTCGTAGCCGTGTTAGGCTCGCTCTCCTGATTCAGCTAGAGGGACCATGATGACATCTACTTCACCATCCTCATCGAACTCCAGCAGCTGGGCACTGACTCGCGCACTTGTCCATCAGTATCAGTGGTTCCACGTTATTTTAGGTTTGATTGGTAATGGCACCTTTGTCGTTGGCAGTGTGTTTTTTCTTTGGGAAAGCTGGCAGCAGGCTGGCACTTGGCTGTTTATTATCGGCTCGGTGGGCATGTTGATTGGCAGTATCGGCAGCGCCATCGTGACCTACGAACGCAGTAAGGGTCGCCATCCCGGCGAGGTAGATAATCGGCAGGACGTTACGTGAACGGCACCCCACAAACCGATACGGCATCCTTGCCCACTCTGACCCTGGTTCGCCAGTTATGGCAGCAGACTTGGCCTATGGCCATGGGCGTCATGTCCCTATTGGGCTTTTATCTGGTCGACAGTATCTTTGTGGCCAGGCTGGGTACGGAGCCGCTGGCCGCCCAGTCGTTTACTTTCCCGCTGGCGTTTCTGGTTATCGGCGTTCAGGTGGGCATCGGCATTGCTATTGCCGCGTTGATTTCTCGGGCTATTGGCGCTGGCCAGCAAGAACAAGCCAATCGGTTGGGTGCGTTGGTGTTGGTCGGTGGCGGTCTACTGCAAGGTATGTTGGTGCTGGTGTTATGGCTCATCCAAGAGCCGGCGTTTAGGTTGCTCGGGGCTAGCGAAGAGATTCGCGCCATGATCCGCCCCTTCTGGGCTTTGCAGGTGCCGGCCATGTGGGTAGGCGGGGTCGTGTATTTTGGCTACAGCCTGTTCCGTGCCCACGGCAATACCCGTTTTCCAGGCATGATGATGGTAGCGACCAGTTTGCTGAATCTGTTATTGGATCCGATTCTTATTTTTGGCATTGGCGATTGGCAGGGCTTGGGTTTGCCCGGTGCGGCATTAGCGACGCTGTTGGCGTTTTCCATCGGTGGCGTCATTGTGGCGTATGCCTTGCGGGGCAAAGGTTGGGTGCAACGCCATGGCATGGTGGCGCAGGTGCGCGTGTCTGCTTGGCCGTTTGCACAGATTGCCGGTCCGGCCATGGTTAGCCAGCTAATGCCGCCGCTGGCCGCCATGGTGGCTACGGCCTTGGTGGCCCGTTCCGGCGATCAGGCGGTGGCGGCTTGGGGCATGGCCAGTCGGTTGGAAGGTTTCTCCATTGTTTGGGTGCTGGGGATGACCATGGCGCTACCGCCCTGGCTGGGGCGCTGTTATGGCAGCAACGACTGGGCCACGGTGCGGCGGTTGATGCAGGTGGCCGCCGGCATGGTGATTATCTGGCAGGTGGTGCTGGGGTTGGTGATGGCGTTCTTTGCCGCGCCGTTGGCCAGCGTACTGGTGGATACGCCGGCGGTGCAGGCTTATCTAACCGTACTGATTCGCTGGATTCCGCCTAGCTATGGTTTCCTTGGCGTATGCATGCTGGTGGTATCGGCCAGCAATGCGCTGGGCTGGCCCATGCGTGCCATGGTGATTTCCTTCCTGCGTTTGTTCCTGTGCTACTTGCCCTTGTTATGGTTGGGTTTGGAGTTTGGTGGTTTCGGTGGCTTTGCTCTAGGGGCCGCACTGGGCAATGTGCTGGCCGGAATCATGGCGTGGGGTTTCTATCAACAAGCGTTGAGGGAAGATCACTTGAGCGTTCAAGCACGATCAAACTGAATACGGATTGCCTATCTTGCTCTCGCCTTACATCCGCGAAGATATTGAAAAGTCTGGCACCGCTTTTCTGTTGTTGCTGTGCGACAAATACGCGGGTATGCACAGCTTTTGCAGCAGCCTAGTCGTTAACGCCGAGGAGATAGATCCAGGGCGTCGTCGCGGTGGTCATCCATATTTCGATGATAACTGTCGGTGTGCGAGGTGCAGAACTCTTGTGGGGGCGGGTACGTTAGTATCCGCAAGGCGCTACTTACGTCGATTGGTAAGTTGAACGATAGCGCCTTCCTGGACGTTGCTTAACCGTAATGTAGGAGCAACCCTCGGAGCTGATGGTTTATGTAATCTGTGCTTTCAGCGCTTCGATTTCGTGGGCATCGCCATTGCGAGCAACAAAGGCCGTCCAGTTATCTGTTCCCTGGCTTTGAATGGCTTTAGCAACTCGGGGTAACTGATCCTCGGGCAAATGCCCAAACAGCCCCAGCAGGCTGCTGTCGTGAGCTTGGCGTAGTGCTTGGTTCAGGGCCTGGGGTTGACGCTCGGTGAGCACCTCTAGCGCTGGCGTTAGGTGGGCGTGGTCCAGTAGCGAGAACAAAGGAAGTAGCTCGTCCCAGCTATTTTCTTCGGCCACGGTGGTGATAAGGCTTTCTATAATAGTGTCTTCACGTAACTTGGGCACGTTGACCACAGTTTGTTGATGCGCATTATCCATGGCGTTAACGGCCTGTAATAGATTGGTCCACAGGCGTTGCTCACTGGCCACATCGATAATATGGCTGAGTACGGTTTCGCCTTGCTCGGCCACCAAGTTCCCCATTTGGCCGCGAAGCTGAGTATTCAAATGGCCGTTAAGTGACAGCACAGCGGGCCATAATTCATGATCGGTGGCCGCTTTCAATGTAGCGCGTTGCTGGGTTTCACTGAGTAAACCGAGCAAAGTATTGAGCGTGCTCTTATCTTCTAGATACAGCGAAATTTTCACCATGGCTTCGCCATCCTCTACCGAAGCGGTAACCGCTTTCAATGCAGAGGGCTGAATCACGTTTACAAAGCGGGCAAGGGTGATGTGTTCATTCATGGCCAGTAATGATTTGGCCACAGTGGCAACAATTTTGTCGGGCATGGCGGCCAGCAGAGCGCGAGAATATGTCGGCTCAAGGTGGATGCATAGCTTGGCGAGAAAGTCGTTGGGTAGTTTGTCCGCTAGTTTGATAGCGCGGTCGGCGGGTAGCTCGGATGCAATGCCCGCCGCCAATACCGAGCCGAGCACGGTGGTGGCCAACTTGGCGCTGGCGCCGGTGGGTACCAGTTTGCTGATGCCTGCCAACCGTTGATAGCTATCCTGATGTTGCTGATAAAAAAAGCTGGAAATACGGGTGCGGAATGCGGCCAGGGACGTTAGATCCTGGCCCTCTAGAAACGCCATGTCTGTTTCATCGGTTTCCAGTAATCGGCTCAGTTTGAGTAGCTCTGCTTGGGTTTCAATATGCATGCTTATACTCCAGCTTTAACCGAACAACATTTTTTTGACTGGCCGGCGGAAAGGCCCCGGTACGACGTTCAAAGCATTATTCATGGCTCTTTCTACGCGAGCGTCTTTGCTTGCTAAGGCGGCAAGTACCGCATCAGCTAACGTGTTGGCTTGATCTGCGGGCAGGGATTCAATAAAGGCTAGCGCATCGGCGGGCAACCCTTTTTGCTTTAAGGTACTAATGGAGTCAGACATGGTTCCTCCTTCAATTCAGGCGTTACTATGCCAGCAAAGAATAAGGATGACTGTTGCCGAAAAGCCGCTTTCGACTGGCGCTTGAGAAAATGTTGGGGGAGAGCATTTTATCTGTTGCAACCTATTGCACACAGTGGAGCCGGCGATTGTCTGTGCAAGCTTGCTGCTAAGGTGTTTCTGAAAAAAAATTTGCGGTTTTTTTGGCAGAGCGGGCGTTTTGCTCTTTAGGGTGCAGAGCTGGAGCCTTCACAACGGAAATGGCATGAAGGCTCCGCAAAAGAATTATTGAATGTTACTGCCGACCTCGACGATTTTCAGGGTATTGGTGCCACCGTGGGCGTCGGCATAATTGCCCTTGGTGATCAGTATCCGGTCGCCAGTCTGCACTACGCCCATGTCTTCTAACATGCTCACCGCTTTGCGGTTGACGGTGTCGCTAGCCAGTGCGTGACTGTCGAAGGGCATGGCATATACACCACGTAAAATGGCGACTCGGCGCTGGCTGGAGGGGTAGGGGGTGAATGCATAGATGGGCATGCCAGAGCGTAATCGAGACATTAGCCGCGGGGTGTTACCAGTTTCCGTCATGGCAATAATGGCGGCCACGTTGCTGAGTCGGTTGGCTGCCTGCATGGCGGCCATGGCGATCACTTCGTCAATGTTGTCGGCGTTGTCGTTGATCGGCCGATCAGCCCTGCGTTCCTGCCAGGTACGCTCGGCGCCAAGGATGATCCGGTCCATGGCCTGTACGGTTTCTTTGGGAAAGTCGCCGACCGCGGTTTCCGCTGACAGCATGACGGCGTCGGTGCCGTCGAGTACCGCGTTGGCTACGTCTGAGACCTCTGCCCGGGTGGGTTGTGGGCTGTGGATCATGGATTCCATCATCTGGGTGGCAGTAATCACGAAGCGATTTAACGCTCGTGCCCGGCGGATGATGTGCTTCTGCACGCCGACAAGTTCCGCATCACCAATTTCCACGGCCAAATCGCCACGCGCCACCATCACTCCGTCGGAGGCATTGATAATGGCATCCAAGGTGTCGTCGTCTGCCACGGCTTCGGCGCGTTCGATTTTGGCAATGATGTCACCTTTGCCGCCGGCTTCTTGATAACGGCGGCGTGCTTCGTTTACATCCTCCGCGTCGCGGGGAAAGGAGAGCGCGAGAAAATCCACCTCCATGTCGGCGGCGGTGATGATATCCGCCAGGTCTTTCTCGGTAAGGGCGCGGGCACTGAGGCCGCCACCTTTGCGGTTTACGCCCTTATGATCCGAGAGTTCACCGCCCACGCGCACCGTGCATTCCACCCGGGTGCGGTTGATGGTGTTTACTTCGAGTTCCAGCAGGCCGTCATTGAGTAGCAGGATATCGCCGGGCTCACAGTCGCTGGGTAGTGGTGGGTAACTGACGCCCACCTGCTCGGTATCGCCTGCGTCATCTGACAGAGCAGTATCAAGCGTAAAGGGTTGGCCGGCGGTGAGCATGATGGGGCCGTCGCGAAAGCAGCCAATGCGTATCTTAGGCCCTTGCAGGTCGGCCAGTATCGCTACGTGTTCGCCGCGTTGCTCGGCGCAATGGCGAATCTGTTCGGCGGTATCGCGATGGGTGTCTGCGGTGCCGTGGGAAAAGTTCAGCCGAAACACATTAACGCCCGCCCCAATCAGCGTATCGAGCATGGAGAGGGGGGCAGAGGCGGGGCCAACGGTGGCAACAATTTTGGTGCGGCGCAGCGGGTGCTGAGAGGTGCGAGGAGGCATGCGTATCTTTCCGGCAATCATTTCGAATTAGCATACCACGCAGAAGCGAACGAACGATGACAGTCTGCAGGCTTCTTTGTGGTGTCAGCATGATTTCTCAAAAGGGTCTCGCAGGTCGGTGCTGCTCCGCAGTTTTTGCAGCGAATGGTATGACGATGGGAGAAAAGAAAGCCCCGTTCAGCGGAACGGGGAAAGGGGATACCGGTGCCGATGTAAGGGGCTTTACCCGTGATGTCTAATGAAGCATGGCGAAGGCACAGGCCTGCGCCTGGCTGAGACGAAGAAAATCGCCCATGCCCATTGTTATCACTTCGGTGTGTGTGCCTGCATTGAAGGCCAACCAGTCTTCGCTGAGCAAGGTGTTGTCCACATACACCTTCATGCCGTACAGATTGCCGAAAGGCGGCTCGCCGCCAGGTTCGCAAAGTGGGAAACGGCCCTTGAAATGGTCTTCGTTGGCTAGCTTAACGTGATTGGCGTTGAGGGCCTGGCGCAGTTTGTTCGGGTCCAGATAGTGATTGGCGGGGAGTACGGCCATAACCAGTTCGCCATCTGCTTCAACAATCACCGGTTTGGCCATATTTCGGCTGGGTATATGAGCGGATTGCGCTACTTCAGAGGCGGTAACGGCGGGCGCGTGGTTGTAGCAGTGGTAGCTGACCTTGTTGTTGTCGAGAAAATCTGCCAGAGCGCGGGCGGGCATGATAAACCTCCTCCCGGAACAGGATGGCCGGGCTCGGGGAGCGGGGGCTAACAAACAGCTTGTGGCTGAAGCGAGAACACGCTCCGTGACGGTATGTTTAGTTAAGAGTAAAACGCGGCGCGCAGGAGGGGAAATACGAATATGCGCTAATGTTTATAGCGAAGGAGTCTAGCTACAAGCGACAAAAAGAGATGAGGAAGGCTGGAGGACGGTTTCCGGGGTTTCTTATCAAATTTTCACGTTTAAATGTTCAGCTGCATTGCACGGGCAGGGCGGTTATCGGATGGTGCCGCCCCGGCCCGTGTTGTAGCGTGAAGCTTAACGGTGCCTTTTCACATCCCCAGATTGTCGAGAATACGAAGGTTAGGGCCGGCTTGGTTCATGGTGTAGAAGTGCAAGCCCGGTGCGCCCATGGCCAGCAGTCGCTCGCATAAACGGGTAACCACTTCTTCACCGAATGCTTTCACTGCAGCGTCATCATCCTTGATGTCGTTAAGCTTGCTTTGCAGCCAGCGCGGCACATCGGCGCCACAGGTATTGGAAAAACGTAACAGGTTGGCCACGTTGAGAATGGGCATGATGCCGGGGTAGACAGGAGCGTCACAGTCAATCTTTTGTAACGCATCCATATAATAGCCGTAGGCATCTGCATTGTAGAAATACTGGGTTAGGCCGCTGTTGGCGCCGGCATCTACTTTGCGTTTGAAGTGCGCAATATCATCTTCGAAGCTGCGCGCTTGCGGGTGCATTTCCGGGTAGGCTGCCACTTCCAGGGTGAAGTGATCGCCGGTTTCCTGGCGGATCAATTGCACCAGTTCGTCGGCGTATTTAATCTCGCTCTGGGCGTAACCCATGCCGGAAGGTAAGTCGCCACGCAGGGCAACGATGCGTTGCACGCCTGCTTCTTTGTAGCCGTTGACCAGCTCCAAGATTTCTTCGCGGCTCTGACCGATGCAGCTCAGATGCGGTGCGGTGTCGCCGTGTTGCTCGCGCAACTTATTGACGGTGTCGCGGGTATTGTCACGGGTGGAGCCACCAGCACCAAAGGTGCAGGAAAAAAACGCGGGGTTCTTGACCAGCAGTTTTTGCTGCGTCGCCAGTAGCTTTTCTTTCCCCTGGTCGGTTTTTGGCGGAAAGAATTCAAAACTGATTCGTTTCATTGGGAACTCGCTTCATGCTGCACACCTCACGCCCCACGCGTGTTGCATGATGCGTGGGGCGTACCAGTGTTTAGTACTTATAATGTTCGGGCTTGTAGGGGCCGTTCACGTCTACGCCGATGTAGTCGGCTTGCTCTTTGCTGAGCTTGGTGATCACACCACCAAAGCCTTCCACCATGTAGCGGGCCACTTCTTCATCCAGCTTTTTGGGCAGCACTTCTACCTTGAGCATTTTTTCTTTCACGGCATCAGAGTGGTTGGCGTAGCCCTGGTCGAACAGGTACATCTGCGCCAGTACCTGGTTGGCGAAGGAGCCATCCATGATGCGGCTGGGGTGCCCGGTGGCGTTGCCCAGGTTGACCAGGCGGCCTTCGGAAAGCAGCAGCAGGAAATCGCCTTCAGCTTTATTGCGCCATACTTTGTGGACTTGGGGTTTTACTTCTTCCCATTCCCAGGTTTCGCGCATGAAGGCGGTGTCCACTTCGTTGTCGAAGTGACCGATGTTACAGACCACGGCGCCTTTCTTGATCGCCTTGAGCATGTTGGCGTCGCACACATTGAAATTGCCGGTGGTGGTAACCAGCAGATCCGTGTTGCCTAGCAGATCGGTGTTGATGGAGGCTTCGCTGCCATCGTTAATGCCACCTTTGTATTGGCTGACTACTTCAAAGCCGTCCATGCAGGCCTGCATAGCGCAGATTGGATCGGCTTCGGTGACTTTCACAATCATGCCTTCCTGACGCAGGGACTGGGCGGAGCCCTTGCCCACGTCACCGTAACCGATAACCAGGGCTTTCTTGCCAGACAACAGGTGGTCGGTACCGCGCTTGATGGCATCGTTCAGGGAATGACGGCAACCATATTTGTTGTCGTTTTTGCTCTTGGTGACAGAATCATTCACGTTCACTGCGGGCACTTTCAATGTGCCTTTGTTCAGCATCTCGTAGAGACGGTGTACACCGGTGGTGGTTTCTTCGGTAATGCCGTGAATGTTGTCGAGCATGGCCGGGTAGGTTTCGTGGATGTAGCCGGTCAGGTCGCCGCCATCATCGAGAATCATGTTAGCTTCCCACAGTTCACCGTTGCCGTCGCGACAGGTCTGCTCGATGCACCACATGTACTCTTCTTCGGTTTCGCCTTTCCAGGCAAACACGGGAACACCGGCAGCAGCGATAGCGGCCGCGGCGTGGTCCTGGGTAGAGAAGATGTTACAGCTGGACCAGCGTACTTCGGCGCCCAGGGCAATCAGGGTTTCGATCAGTACGGCGGTCTGAATGGTCATGTGAATGCAGCCAATAATTTTGGCGCCTTTCAGCGGCTGCTCGGCACGGTATTTTTCACGAATAGCGATGAGTGCCGGCATTTCGGTTTCGGCAATATGGATTTCTGAGCGGCCATAATTCGCTAGGGAAATATCCGCGACTTTATAATCAGTAAAGGTGCCTACTTTCGCGTTCATTCTGTTTCTCCGCTTGCACGTAACATGCTAAACGCATTACGTGGTGCTAGTCGGCTCGCTGTGTGGCGAGCCCCAAGGTGTTAGGTATGCCTGCCTGCGGTGTTTGTGTGCAGGTAAGCGTTTAAAGTGCTGCTTTAAGCGCTTCGGTTTTGTCGGTTTTTTCCCAACTGAAGCCTTCGCGGCCGAAGTGGCCGTAGCTGGCAGTGGGGCGATAGATCGGCTTGCGTAGGTCGAGCATTTCAATAATGCCGCGTGGGCGCAGATCAAAGTGTTCGCGTACCAGGTCGACGATGGCGCTATCGCTAATTTTGCCGGTGCCAAAGGTATTTACCGAGATAGACGTGGGCTCGGCCACACCAATGGCATAGCTCACCTGAATCTCGCACTTGCTGGCCAAGCCCGCGGCGACAATGTTCTTGGCCACGTAACGTCCGGCATAAGCAGCGGAACGATCCACCTTGGACGGGTCCTTGCCAGAGAAGGCGCCGCCGCCGTGGCGGGCCATGCCGCCGTAGGTGTCGACGATGATCTTGCGGCCGGTGAGGCCGCAGTCGCCCATGGGGCCGCCGATCACGAAAATCCCGGTGGGGTTCACGTGGTACAGGGTGTCCTTGTGCAGCCACTCTTCGGGCAGCACCGGCTTGATGATTTCTTCCATCACCGCTTCACGCAGATCCGCGAGCTTGATGTCCGGGGAGTGCTGGGTGGAGAGTACTACCGCATCCACAGCTACCGGCTTGCCGTTGTCATAACGCAAGGTCACCTGGCTTTTCGCATCTGGGCGTAACCAAGGCAGGGTGCCGTTCTTGCGCAGCTTGGCTTGGCGCTCTACCAAGCGGTGGGAGTAGTACACCGGGGCGGGCATCAGGGTGTCGGTTTCGTCGGTGGCGAAGCCAAACATCAGGCCTTGGTCGCCGGCACCCATTTCTTTCTCTTCCGCTTCGTCTACACCGATAGCAATGTCGGCGGACTGTTTGCCAATGCCGTTGAGCACGGCACAGCTGGCGCCATCGAAGCCTTTTTCTGAGCTGTCGTAACCGATATCCAGAATCACTTGGCGAACGATGTCTTCCAATTCCACATAGGTATTGGTGCGCACTTCACCGGCAACCACGGCCATGCCGGTTTTTACCATTGTTTCTACCGCCACGCGGGCGTGGGGGTCATCTTTGATGATGGCATCCAGAATGGCATCCGAAATCTGGTCAGCCATTTTATCCGGATGGCCTTCGGATACGGACTCGGAGGTAAAGATGGAATATTCACTCATTACTGGAGTGCTCCCGTGATTCATTGATCGTTGCGTTGCCTTCAATAGGCGCGAAAAACATGAGTTGAAAGTGTAAAGCTCAACTCTTCCTGAAGGTGCGTACCTGCACCTGAAAACCATTGCGCAGGGCCAGAAACTGGCTTTCCTGCAACTCAAGACCGGCGCGGCCGGCCCAATCCACTAGATCGGCTTCATCAAAGCCGAGCCAAAAATCACCGCAAGCCTCGTGGGCCCAGTGCTGATCATGCCGGCACAGGTCGGTGATCAGCAGAGTGCCGCCGGCCTGCAATTGTGCCGCGGCGGCGCGGATCGCGCTGGCCGGGGCGGGCAGATGGTGCAGCACCATGTTTAGTACCACCGCGTTTGCCGCAGGTAAGGTTGCCGCGCTGGCAGGCCATTCGCCGCAGATCAGTTGCACATTGTTCAGTGCTGCCGCCTGCAGTTGCTGGCGGGCTCGGGCCAGCATGGCTTCGGCGTTGTCCAGCCCGGTTACCGTATCAAATCGTTGTGACAACTCCTGCAGAAAGCGCCCGTCTCCAGGGCCGATCTCCAGAGCCGAGCCGCCTTGGGGGCACGCGCGCACCAATAGTTCCAAGGCTTGTTCGGCGTATTGCGAGTAGTCGGCAATCAGCTCCTGCTTATCGTCCCCGGCTTCCCCGTGGCGGGCAAAAAAAGCCCGGCTCTGTTCCGCTCGTTGGCTTTGCACCTGTTCCAGTCGCCCAGCCACTTGGAAATCCAGTGCTCCATTGTCCAGCTCTTCAAGCAGGGCGCCGTGAAGAGCGCCTTCCGTATTATCTGGCTGAGGCAGGCGACGACGGTAAAAAATGGAATTGCCTTCGCGGCGTTTTTCCACCAGCCCGCCGTTGGTGAGCACCTTTAGATGGTGGCTCATACCGGACTGCTTCATGGCCATGATCTCGCAGAGCTCCAGCACGCCGAAGCTGTTCTGCCCCAATACTTGCAGCACCTGCAGGCGCAGCGGGTCACCAGCGGCCTTGAGAAAGGCTGCCAGGCGGTCGGTAACATCCGGTGGAGAGGGGGCCAGTGCAGTCATGGTGGCGCAGTTTAGCGCAACTGAAAACTAAATCAAAATAAATTGATATAGGTCTGTCTGTCAGCTTAACCCGTTGCGTGCAACAGGCCCATACGCGGTATGCAGAAACTAGGCAGCGGCGAGCTCTGGGGCGTGCGGCTTGTAGGCGTTATCGGCTTGAGGGACAATAGCGCCCCTTTTCAGCCACCAGCCAGTTTGGAGCCCTGCATGTCCAGTGCACCCGCCCGCCGTGAACTCGCCAACGCTATCCGTGCCCTGAGCATGGATGCGGTACAGAAAGCCAACTCCGGGCACCCCGGTGCGCCCATGGGCATGGCGGATATCGCCGAAGTTTTGTGGCGCGATTTCATGCGACACAACCCGGCGGACCCAACCTGGGCCGACCGCGACCGCTTTGTGCTCTCCAATGGCCATGGCTCCATGCTGCTTTACAGCCTGCTGCATTTGACCGGTTACGGTGTCAGCCTGGATGACATCAAAAACTTTCGCCAGTTGGGTAGCCCCACTGCCGGACACCCAGAATATGGTGACGCTCCGGGCATCGAAACCACCACTGGCCCGCTGGGGCAGGGGATTGCCAATGCGGTAGGCATGGCGCTGGCTGAGAAGATGCTAGCGGGGCAGTTCAATCGTGATGGGCACACCATTGTTGATCACAACACCTATTGCTTCCTGGGTGATGGCTGCATGATGGAAGGGATCTCCCACGAAGTGGCATCCCTGGCAGGCACCTTGGGCTTGGGTAAACTGGTGGCCTTCTACGACGACAATGGCATTTCCATTGACGGTGAAGTGGAAGGCTGGTTCACCGACGATACCGTAGAGCGTTTCCGCGCCTACGGTTGGCAGGTGATTCCTAATGTCGACGGCCACAACGCGGAAGAAATAATGGTGGCGGTGGAAAATGCCCGCGCCAACACCTCCCAGCCTACGCTGATCTGCTGCAAAACCATTATCGGTTTCGGTAGCCCGAATAAGCAGGGCAAGGAAGATTCCCATGGTGCCGCCCTGGGCGAAGACGAAATCACTCTGACCCGTAAAGCGCTGGGCTGGGAGTACGGCCCGTTCGAGATCCCCGCGGACATTAAGAGTGCCTGGAATGCCAAAGAGGCGGGTGCCAAAGCGCAGAGTGAGTGGCAGCAGCGTTTCGATGCTTATCAGGCTGCGTACCCGGAGCTGGCCGCTGAGTTTACGCGCCGCATGGCTAGCGAGCTGCCGGCGGATTTTGCCGAGCAAGCGGATGCCTATATCCGTGAGTGTCAGGAAAAAGGCGAAAAGGTGGCGACCCGCAAGGCCAGCCAGAATACGTTGGACGCTTTCGGCCCGCTGTTGCCAGAATTGGCTGGCGGCTCTGCCGACCTGGCCGGTTCCAACAACACCATTTGGAAAGGCTGCAAATCGGTTACCGCAGACGATGCCAGCGGCAACTATATTCACTACGGCGTGCGCGAATTTGGTATGACCGCCATCCAGAACGGCCTGTGCCTGCACGGCGGCCTACGCCCCTACGGCGGCACCTTCCTGGTCTTTATGGAGTACGCCCGCAACGCGGTGCGCATGGCGGCGATCATGCACCAGCCGAACATTTTGGTTTATACCCACGATTCCATTGGCCTGGGCGAAGATGGCCCAACTCACCAGCCCATTGAGCAATTGGCCAACTTGCGCCTGACCCCGAACATGCGCACCTGGCGTCCTTGTGACACGGTGGAGTCGGCGGTGTCCTGGAAGCAGGCTGTATTGCGTCAGGATGGTCCGTCTGCGCTGATTTTCTCTCGTCAGGGGCTGCCCTGCATGGAGCGTGGCAGCGAACAGCTGGCTGAGATCGAAAAGGGTGGCTACACCTTGCTGCAAACGGGTGAAGACACTCCGGACGCGATCATCATTGCCACCGGTTCTGAAGTGGAGCTGGCGGTGATTGCGGCTAGAGCGCTCACCGGTAAGAATATTCGCGTGGTGTCCATGCCCTGTGTGGAAGAATTTCTGGCCCAGGACAAGGCGTACCAGGACAGCGTGTTGCCAGGCGACGTGCGCGCCCGGGTCGCGGTAGAAGCCGCCATTGCCGATTACTGGTTCCGCTTTGTGGGCCTGGACGGCAAGGTGATTGGCATGAACAGCTTTGGCGCTTCCGCTCCGGCGGGGGATTTGTTCAAGCACTTCAATATCACCGCTGAAGCCGTACAGGAAGCAGTGGAGTCGTTGTTGTAATGAAACGCCGGACGCCTGGTGCTGGGCACGTGACGCTGTTGCGGAGCGCTGTCTAATGCGCATCGCCATTAATGGCTATGGCCGTATTGGGCGTTCTTTTGTCCGTGCTCTGGCCGAGCGCGAAGGCGCAGGTTGGCAGGCGCCGTTTACGTTGGTGGCGATCAACGACAAGGGCCGCCCGGAAGATTTGTTGTACCTGACGCGTTACGACACCACCCACGGGCGGCTGGCGGAGCCGGCTGAGTTGATTGATGGGATGCTGCGTATTGGCAAACAGACGCCCATGTTGCTGGAGCAACCACAGCCAGAGTTGCTGCCTTGGGGTGAGCTCGGGGTGGACTTAGTGCTGGAGTGTTCCGGGCATTTTCGCAGCCATGCGGGCGCGTCTCGTCACCTACAAGCCGGTGCGAAAAAAGTCATTATCGGTGCGGTGCCGTTTGATCAAGCGGATCAAATCGTGGTGTACGGCGTCAATCATGAGGACGTTCGTGACGACAGCCAGGTGCTGTCGGCGGCGTCTTGTACTACGCACTGCATTGCTCCGCTGCTGCAGCGGCTAGACCAGCAGTATGGTGTTCAGCAGGTATTGATGAAAGAAATCCATGCTTACACCTCGGATCAGACCTTGCTGGATCACGTTCATCGGGACCCGCGCCGGGGGCGGGCCGGAGCACAGAACATCGTGCCCACCACCAGCAGTTCCATTGGTGCGGTACAACAAGTATTGCCGGCGCTGGCTGGGCGCATCAATGGTGACTCCATTCGAGTGCCAACCCTAAATGTGGCTATGGTGGAGCTGACTTTGCGGTTGGAACAGACACCGGATGAAGACAGTCTTAATCAGTGGCTACACCAACAGGCAACCGTGTCGGCGGGCCTGATTGGCTACAATGACGCGCCGCTGGTCAGCGCGGATTTTAATCACCGTACAGAGTCCGCGATCGTTGATGTGACTCAGACCCGAGTGCAGGGCGATATGGTGCAAGTAGTGGCTTGGTACGACAACGAATGGGGTTATGCCAACCGATTGTTGGACTGGGTGAATGAATTAGCTTTGAACAAGGCTGGATGCTCTAAGCTGGGCGCCTGACGTGTTGCTTAAACGTTTGGCGTCAGCATGGCGTCTGGCAGAATTTAATGAGGTAGGAACGAAATGAACTTCAAACGCATGACCGACCTGGATCTGGCAGGCAAACGCGTTCTGATCCGTGAAGACCTGAACGTGCCGGTGAAGGATGGCAAGGTCACCAGTGATGCGCGCATCCGTGCCTCATTGCCGACCATTGAACATGCGCTCAAGGCCGGCGCCAAGGTGATGCTGATGTCTCATCTGGGGCGTCCAACCGAAGGTGAGTATGCGCAGGAATTTTCTCTGCAGCCGGTGGCCGATCATTTGGGAGGTCTGCTGGGCCGTGATGTACCGCTAGTGAAAGATTGGCTGGGCGGCGTCGAGGTGGCGGACGGTCAGGTGGTGTTGTGTGAGAACGTTCGCTTCAATCAAGGTGAAAAGAAAGACGACGAAGCACTGTCACAAAAAATGGCGGCACTGTGTGATATCTATGTAATGGATGCCTTTGGTACGGCACACCGTGCGCAGGCATCCACCCATGGGGTGGGCAAATTTGCGCCTGTGGCATGTGCCGGCCCGCTGCTGGCCAATGAGCTGGATGCCTTAGGTAAGGCGCTGGATGCACCCGCCAAACCCTTGGTGGCCATTGTGGGTGGCTCCAAGGTGTCCACCAAGCTGGAAGTGCTGGAATCGTTGTCGGATAAAGTGGATCAGTTGGTGGTTGGTGGCGGTATCGCCAACACCTTCCTGGCCGCTGCCGGGCACCCGGTGGGTAAGTCTTTGTATGAAAAGGACCTGATTCCTGCCGCACAGAAAATTGCCGAGAAGGTACACATCCCGATTCCGGTGGATGTGGTTACTGCCAAGGCCTTTTCTGAATCCGCCGAGGCGGCGACCAAGAAAGTGGAAGACGTGGCCGACGACGACATGATTTTGGATGTGGGCCCGCAAACAGCTCACATCGTGGCGGCACTAATGAAAGAAGCCAAAACCATTATTTGGAATGGTCCGGTGGGTGTTTTTGAATTTGATCAGTTTGGTGAAGGCACTCGTGAAATGGCCCTGGCCATCGCCGATTCTGATGCTTTCTCCATTGCTGGCGGTGGCGACACCCTGGCGGCGGTGGATAAATACGGCATTACCGATAAGGTTAGCTACATCTCTACCGGTGGTGGTGCCTTCCTGGAGTTTGTGGAAGGTAAGGTGCTGCCGGCAGTGGCTATGCTTGAGGCACGGGCGAAGGATTGATAAAACGCCGAATGCTCGACGCCGAAGGCCTGACGACAACTCGTACGTTAGGCGTTTGGTTTTTGACATCGGGTTGTAATGGACGAAGCATAGGCGGTGCGCGCGCATCGCAAACGGATAATGAAGGGGAAATACCATGGCACTAGTAAGCATGCGACAGCTGCTGGACCACGCTGCCGAGTTCGGCTACGGCGTACCGGCTTATAACGTGAACAATGTGGAACAAATGCGCGCCATTATGGAAGCCGCGGACAAAACCAACTCCCCGGTGATCGTGCAGGCGTCTGCTGGAGCCCGCAAATATGCAGGTGCGCCTTTCTTGCGTCATCTGATTCTGGCGGCCACCGAAGAGTTTCCACATATTCCTGTCGTTATGCATCAGGACCATGGCACCAGCCCGTCTGTTTGCCAGCGCTCTATTCAGCTGGGCTTCTCCTCGGTGATGATGGATGGGTCCTTGGGTGAAGATGGCAAAACCCCCACCGATTACGAGTACAACGTGGAGGTAACTCGCCGCACTGTGGACATGGCGCATGCTTGTGGTGTGTCTGTTGAGGGTGAGCTGGGTTGTCTGGGTTCTTTGGAAACCGGTGAAGCCGGTGAAGAAGACGGTATTGGTGCGGCCGGCAAGCTAACCCACGAGCAGATGCTGACCGACCCTGAAGAAGCGGCTGACTTTGTGCAGAAAACCAAAGTGGATGCCCTGGCGATTGCTATCGGTACCAGCCACGGGGCCTATAAATTCACTCGCCCACCCACCGGGGATATTCTGGCCATCGAGCAGATTAAAGCGATCCATAAACGCATTCCGGATACCCACTTGGTGATGCACGGCTCTTCTTCCGTGCCGCAGGACTGGTTGGCGATCATTAATGAATTTGGTGGTGAAATTCCGGAAACCTACGGTGTGCCGGTGGAAGAAATTCAGGAAGGCATCAAGCACGGTGTGCGTAAGGTCAACATCGATACCGACTTGCGGTTGGCGTCCACCGGGGCAATCCGTCGCTTCCTGGCCCAGAACCCAGCCGAGTTTGATCCACGTAAATACCTGAAAGAATCCATCACTGCCATGCGAGATATCTGTATGGCCCGTTATGAAGCTTTTGGTACGGCGGGTTATGCGGACAAGATCAAACCGATCAGCTTAGAAAAGATGTTCCAGCGTTATGAATCCGGTGATTTGGATCCACGGGTTAAATAAACGTCGCCGAACGCTTTCGGTTATAGGCCGCACGCGGATCGACAAAAAAACCGCGCCCAACCGGGCGCGGTTTTTTTGTGTATCGCTACATTAGCGAGTGGCCTTGATTTTCTCGCCGTCCTTACCGCTCAACACCAGTATGCCATCGGCATTGATGCGGGCCTGAGAGATATCGCCAAGCGTATTGAGAAATTTCTGTTCCAGTTCCATCAGCGGTTTGGGGCAAGCCATCATAGTGACGCCGCCAGTAGTAATGGTGAAGAGGCCCTCATTCTGCACATAGGTGGCCATGTAGTTGTTACAGCCGGCGTTGCCTGCTACTTGTCCAGGTTGATGGAAGTTCAGGGAGAGAGTGGCGTCAGTGATGTTTTCACCGTTGAGAGAAATTACTGACCAGGCTTCACCCCGCAACTGGCTTTCCTCGACCATGGTATGGACTCCGCTGCTCGGTTGTCCTGTGCACGCGGCCAGTAACAGGGCGCTGCTGCTCAAGAGCAGCGGAAGGCGAAATCGACTCATGGGGATTCCTTGATGCGTTGTTGGGTTAAGTCATTAGTCTGCGGCGGCTGGCATATGGTTCCCTGCGGTGGCCGAGCTTATTGATATGGCGCAAGGTGGAACCAGTCAACGGGTGACAAGCGTTGACTGGTTGCCCGTGAGGAGGACAATGCACTCAGGCCATTTCCGCTCTTAACAGACTAAGATGATCGACCATGCTCAATACCTTTCTGCAGTTTTACGTTGATCACCAGTGGCTAGCGTTACCGCTGGCGATGTTGTCGGCGGTGGGGGTAGGGATCCTTTGGATGGGCTGGCTCACCCTGATGCTGACCGCTTTTGGTCAGCGGCTGTGGTTATGGGGTTTTGCCATTCTTTTGCTGCCAGTGCCGGCCTCCCAATGTTTCGCACTGCGCCACCCAGCGATGAACCCCTGGGCAAACCGCTTAGTAATGTGGGGGTTGTTGATATCGCTGCCCATGCTGGTGTTGACCGGCTGGTGGGCCTGGGTGGCACTGACGCAGCCCTCACCGGTTCCGTAATCATGTCGCGTTGTCGTGTAGCCAGTGCGTGGGTTTGTCTGGTTTGGCATAGCTGAGCCGCCCCATGGATTGGCTGCGGTGGTAGCTATCGAGCCCGGATAAAGCCACCGTGCCTGCCCGTTCAATATTTACAAAGCCATCGTTCTCTACGGCATTGTCTGGAAGTAAAATATGCTCAATGGCGCCGATCACCAAAACGGTATCGTTAACGGCTAACGTTTGAGTTTCGATCACCACCATTCCCAATTTAATCCGCGCCTCTTCCACGAAGGGTGCCTGGAAAGCGGGTAGGTAAGATGGCGTCAACCCGGTGGCAGTAAATTCGGAAATCTCACGGGGGTAGCGAGCAGAGGTCTGATGTGCCGCCTTTAGGATATCCTCATGCACTTGGTTCAGAGTATAAACTCCAGTCGCCGCTAGGTACTCGAGACTGTGTCTATCAACTGAATGAGGACGCATGATCATCCCCATCAGGGCAGGGTCGGCACCGAGGTGGAAACAAGAGCCGACCATGGCCAGGTTTTCCTCTCCACCGTCTGAGCAGGTGCCGACAAGATTGGCGCTTTTGAAGCCGGATAAGCTGTTAACAAGGTTGATTCGTTGACCGCGCGGTAGATCGTTGAGTGTATCTGCGGTTAGATGCATGGTGTGATTCCTCCTAGGCCCGTATTATCAGTGCCTGCCGTGAGCAAACCGTGGAGGCCCGTTACCGGTTATGGCTAATCCTTTCGATCGCGATCAGATTATTCAGCAATGGCAGCCCCTTAATTGGGAAGCCTTTGATCCTCTGAGTGAATCCAGCCAGCGTTATGTGGCGTACTACGGCCTTAATTTTGCCGAACAGCTGCCGGATCTGGAACACGGCTTCGGTTATTTCGAGGCGGCAGGGTACATGCTTTCTGTGCATGGTTGGCGGCCACGAGGGGCACAACCTCCCAAGGGCACGGTGTTGATTTGTCATGGATACTTCGACCATGTGGGGTTATATCGGCATGTGATTGGCCATGTGCTGGAGCTGGGTTACGCCGTGCTGGCCTATGACTTGCCTGGCCATGGTTTGAGTACAGGACCGCAGGCCGTGATTGCGGATTTTCGCACTTACCGTGATGTGCTTGAGCAGTGCTTGTCGTTGGCGGCGAACCACTTTCCCAAACCTTGGCATGTAATAGCTCAGAGTACTGGTGGCGCCATCGTGATGGATTATTTGCTGAGCCGAGGAGAGGGCGATGATAATCCTTTCGAGCAGGTTATCTTACTGGCTCCTTTGGTGCGCCCCTTTAAATGGGAGACCGCTCGCTGGCTGCATACGCTGATCAGCCCGTTTACGAAAACATTGAAACGGGTTTTCACTATTAATTCCAACGACCCTGATTTTCTCGATTTCCTGGAAAATAAAGACCCACTTCAGGCGCGCAGAATTTCAGCTATTTGGGTGAGTGCTTTAAAGAAGTGGTTGCCGGGTTTTGAAAAAGCATCACGGATAAAGGTATCGCCGGTGGTGATTCAAGGCGATTTAGATGAAACCGTGGACTGGCAATATAACCTTAAGGTGATTAGAGCGAAGTTTGAAGATCCGGATATTCGGGTTTTGCCAGGGGCTCGGCATCAGCTTGCCAATGAGAATGAGACGTTCAGACGTAAAATATTTGCAATTATTGACGAGTACCTCGTTTAATGCTCATGTTTTACGCTTTGTTACTTGAGCTCGTAGCGGCTTTGTAAGAATGTGGTTGCACGGTTCCCGACTAGGGAGTTTTTAGTTTTTACAAGGAGTCTATGATGAACAGTAAATGGATGCTGGCCGCTGCGTCAGGTGCGGTTTTGTTGAGTCAAGCTGCGGTCGCAGACCTGAATGCCGGTGTTAATGCTGCTGTGAATGCTCAGGCAGACGCCAGTGCTGCTGAACAAACTGTTCGTGATCAGCGTGATGCGGCCAAGGCAGACGCCAAGCAGATGGGCAAAGATGCACGGGCGCAGCGTGATAAAGTGGAAGGCGATATCAAAGCTCGGCATGAAGCAATGAAAGAAGACGCCAAGGCTAAGCGTGATGGCATGAAGAGTGACGCAAAAGCCATGGGCGATGATGCCCGTGCTAAGCACGAAGCTAACATGAAAAAAATGGAAGAAAATCGTGATGCTGCGCGCCAGCGTCAGGAAGATGCGCTGAATAACGCTCAGGGCGCAGGTGCCAATGCTAACGTCGAGATGAAAGCCGACGCGGCAGGTGTCAATGCTGAAGCGAAAGTCGATGCAAAAGTAGACGCTGAAAAAGAAGAAAAAGCGTGGTTTAATTTCTGGGATTAATATTTACAGCGCCAGACAAAAAAAGCCGCTATTTGCGGCTTTTTTTTAGTCTCGCGCACTGAGTGTGCGGGGGCTGGCAGGAACGGAGTAGCGTTCTCTCGTCATTCCGCGCGCCCCTCGTTTAATGCCGCAATGGCGCCTTCGGGCAGCGATATCAACTTCTCTCAGTGATGATGCGATTCCTCAGGCGCAATAGAGGTTTTTAGCCAAATTTTCGATGAATCTGTTATCGCTTCAGTATTGGTTTACGGCACCACTTTTTTCGCCGACCAGAACAATATCTGCAGGGCGTTTGGCAAATAGCCCATTGGTGACAACGCCGACAATATTATTGAGCGTGGTTTCTAGTTCAATGGGATTGCTGATGTCCAAATTATGTACATCTAGGATGATGTTGCCGTTATCGGTCAAAAAACCTTCCCGATATTGCGGCTGCCCGCCTAGTGCGACTAGTTTACGTGCCACGTAAGAGCGCGCCATGGGGATGACTTCTATAGGAAGAGGAAAGGCACCTAGACGGTTTACCTGTTTGGAACCATCAACGATGCAGATGAACTCTTTGGCCATGGCCGCGACAATTTTTTCGCGGGTAAGCGCGCCGCCCCCGCCCTTGATCATTTCCCGGTGCTGGTTCACCTCATCGGCGCCGTCGACGTAAACCGATAGGCTGCCCACATCATTCAGTGAGAATACTTCGATGCCGTGTTGCTTGAGCCGCTCGGCGGTGGCCTCCGAGCTGGCGACGGCACCCTTGATTCGGTCTTTCAGGGTAGCTAGTGCGTCGATAAAAAAGTTGGCGGTGGAGCCGGTGCCCACGCCGATGATGTCCCCTTCTGGGACGAAACGCAGCGCGGCTTCTGCTACCTGCTTTTTCAGCACATCCTGATCCATGTGGGTATCCTGTCGTCTTGTCGGTATGTGTCGCCGGTGAAGTGTGCGCCAATTATAGGTCAGCCGTGGCTGTGGCTCGACCCTAGCCTATCGCATTTGTGTCGGTCAGACCCTAGACTATTCCTTTCCCCCCAACAGAATGAGCCCGGACCCCCATGCTGGACAAATACGTTAAACGGATACTGCAATCCCGCGTCTATGACGTGGCGGTGGAAACTCCTATTCATGCAGCGCCGTTAATTTCCAAACGTATTGGCAACCGGGTGCTTCTCAAGCGTGAAGACCTGCAGCCGGTGTTCTCTTTCAAACTGCGCGGAGCCTACAACAAGCTGTGTCAGTTGAATCAAGAGCAGCTGGCCCGTGGGGTAATCTGTGCCTCAGCGGGTAACCATGCGCAGGGATTGGCCTTGGCCGCTTCGTCTATGGGTGTGAAGGCGGCGATTGTGATGCCGCGCACCACGCCGGATATCAAGGTGAGCTCCGTGCGGCGTCATGGGGGTAAGGTTGTGTTGCATGGTGACAGCTTTGATGAGGCCCTGGCTCACGCATTGAAACTTCAGGAGCGGGATAACCTGACCTTTGTCCACCCCTACGATGATCCGGATGTGATTGCCGGACAGGGCACTGTGGGCATGGAGATTCTGCGTCAGCAAAGCCGTGATCTGGATGCTATTTTTATCCCAGTGGGTGGCGGTGGTTTAGCGGCCGGTGTGGCCGCCTATGTGAAATATGTGCGCCCGGAGGTGAAAGTGATCGCCGTGGAGCCGGAAGATGCAGCTTGCCTGAAAGCGGCCTTGGAGAAAAAGCGCCGGGTCACGCTGTCGGAAGTGGGGTTGTTTGCCGATGGTGTTGCGGTGAAGCAGATCGGCAAAGAAACCTACAAGGTACTGCGCGATCATGTGGATGAGGTGATCACTGCCACCACCGATGAAATTTGTGCTGCGATTAAGGATTCCTTCGAAGATACCCGCGCCATCTGTGAGCCGGCGGGGGCATTGGCGTTGGCGGGTCTAAAGAACTGGGTGGCCAAGCATAATGTAAGAGATCAGACCCTGGTCGCTATTCAGAGTGGCGCCAATGTGAACTTTGATCGTCTGCGCCATGTGTCTGAGCGGGCTGAGCTGGGTGAGCAACGCGAAGCCATTTTGGCGGTCACGATTCCTGAGTCTCCGGGTGCGTTTCGGGCGTTTTGCCAGGCCCTGGGTCGGCGCGGCATCACCGAATTCAATTACCGTTACAGTGATGATCGCGACGCAAATATCTTTGTGGGTATCCAGCTGCGCCCTGATGGTGAAGCCTTGCAGGCGTTAATGAACGAGCTGCAGGAACGCGGTTATCCAGTGGTGGATATGAGCGGCAACGAGATGGCCAAGCTACATATTCGTCATCTTGTGGGGGGGCACACTTCCCGGCAGGACCTTCAGGAGCGCTTATTTCGAGTGGAATTTCCAGAGCGCCCCGGTGCGCTGATGAAGTTTCTCCAGTCTTTGGGTGAGAAATGGAATATCAGCCTGTTCCACTATCGTAATCACGGAGCAGCTTACGGTCGCGTATTGGTGGGCTTCCAGGTAGAGGAAGGCAGGCAGTCTAAGCTGCTAGCCGACCTTAAGAGGGTGCCTTATCCTATGGTGGAGGAAAGTGAAAATCCCGCCTACCGATTATTTTTGAACTAAACGTTTTTTAGTTGGTCGATTATTCGGCGTAGCCGATTTTACTTCTGTTTAGTTTGCAATCGCCCCTGCTCTCTCTAACGTGCTGATTTTACAATCATCTCTGCTGAGAGAGGGCGGAATTTGAGGTAGGAAGTGATCTTTGTGGATAGAGGGTTACTGTAGTTTTCTGTTAAGAAGTGTCAGCAATCACCGCTAACTGCTTGACTTTACATTTGCTAACGATCAAATTTTGATCCAGTTGGCATTCAGTGCTGTTGGATCAGACTAAAGTGTTAGCTTTGTTAAAGCCTTTTGATTATTTTTTTCATATTGCTGTACCGTTTGGGGAATAACACAATGAAGAAAAAGCCGGACGCCTTAGTGCTACTGGCCGTGGTTTTTGGGTTGGGAGTGCTTGTTAGCAGCCTGACCCATGGCGGGAATGAACCGGATTACCGACGTTACGCTGACAGTGCAGGTATTACCGTCACTCAGACGGCGCAGTAACAATACAATCCACTGGCTGGTCCCACGGGGCCACTGGTAGTTCGCCCTGCTCCATTTTCTGAAAATCATACCCTGCAGCTATTAGCCGTGGCCTGCGGGGGTATCTTGTCAGTTGCTCCAAAGTACGATCATAGTAGCCGCCCCCCATTCCCAGCCGGTATCCCGCCTCATCAAACGCCACTGCCGGCAAGATAATGACATCAAGCGCCCATAAGGCTCGGCCGCGATAACGCACGGCCGGCTCCTGTATGCCATAGGCGTTGGGGCGCATGGGGTGGTGGTGGTGCCAGAGCCGAAACTGCAGATAACCAAGCCGTAGCGGGTCCACAAAGGGCAAGTAGGTGGTTGCCTGTTGGAAGCGGGGATGGTGCAGTGCGGGTTGCAGGTCCAGTTCGCCATCGTTGGGCAGGTAGATGGCCACGTGGCGGGCCGGGCGATGCTGAATGGCTCGGGCCAGTGCTGGGCCGAAACGGATACTGGCTCGGCGGCGCTGGCCTTTGCTAAGGGTGCGGCGGCGCTGCCGGAGCTGGCGGCGCAATTGCCGTCGCAGGGCTGCAGTCATAAGAAGGCATGAGTAATTATAAGGGTGCTTCCCGGTCTGCCGCTGTGGGTTTGACCCTTGAACCGAAGGTTCAAGGTGGAGGCAGCAGCATTGCCCTCAGGCTTTCCGCTCAATAGGCGGACATGCACATGGGCAAGGCAATATATGCCCCCGGGTAGTACATTATCGGCTCAGGGACCTGACCCTCTGGCGCACAGGCCAGGAAGCACTTGGGGGTATTATAACAGTGCGGTGGGGGCGGGGTCAGTCTTGACAGAGAGGAGAGTTGCGAGTTGAAACGCGAAAGGTGATTCGTATGGCGACGAGAAGTGGCGCGTTTCAACGTTGAACTTTTAACCCGCCGCTCAGAGCCTGCGGCGGGCGTCTTCGAAGGCTTGAATTTCTTCTTCCAGCCGGCCGAGCAGGGCTTGAACCCGGGCTTCGCCTTCGGAATCTTGGGAGACGCTCTGGCGAGCACGGAGTAATTCGTGGCTCATGTTCAGGGCGGTCATGATGGCGATGCGTTCCAGGCCGATCACGTTGGCATCGCGCACTTTGCGCATCTGATCGTCCAGGTGGCGAGCGGCCGCCAGCAGGTTGTCCTGTTCCCCGGCGGGGCAGGCGACGCGATACTCCTTGTCCAGTAGATGAATTACTAGGGAGTTTTCGTTAGACATTCCGGATTACACCGCATTGGCTGTGGGTCAGGCAGGAGGCCATGCTCAGGACTCCTGCTCGAGAGATTTCAAACGCGAAATGATGGCCTCGACTTTATTGCGGGCGGCATCATTCTTTTTCAGTAACTGGGCCCGTTCTTCAACCAGTTTTCCCTCGCGATCTTGCAGGGCCTGGTTCTCCTGACGCAGCTTTGCGCTAATGCGTAGCAGGTCATCAACTCGGGCTTCCAGTTGCCTTAGTTGTTGTTCCATCGTCATGGCAAAATGGTCGCTGTTCGCCTAAGGTAGCACCCCTGCACCTTACCGGTATTGTCCGGCAATGATGCCCCAACCCGGATTGCAGGCTTTTTGTACTATAGGTGTGGGGTCTGAAAGGGTCAATGAAATTCAAGTATGGTAGCCACTTAGGCTACACTTCTCCGGTAATCTCCAACTCTGCTTCCGGGGCCGCTGTGCCACCGAAGAGCGGCTGCTGAAAACGGAAAGACGCATGTCCAACGATATTGATTTTGAGGTTCTCGTCCAAGGGCTGGCTGCGGCCGGTGTGAAACATTCTCCCAGTGAGCTGCAGGGCGTAATCGCGGGCCTGCTAGCGACTGGGCACGGTAGCCATAATGAAGAGTTACTCGGTGTGCTGGCTGCCCATGTGGATATGCCCGAGGGTTTTGGCGCCGAAATGAACGGCGCTTTGTTGGCGGTGCGAGACCAGTTGCATGCAGGCTATCAGGGTACCGGCCTGGAGCTGACGCTCCTATTGCCGGCGGATGACGATGACTTGGGCTTGCGAGTGGCGGCGCTTGCCCAGTGGAGCGAGGGGTTTTTAGTGGGTTTTGGCACTGGTTCAGCCAATACCCACGACAAGGACCTGCTGCCGGGCGTTCAGGAAGCGCTATCGGATCTGGCCGCCATCAGCCAGGTGGCTACGCCGGATGATAACGGCGACGCGGAAGAAGATATGTATGAGCAGGTGGCCGAACACTGCCGAATGTCGGCCCTGATGATTTACACTGAATTGGTCATGCGCCATCAGGGCAAGCCGGACTCCGCGCCAGCGGACAAGGCACCGCCAACCCGTCACTAAAGAAATATAGGGTGCAGCATGCCTGACGCTACACGTGAAAATCGATAAGCGACCCGTGCCCGCTAAGGAGTAGTTTTGAGTATCAGCCGTGAGGAATTCGCCAGTCGTCGTCAGGAATTGATGTCGATCATGGGGCCTAACAGCATCGCCATTCTGCCCGCCGCCCCGGAACGCACTCGCAACCGGGATGTGGAGTATCCTTACCGGCAGGACAGTGATTTCTGGTACCTCACCGGCTTTGCGGAACCTGAGGCGGTGATGGTGTTGCTGCCGGGGCGCGAGCACGGTGAGTATGTGCTGTTCTGTCGCGATCGCGACCGCACCATGGAAATTTGGAACGGTTACCGTGCCGGGCCGGAAGGGGCGGTGTCTGAATACGATGCGGACGATGCGTTTCCGATCAGCGATATTGATGAAATTCTGCCGGGCCTGATCGAAGGCAGCGAGCGGGTCTATTACGACCTTGGCCACGATAGTGAATTCGACCGCCGCCTGATGGGCTGGGTGAACAGCATCCGCGAGCGGGTGCGTAGCGGGGCGCATCCGCCCGGTGAATTTGTAGCCTTGGCGCATCATCTGCACGACCAGCGACTGTTCAAATCCGCGGCGGAAGGCAAAATCATGCGTAAGGCGGCCAGCATTTCCGCTGGCGCCCATGTGCGGGCCATGCAGGCGGTGAAGCCAGGCATGATGGAATATCAGCTGGAAGCGGAATACATCCACGAGTTCATGCGCCATGGGGCGCGCAGCCCAGCCTACCCGAGCATTGTCGGCGGTGGCCCGAATAGCTGCATTCTTCACTACATTGAAAATACCGGGAAACTGAAGGACGGTGACCTGGTGTTAGTGGATGCGGGTTGCGAGCTGGACTACTACGCCTCGGATATCACCCGGACTTTTCCGGTGAATGGTACATTCAGCAAGCCACAGCAAGCCTTGTATGAGCTGGTGTTAGCCAGTCAGTACGCAGCCATCGAAGCCACACATCCGGACAATCACTGGAACGTGCCCCACGAACAGGTGGTGAACATTCTTACCCAGGGTTTGATGGATCTGGGCCTGCTAAAAGGCGAGTTTAACGAGCTGGTGGAAACTGAAGGTTATCGATCCTTTTTCATGCATCGCACCGGCCATTGGTTGGGGCTTGATGTGCATGATGTCGGTGACTATCGCATTCAGGAGCAATGGCGTCAGCTTGAGCCGGGTATGGTTCTGACTGTGGAGCCGGGGTTGTATGTGGCGCCGGATGATACTTCCGTGGATGAGCAATGGCGTGGTATTGGCATTCGTATTGAAGATGATGTGCTGGTAACTAAAGCCGGGTGCGAAGTCCTTAGCCACGAGGTGCCCAAGGACGTGGCGGATATCGAAAAGATAATGAAAGGCAATTGAACGCTTAACCTTGACGCGTCAAGAGTGCGTTGTGCCGAGCAGGGAAGTAAGTTGTCGCGGGTACGGCTTTGAAGAGCCTGTAGCCCCTGGTTTTTACTTTTCAATGTTGAGCTCGCCCTGCATTTTTGCGCCTCATACGGTGCCCCTATAGCGACAGCGAAAATGGACGTTGGAATGACGCAGCAACCTCTGGTGATCGTGGGTGGTGGTATGGCCGGTGCTTTGCTGGCGCTATTGTTGCGCCATCATGGGGCGGGCAGAGTGGTGTTAGTCGAAAACCACCCGTTGTCGTTGCCAGAGTCCCCGCCGTTAACTCCTAGTTTTGATGCCCGTAGTACGGCCTTGTCCGCAGGCACTTTGTCGGTGTTGGGTGATCTTGGGCTGGCGGACGCCATTCGCGAGCACGCTGCTGCCATTGATACGGTACATGTGTCACGACAATCCCGGCTTGGCATTACCCGCATATCCGCCCATGAAGAGGGCGTGGATCAGTTGGGCGCAGTAGTCGAAAACCGCTGGCTGGGGTTTGTGCTGCTCGGCGCCTTGTTTGCGGATAAGAGCATTCAAGTGCGGGCACCGGAAACACTGTCTAGTATTTGTCGCGTTGAAGGTGGCTATCAGGTGAGCCTGGCCGGTGGTGAGGTGCTCGAAACGCCGCTATTGGTCGCAGCCGACGGCGCTCGGTCGAAGACCCGGGAGTGGCTGGGGATCAGCGCGCGGGAGCATGACACCGGGCACGATGCGTTGATTGCCAATGTCTCTTTGGCGGCGGGCCATGAAGGGATCGCTTACGAGCGCTTTTTGAATGATGGCCCCATGGCCTTATTGCCGTTGCCGGATCAGCGTATGGCGTTGGTGTGGACAGGGCCGCGCGAGCAGGTGGACCGTTGGGTGGCGTTGGAGAATAGCGAAGTGCTGGCACAATTGCAGGCCCGTTGCCCGGCAGGCGCGCCACGCCTTTCCAGCATCGGCGAGCGCCAGCGTTATCCGCTGGTACTCACCGAGGCCTGTGCACAGGTGGTGCCTCATGGCGTGGTGGTCGGTAACGCCGCCCATACCTTGCACCCGGTGGCGGGGCAGGGCTTTAACTTGGCGGTGCGGGATTTGTTGGCACTGGCGCAAACCGTGGCCGGCAATTCAGATCCCGGTAGCTTGGTGACCTTGCAAGCCTACGCGCAAAAACGGGAAAAGGATCAGGCCATGATCAGCCAGGCGTCTCGTTGGGTGCCAGAACTGTTCCGGCTGCAGCACCCGCTTTTTGCACACAGCCGCCAGCTGGGGCTAGTGGCCATGGATATTTTACCCGGGCTGCGCAGCGGTTTTGCGAAACGGGCCATGGGATTGTGAAAGCACTTAAAAACGTGAGGACAAAGCGTGCATCCCAATAGCGTGTCGTCTGCAAGCGAAAAACAACACATCGTCATCGTCGGCGGTGGCATGACTGGCGGGCTGCTGGCGGTGCTGCTGGCGGAGCAGGGGCTTAACGTCACCGTGCTGGACGGTGCGCCTGCTCCGGCCATGCCTGAGGGCGCAGCACAATTACGGGTATCTACGCTTACCGAGGCCAGCCATTGGCTGTTGCGTAATACCGGGGTGTGGGATTGTCTAGATCTGTCGCGGGTGCAGCCTTATCACGCCATGCAAGTGTGGGATCAGGATGGCACCGGTGAAGTGTTATTCCGGGCGGAAGAGGTCGGGGCAAAGAGCCTGGGCTGGTTATTGGAAAACGGGCATTTGGCTGCTGCTCTGTATCGTAAAGCCGCAACCTTGCCGACGCTGGATTGGCAATGCGGTGTGCAGGTCGATGCCTTGCGGCGTGATGCCAAGACTGGGCAATGGGCCGTGCGCAGTGGCGATTCGTTCTGGCAGGCTGACTTGCTAGTGGGCGCCGATGGCGCCCGTTCGCAAGTGCGAGAGCAGGCCGGCATCAGCGGTGGGCCCCGCGATAGCGGGCACCATGCACTGGTGGCCACCATTGCCACGCAACGGCCCCATGACGGTTGTGCCAGGCAAGTGTTTATGGAAACCGGGCCGTTGGCGTTGCTGCCGTTATTTACTGGCGAAGGTCAGGATGATCAAAGGCAGTGTTCTATTGTTTGGTCCGGTTGGCCGCAGCGGATTGCGGCACTGCGAGACAAGGGCGCAGCGGCGTTTGCGGCGGAATTGCAGGCTGCTGTGGGCGACGCTCTGGGGCCTGTGACCCTGCTTAGCGAACGAGCGGTGTTTCCCATTCAGGAGCGCCACGCTAGCCAGTATATATCTGCAGGGCTGGCGCTAGTGGGAGACGCAGCCCATGTGATCCATCCATTGGCTGGGCAGGGGGTGAACCTGGGATTGTTGGATGCGGCGGTACTGGCGGAAGAGGTGAGAAGGGCCTGTGAACAGGGGGCCGGCTGTGCTGACCCTAGTGCGTTGGCCCGTTATCAGCGCCGCCGTCGCGGAGAAAATTTGCTGATGCAAAATGCCATGCGTGGGTTCCAGTCCCTGTTTGAACAGCGCGCCCTGCCGGTGCGCTGGTTGCGTAACACGGGCATGCGCTGGGTAAATCAGGCGGGCCCAGTGAAAGGATTCTTTGCTCGTCAGGCCATGGGGCGAAGCGCGGACCTTCCTGCTAAAGCGAGCCCCCCCGTTTGGGACGCTAGAGCTAATCGACATTAGCTGGCATACTGTCATTAATTAAGAATCATTACTGTTTGAGAATAGTTGGAGCGAATGGATATGCGCGTGTTTGGCATCATAGTTGGCGCCGTGATT
Source organism: Alcanivorax sp. 97CO-5 (assembly GCF_000524665.1). NCBI lineage: Bacteria > Pseudomonadati > Pseudomonadota > Gammaproteobacteria > Oceanospirillales > Alcanivoracaceae > Alcanivorax > Alcanivorax sp. 97CO-5. Next base: position 255,293 of record NZ_KI965888.1, read on the forward strand.
ATGGCGTCTGGTCTGTGGGGGTGTTCTGAGCCTGCCGCTGATGAAGAGTTAGTGGTTTATACCTCTCGCAATGATCATCTTATTAAACCGGTGTTCGATGCCTACACCGAGGCAACTGGGGTGCGAATCCGTTATATCACCGATAACGCTGCGGCCCTTACCGCCCGCTTACAAGCTGAAGGCGAGCGCTCCCCTGCGGACATGCTGATTACTGTGGATGCGGGTAACCTCTGGAACGCAGCTGAAAAAGGGCTGCTTAGCCCGGTGGAGTCGGAGGTGCTGAGCAACAATGTCCCCGCGGCACTCACTGACCCGAAAAAGCAATGGTATGGCCTCACCGTGCGTGCGCGTACTCTGGTTTACTCACGCGACCGGATACAGCCCAGCGAGTTGTCCACCTATGAAAACCTGGCGGACCCTCAATGGAAGGGGCGCCTGTGTCTGCGCACGTCTAAGAAGGTTTACAACCAGTCATTGGTGGCGACCATGATTGAGCGCCAAGGCAAAGAGAAAACCGAGGAAATTGTACGTGGTTGGGTGGCTAATTTGGCCACGGATGTGTTTTCCAATGACACCGCGTTGATGGAAGCGATCGTCGCAGGGCAATGCGATGTGGGCATTGTTAATACGTACTACTACGGTCGCATGAAGCGGGATAATCCACAGCTACCGTTGGAGCTATTCTGGGCCAATCAAGACACCAGTGGCGTGCATGTGAATATCTCTGGAGCGGGCGTTACTGTGAATGCGCCGCACCCGGAAAAAGCCAAGGACCTGCTGGAGTGGTTGACTCAACCTGCGGCTCAGGAACTGTTGGCCGACCGCAACCTGGAATACCCGGTGAATGCGTCGGTGAAGCCGCCAGAAGAAGTGCGCTCATGGGGTGAGTTCAAGGCCGATGATCTCAACGTCAGTGTCGCCGGTGCCCTACAGGTCGAGGCGGTGAAACTGATGGACCGCGCAGGGTATCGCTAAGCGGTGATGCGGCGCGGCGGGGTTTCGTGCGGTGGGGCCAGCGTGATTGCGCTGGCCCTGTTGGTTGTGGTGCCTATTCTGGTGTTGCTCGCTGCCTGGCGACAGCAAGAGTGGGCTACCTGGCAGCACCTGATGGATACGGTGCTGCTACGCCTGATTGGGAATACCTTGTTCCTGATGGTGGGTGTGGCTATTGGCGTTTCGCTGCTGGGCATTACTCTGGCTTGGTGTATGGCGACCTTGGAGTTTCCAGGTCGTCGCTGGCTGCAATGGGCTGTGTTGCTGCCCATGGCCATGCCGGCGTATGTGCTGGCATTCGTGTTGGTGGATCTGCTCGATTACGCCGGGCCGATACAAACCCAGGTGCGCGCCTGGTGGCCGGCCTTTCCCGGGTTCAGTGCCCGCCACCCCCTGTGGGTCGTGGTCACTCTTTCTCTGGTGCTTTACCCCTACGTGTACATGCTGGCGCGGTTGGCTTTTCAGGCTCAGGGGCGTGCTGTGCTGGAACAGGCGCGCATTCTTGGTGATGGCCCGCTACGGGCGTTTTTCAAGGTGGCGCTGCCCATGGCCCGGCCGGGCATTGCTGCAGGGTTGGCGCTGGCCTTGATGGAAACCCTGGCCGATTTCGGCGCGGTGTCGGTGTTTAATTTCGATACCTTTACCACCGCCATCTATAAGAGCTGGTACGGCTTGTTTAATTTGCAGGCGGCGGCGCAGCTGGCCTCCTTGCTACTGCTGTTTGTGCTGGTGTCATTGTGGCTGGAGCGCCGTGGCCGGCGCCGGGCCCGGTTTAGTGAGCTGGGTGGCCGGCAAATAATGCGGGTGCGGCCGCGTTTTGCCTGGGGCATTTCGGTGTTCGCCTTTGCTGTGTTGTTCATGGCATTCCTGCTGCCGGTGAGCCGGCTGTTGTATTGGGTGGTGGGCACCGGTATCGAAGGCTTGGATAGCCGCTTTGTCAGCCTCATCTGGCGTACTTTTTTGCTGGGTGCTATGGCGGCTTCATTGATTTTGGTGTTGGCCGGCTGGCTGGCTTGGGTGAAGCGTCACCAGCCCTCTCGGGTGGTCTCGGGCTCGGTGCAGTTGGCGACGTTGGGCTATGCCTTGCCTGGGTCAGTGCTGGCGGTCGGCATCATGGTCAGCTTCAGTGCCGTGGAGGCTTGGCTGGATCAATGGGGTGTATCGATTCCGCTGGCGGGCGGGCTGGCGGCGTTGGTGCTTGCCTATGTGGTGCGTTTCCTGGCAGTGGCCTTTGGTCCAGTGGAAAATGCCCTGCAACAGGTGCGGCCCAGTTTGGTGGAAGCTGCCCGTACCCTCGGTGCTAGCGCATCAGAGGTGGGTCGCCGGGTCTATCTGCCGATGATGTTGCCAGGGTTGTTTACCGCTTTGCTGCTAGTGGGCATTGATGTGATGAAGGAAATGCCTGCTACCCTTCTATTGCGGCCCTTTGGCTGGGATACCTTAGCGGTGCGCATTTACGAACTGACGGCAGAAGGTGAGTGGCAGCGAGCCGCAGCGCCGTCGTTAACCTTGGTGTTGTTGGGGTTAGTGCCCGTCATTGTGCTGAGTCGGCGCCGTTGAATGTTGCTTCTCCTAGCAGAAGTATTCTCTTCAGGGCGGGGTTATTTGCTCGCTATTTTAAAGAATTTTACGTTTCCTCGCCGTTATTAACGATAAATGACGCTTTCTACCGATGTGGGCAGATGTGCACTTTTGCATAATGTAAGGCATTATCCGTCGCTGTCTCAGCAGCAGGTAACGTGAACGCGCTGAATAGACAGTGTAAGGGCAGCAACAAATGAGGGTTTTCTTTCGAGGAACCTCGCCGCCGTAGCCGGTAGCGTACGGGTGTTACCCTAAAATGCAGGAAGGGTGTGCTTTGGAAGGCGAGTTGAGCAAGGACATCATCACCGATGGTATACTGAGCGGCCAGCCCGCGCATCGGCACCCAGTTCCGCGCCAATGAAATTCCTCGTTTAGCGGTGGAGTAACCTATAGCGAATCCCCGTTGGGGACTAATGCCTCGGTGAATGTGAGCGGCCAGCATCAGATTTCTCGAAGCCCGTACCTTCGACATTTACGACACTCCGCCCGCCGTTTACCCGCAGCCCAGCACGCAGGTTGACGCTAGTGGCGAAGTGAATGTGATCAGCGGTTTGATCGCGCTTAAATTTTAAACTTGGGAGAAAAACACAAAAATGATGCGAATAAGCATACTTTTTGCGGCCGCACTGGTGCTGATTGCCTGTGGTGATAGTGGCAGCAAACGGACGGTGGATTACAGTGGCAACACCAGCGGCCAGGTATTCTATAGCTACCCGGCGGATGGCCAGACTCAGGTCTCGGTGCACGCTCCGGTGGTGGTGCAGTTCTCCGAAGCACGAAATATAGCGCCGGCGAATATTACCCTTGCGGGCCCAGACGGTCCTGTCGAGGTGGACGTCACCGAAGCCGATGAGTGGCGCTCAGTGATTGTCACGCCACGCGAGGCGCTGGCGTTCAACAGTGAGTACACCCTGAGCGTGAACGGTGTCAGCCTAACCGGGTTAGAGGATGGCACACTGAGCTTTACTACCGCCTCGGCGCAGGAAGGCCCGCACGTCGAGCAGGTGTTAAGTGATGAACTGGTGATCAGTCGGCGTATGCCGTTTGGGGATGACCAGCCGTTCATGGATTTCTCCACCATCCACCTGCAATTCTCGCAGCCGCTGGATCGCACTACCGTGGATAACACCACAGTAAGCTTGAAAGATGCTCGCGGAAACCGGGTTGCGGCCACCTTGCTGGTAGACGGCACACGGGTAACCCTTGATCCAAAGAATGACCTGACTCCGGGTAGCGAGTACACCCTGCAGCTGGATGGGGCCCTGACCAGTGAAACCGGCGTGGCTTACAGCGGGGAAAATAGCATCACGCTAATCCCGCAAGATTCCGCCCCCCGGGAAACTCTAGTGCTGGAGGTCATGGCTGCAGACCCTACCAAAGAGTGTAACGCGAGTGGCGTTATGCTGTCGCCGCTGAGCGGGGATCCGATCAATTGCGTGCCATTAATCAGTAAATTGTTGGGCGATGACACCTCCGCCAAGCTGTCTGGTGATGTGTTTGCAGAGTTAGGATTTATACCCAATTATCCGGACGCCGCCCCATTGCGAATCCGCAAAGGTTCGGTCCTCAAGGGTGAGTCGCTGGATGTGCTGATCGTCGGCGAGTTGCCCGCGAGTTTCGATTCTGGAGAGGTGACCGTGAGCTTCCTGTCCGATGCCTCTGGGTATCTTTCAGTGGCCCCGTATAGCACGGCTCACGAAGCACCACGACGGGTGCAGTTGACCCTAGACCTTGCGTTCTCTACAGCAGATTCCCGCGCCAACGGCGCCTTCACCCAGACCCTACTGCAGGTCGAGTTGGTGGGTCGCGCTATTGTTGTAGATGGTCGCATGGTCATCGATGCCCTAGGCGTGGTAGAACCAGATGTGCTGGGCTTGGAAACCGCCTTCGGCGTGCTCAGCTTCCATATGGAATCTTACCAGGATCAGGTAAATGCGCCCGAGCCCGAAGTTGATATTACCGGCCCGGGGCTGCAAAGCTGGCAGCCTGGCGACTACGTCGATCGTTTCCGCCCCGGCGACCCGGTGGTGCTGAACTTTGATGAGATTCCAAACCAGGACACCATTATTCCGGGCACCACAGTGAGGCTGACCCAGCAGGGAGCCCAGGTGCCCTTCCAGTGGCGACTTGACGGTGCTTCCCTGGTGCTTACCCCGGATGCCCCGCTGGAATTTGGCGCCGATTACCAAGTGGTATTCACCGATGGCATACAGGACCTGAGTGGCAACCCGGCCAACCCGCGAACCCTCGACTTCACCATGGTCGATGCCACCACTACCAGTGGCGCGCGCACGCCCTATACCACCACAGTGTATCCCGGCTTCCCCTGCGCCATTAACCCAGGTAGCGAAAACTTGGCCAATGGCATTCAGGGGCAGTGTGTCAGTGCCTATCAAGATGATGCCGGTGATCTTTTGCCGGTGCCGCCCTTGCCTGCTAACCGTTCCATTGAGGTGCAGTTCTCGCGCAACATAGACCCCGATAGCATGAAGCTGGGCTCTGCGTGCGGGCAAGGCAGTGTTCGGGTGGAAAAAATAGACACAGCGGGGAACTGCCTGGATGTGGTGCCCGCCCACCTGACCCTAGAAACGCGCAAGCTGACCATTACCCCGCAACAGCCCTGGGAAGACGGCACCCTGTATCGTTATGTGCTGGCGTCCCATGAGCGGGCAGGTTGTGCCGGTGATGTGATTTGTTCGCAAGACAATATGCCCCTGCAAACCGCCCAGCTATTAGGGCCGGATGCGGATGAGGGTGGCCCGAACATGGCTATTGCCTTCACCGGTGCGCCGCCCAGCGACAATGTGCTGCTACCATTGCGTAATCTGCCCAAGTCAGACGTGAATGCCAACTTTGAGCTGGAAGATACTGAACTCAAAGCGACGGAAGAGCCGCCGGGCAGCGGCTTGTACCCATCACCGACCAATGCCGCCAAGCTGGCTGTCACTGATGTTGGCGGGCTGGTTACGGCGGCAAACATCGGCTGCAATATTAACGATACTTGCCCGGCGGATAAGTTTACTTATCTCAATGGCGGGATCATTGCCGATATCGCTGGCTGGGATGAAGCGGAGCAAGCGCTCAAAGTCATCCTCTATCCGCCCGTGTTGATGACAACCAACACCAGTGTTTACGCACAGATCGCCGGTTTGGTCAGCCCTAACGTGCCCACCGAGCCCTTGGTGATGCGTGGCCGTTATGAGGAGGATGAAAGCGGCAATCGGACGCAGCCGTTAATCGGGTGGATTCGCTATGATGAGGAGGAAGATCAGTTAATGTTTGAGCTCACTCTTGATCTGCTGCTGGATGCCCCGGAAATGGAGGCCCCACTAGGGTTGCCCTTTAACCTGCACGGTTATCCTATGGATGATTTGCAATTGTTGGGCCCTGTGGACTTTTTGGCAGATGGCAGATTGGTTATCAGCTTGTTGAGCATGGCGGATCAGAACATTGATGTGCGCATTGGCGGGCCGGTGGCCACCATTGATCTGCAGCTTCCTACTGGAGGAGTGAACCTCACCTTCCAGAGCGGCTCCATTAAGAAACCGCAGTAACCTCACTGTTTCTAACAGTGGCACTCAAGCCGGCCTGCGGGCCGGCTTTTTTGTGCCTGGGGGCCGGGTCGCGTGTTTGAACGCAGTGTTCCCGCATTGGGCAGATTACTGGCTCAGCCTATGCCGTTTGGCCCCGTGTCGATATAATTCTCTACTCACTCGTTCCATGGTGTTTTTTTATGGCTCATCGCACAGCTTTATACGACGCTCATCTCGCCGCCGGTGGCAAGATGGTGGATTTCGGCGGCTGGGATATGCCGATTAACTATGGGTCGCAGATCGAAGAACATCACGCCGTGCGTCAAAATGCCGGTGTGTTCGACGTTTCTCATATGACCGTAGTGGATATCGCCGGCGCCGGCGCCCGTGACTACTTACGCCAGCTGCTGGCAAACGATGTGGACCGCATTGATCCGGGCCGCGCCCTGTATACCGGGATGCTTAACGATAATGGCGGCGTGATCGATGACCTTATCGTCTACAAACGGGACAATGACTACCGTCTGGTGGTAAATTGCGCGACCCGTGAAACCGATCTGGGCTGGATGGAAAAACACGCGGGCGGTTTTGCCGTGGATATCCATGAGCGTCCGGAACTGGCCATGTTGGCGATTCAGGGGCCCAAGGCCCGTGACATTCTCGCTGGCCTTTTGAATGGCAGCCGCGCCGACGCGGTGAAAAGCCTGAAAGTGTTTGCCTTCGCGGAAGACGGTGATTGGATGATTGCCCGCACCGGCTACACCGGTGAAGACGGCGTGGAAATCATGCTGCCTAACGCGGATGCGCTGACCCTGTGGGAGCAACTGCTTGAAGCGGGTGTATCGCCTATTGGCCTGGGGGCACGCGATACGCTGCGCCTGGAAGCGGGCTTGAATCTCTACGGCAACGATATGGATGAGAGCATTACGCCATGGGAAGCCAACATGGGTTGGACCGTAATGCTCAATGACCGCGAGTTCATCGGTCGCCAGCCCCTGCTAAACCAGAAAGAAAATGGCCACAGCGAGCAGGTGGGTCTGATTTTGGAAGGCAAGGGTGTATTGCGCGCCCATCAGAAAGTTTTAATGCCGAATGGGGAAGAAGGGGAAATTACCAGCGGTACTTTCTCGCCCACGCTAGGTAAATCCATCGCCCTAGCTCGTTTGCCTGCCGGCGCCACCGGTAAGGTGGATGTGGAAATTCGCAATAAACGGCAGGTGGCTCAGGTGGTTAAGCCGCCGTTCGTGCGTAATGGTAACGCGGTGTACAAGGAACAGTAGCAGGATGCTTTGCGCCGCACGCAACACGCGCGGGGCCTGTTTATTAGGCCGGAAATGCCGATAGCATCTCCGGCAAAACATACATTCTGTAGTCGCCATCGACACGGCTACTGAATACATTTCAGCGTGCATGCGTGAGGCGTGCCGCGAGCAAGCGACTCTTAACAGGAGAAAACAATGAGCGAGATTCCAGCCGAGCTGCGTTATGCCTCCAGCCATGAGTGGGCCAAGGTAGAAGACGGTGTTGCCACGGTGGGCATCAGCGACCACGCCCAAGATGCCATGGGCGATCTGGTCTATGTTGAGCTGCCGGAAGTGGGCCAGGTTGTGGCCGCTGGCGATGAAACCGGGGTAGTGGAATCCGTAAAAGCGGCCTCCGACATCTACAGCCCGGTGTCTGGCGAAATCGTTGAAATCAACGAAGCGCTAGAAGATGAGCCAGAGTTGGTTAATAACGTTCCTTATGAAGGTGGCTGGTTGTTCAAAGTGCAGCTCACCGACGAAGGAGAGCTGGACAGCCTGCTCACCGCCGACCAGTACCAGGCGCAGATCGATAGCGAATAACGGTTCGCCGTTTTCGTTGCTACAAGCCTCAAGCTGTAAGCTAAACCCCGCCCGGTTTTCTTTGCTGCTTGACGCTTGCAGCTAATCCCCGTCGTTTTTAATGATGAGGGATTCAACGCCAACACCAACACCATCAGGTACCTCCATGCCCTATATCCCCCATACCCCCGATGACGTGCGCGCCATGCTCGACGCCATTGGCGCCGATAGCATCGAAGATTTGTTCGATGAAATTCCTTCGCACCTGAAAGCCGCAGGCAAGCTCGATGCTCTGCCTGAAGGGCTGAGCGAAATGGACGTCACTCGGCTGATGAGCGACCGTGCTGCCCAGGATGCAGGCGCGGTCAGTTTCATCGGTGCCGGTGCCTACCAGCACCACGTGCCGGCGGCGGTATGGGAAATTGCTACCCGGGGGGAGTTCTACACCGCTTACACCCCGTATCAGGCGGAGGCGAGCCAGGGCACCCTGCAGGTGATCTACGAATTCCAAACCCTGATGACCCGCCTCACCGGCATGGACGTGAGCAACGCTTCTGTCTACGACGGTGCCTCTGGTTTGGCCGAAGCGGTGTTGATGAGCCTGCGAGCCAACCGCAAGAGCAAGTCCCGCAAGGTGCTGGTGCCCACCGCGGTGAACCCGCGCTACACCAGCGCGACCCAGGCCATCGTGGAAAATCAGGACGTGGCCCTGGAAAGGGTGGGCTTCGATGCCGCTAGCGGGCAGACCCCACTAGATGCACTCAAACCCTATGAAGGTGAAGATTATGCCGCGCTGGTGATTAGCCAGCCCAACTTCTTCGGTTCTCTGGAAGAAGTGGATGCGCTCACCGACTGGGCCCATGCCAACAAAATGTTGGTCATTGGTGTGGTTAACCCCACCTCCCTGGCGCTGCTGACGCCTCCTGGCGAATGGGGCGCAGACGGTGCAGATATCGTTGTGGGTGAAGGCCAGCCGCTGGGTGTGCCGCTATCCTCCGGTGGGCCGTACTTTGGCTTTATGTGCTGTAAACAGAAACACGTTCGGCAAATGCCGGGTCGAATCATCGGCCGTACCGTGGACATGGAAGGCAAGCAGGGCTTCACCCTCACATTGCAGGCCCGCGAACAACATATTCGTCGTTCCAAGGCCACCAGTAACATCTGCACCAACCAGGGCTTGGCCATGACCGCGGCGACCATTTACACCTCGCTGCTGGGGCCGGATGGCCTGGGTAATGTGGCGGCTCATTGCCACGCCAACACTCAGGCACTGGCGGACAAGCTCACCGCTATCGATGGCGTTGAGCGTGCCTTCACCGCGCCGACTTTCCACGAAGTGGTACTGACGCTGCCCAAGCCGGCGGATCAGGTGCTGGCGGCGCTGGCCGAGAAAGACGTGCTGGGCGGCGTGAGCCTGGCAGGCGACTATGACATGAATAATGCGATTCTGGTGAATGCTACCGAAGTCCATTCCGAGCAGGATTTGCAGCTGTTCGAACAAGCCCTGAAGGAGGTGCTGGCATGAGCGAGACACAACTGATTTTCCAACTGTCTCATCCAGGTCGTAGCGCCACCTCCCAAGCGCCCAAGGCGCTGGCGGAAGACAAGCTGTCCGCGATTCCAGCGCACCTGCGTCGCAAGGAAAAGCCGGGCCTGCCGGAAGTGTCCGAAATGCAGGTGGTACGTCACTACACCAACCTGTCCAGCAAGAACTTCGCCATCGACAAGCAATTCTATCCGCTGGGTTCGTGCACCATGAAGTACAACCCCCGAGGCGCCAACCGTGCCGCCATGCTACCGGGTTTTTTGAATCGTCACCCGCTGGCACCGGAAAGCCACAGCCAGGGTTTCCTTAGCTGCATGTTCGAACTGCAGAACTTCCTGAAAGAAGTCACCGGCATGAAAGGGGTGTCCCTGGCGCCCATGGCCGGCGCTCAGGGTGAGTTTGCAGGCGTCGCCATGATCCGTGCCTACCACGATGCCCGTGGTGATGATCAACGTACCGAGATCCTGATCCCGAATGCGGCCCACGGCACCAACCCGGCCACCGCCGTCATGTGTGGCTACAAAGTCCGTGAAGTTCCTGTTGGCGAAGATGGTGACGTGGACCTGGAAGCACTGAAAGCTGCTTGCGGCCCACAGACCGCGGGCTTGATGATGACCAACCCGTCTACTTGTGGCGTGTTCGAACGGCAGGTTGAAGACATCGCCAAAGCCGTGCACGAAGCCGGCGGCTTGCTGTACTACGACGGCGCAAACCTGAACGCCATCCTCGGCAAGGTGCGCCCCGGAGATATGGGCTTCGACGTTATCCACATGAATCTGCACAAAACCTTCGCCACCCCCCACGGTGGTGGCGGCCCCGGTGCCGGCCCGGTCGGGGTCTCCGAACGCTTGTTGCCTTACCTGCCCACCCCCATGGCCGGCCAGCGCGATGACGGCAGCTATCACTGGGTCGACACCGACTCGCTGGACACCAGCATCGGCCACTTGAGTGCCTTTATGGGTAACGCCGGTGTCTTGCTGCGCGCTTATTTCTACGCCCGTTCCCTGGGCCGCGAAGGCATGATCCGCGTGGGCGAGTTTTCCACATTGGCGGCCAACTACCTGCTCAAGCGTCTGGAAGCGGTAGGTTGTACTGCTGCCTACCCGGATCGTCGTGCCAGCCATGAGTTCATCCTCACCTTCGCAAAAGAAGCGAAGGAGCTGGGCGTCACCGCCATGGATATCGCTAAGCGCCTGCTGGACTACAACCAGCACGCGCCCACCACCTACTTCCCGCTGCTGGTGCCGGAGTGCTTCCTCATCGAGCCCACCGAAACCGAAAGCAAAGAAGCGCTGGACGAGTTCGTGGATGCCATGGCCGCGATCCTGGAAGAAGCGCGCAACGAACCGGACATGGTGAAAGAAGCGCCCTTCACCCAGCCGGTACGTCGTCTGGATGATGTCAAAGCCGCTCGTGAGCTGGACTTGGCCTGGAGCGAATAAGAGACGCAGCACGCTTCATATAACACGCTTGAAGCGATCAAAACCCGGCGAAAGCCGGGTTTTTTTATGGGTGAAAATAAGTTGAAAGCTCGACGTCGCAGGGCGGATGCTAAAATCAAATCTCGACGCTGAACGCGCATGCCTACCTTGCTACCCCCTATCCAGCGGACTAATCACCCCAGACCGCCCCGGTTCATCACATGCAGATACCGTTCGGTGGTCGACACATCGCTGTGGCCCAGCAACTCTGCACCGTGCGGATGTCATAGCCGCTCTCCAGTAGCCTTACGGGCTTGTCAGGAATGGAAACCGGAATATCTGTGGTTCTATTGCTCATAGCGTTCTCCTTTCCCATAGCTGGCTGGAGCTATGGAAACCCGCGTTCAACAGAAAAGAACGCAAATGCGTGTAGGAGATATCTCAAAATTCGCTAAGCCGTTGATCTTTGTCTCGAGTTGCGACTTAAATGTGCATGGAGTCCCCGGGAAATAGGCCGCTCGTTTGAGTTTTGTCAGAGGGGAAAGATTCTCACTTCTTGGGTACGTTGCTAAAGGTTATGGGCTTATCGGAATTATATACGATGGCCTTTTAAGACATATGTCGAATCGTTCGACTGAATACGCTGTTAGCTCTTCGAGAGGAATTCGTGCAGACATTTAGAGAATTCGATAGACAACTGGTAAAAAATAACTCTCAACTTGCCCTAAACAAGTACGGGCAGAACTTAATGTTTCCTCATTCCAAAGAGTGCGCCACACGCCGGGACTATGCTCTGCATCGGCTCGGGGCCACATCTCAGCAGATGTCTATTCTTAGACAATTTATAGATGCACACATAAAGAGGTACGAAGGGAACAACGGAGATACAGGAGAGCAGCTGGATCTCACATTCAGTGCTATCAACCAACTAAGCTATTGTTTTGATAACCTCCTGTTCAATCTGGGGTCATTGTCAGATTATTTAGGAAATTACCTGGGTTTGTATCTATACGGGCCAAAGTTTCAGACCTTGAAGTGGAGTGGCTTCGTCAACAAAACCAATGATGTTTATGCAGGAAAGGATTTCGGCTCTCTGCTAGCCAAGGAGCACCGCGAGTGGTTTACCAGGCTCCATGAGTATCGTGGAGATATTATCCATAGAAAGGCTATCTTGATTGAGGTTTCAGGGTTTGAAAATAAGAGGTTTATGCCTCATACAGTAGAACGATTAAATTTTAATATTAATGATGCATTAAAGAAGTACTTCCACCTATTCAGGAAGGAGGAGAATCAAGAGCTATACTATTGCGCTCAGAAGATTTGCCATAGAACTATTGACGGGCTTTCTAAGATCTTAGACGCTTCCGAACGGATTGTTTTCGATGAATCCTTTAAGCGTTTTAGGTAATAGGCAGTGAAGCTTAACAAGGAAATGCACGCGGCAAGCGGGCGATTGCGGCGTTAACTTTCGTTTTACTTACTTCAAGGAGGATCTATGGGAATGAATAACAAGAAATTTCTGAATCGAGGAAATACAAATGCCACAATCATTGCTGTAATAGCGGTTTTAGGACTTCTGGCTGTACTCGCATACACATTCTATTCAAATTCAAAGACAAAAATAACAGTTAATGTTGGTGATAACTCTATCGACATGGAGCTTGATAATAGCCAACTTAAAGCTGTGGAGATCTTAAACTTACTTTTTAATGAGCAGAATCGTAAGAGAGAAACACAAGCTTTGCTGAAAGAATTCCACAACGTTTATTATGCGTACGACCCACTGATAACAGAAGAGTTGGCCAAGCTCAAAGGTGATGAAGATGTAGCCCAAAAGCTAAGAGAATTATTGTCTGACCTTCAAGGGCCATTCCACAGAAAATACCATAAATTTTATAATATCGAAGATAAGTCCATTATTGATGCGATAGAAAAACTTGGCTATGACCATCAAGTTTCATCTGCTCTTAGAGATTTAATGGTGCACGCGAAGGGCCCATTTAAAGAAATAGCAAAACCAATGAGATTTAGTGTTCCGGGAGGTAATAGAATTCAGGTTGGAAAAGGGGCGTCGTGTAGATCAAATCCTTATTTCAGAAGAACAGTGAAAATATTTGATCAAACTAAGACAAGAATGGCAGATATTATCGTCGAACAAAGCTTTGATTGTCCTGTTTCAAACGATACTGAAGAGTCGGAATTAATTGATTTAATTCAAATCTCTTTCCAAGACATGAAAAAACTTGTTGGAGATGCTGCCATTCCTAAATTCGAGCCTGGCTTCGCAAAATTTGAGTAGCCAGAGGAGTGTCAGGATGACTAAATATATATTGTTACTACGGGCTCTATCTTTTCCAATTAATGCTTTGTTGGCTTGTTACTACGACGGGCGCGCCTTCCCAAATGGTGCTGTTTTTGGAGCCTATGTATGCACCGGAAATGGTGCTTGGATCGGGAGATAAAAGTTAACAAATCAAGCAAGCGGGACGTGCGGTTCCCCCGCTTTAGTTGACGCCTTCTCCTAACCAGAGGGGGTAGTATATGTCCCGATACAACAATCCGAGAAAGACCTGGCGGTATTCGATAGACTTTAAAGTAAAGGCCTTTGAGCTTAGCTTTCAGGAAGGAACTTAGGTTCAGCAAGTGGCGGCTGGGTTGGATATCCACCCGATGATGCTTTAGAGGTGACGCAAGGAATACGGGGAGGGAGAGATCAAGCCAGATGGCGGTAAGTGTGTTGAGAGGCTGATGAGGGAGGCTTCGCTGGTAGGGCGTGTGGCAAAGCTGTACCGCAGGGTGCCGGGGGTGGAGCGATTCTATCAACGCCACAAGAACCTGCGCCTGAACAGGCTGGCCCCAACCGGGGTAAATCAGCAGTGGGTAGCGGATATCACTTATATCAAGGTTAACCGGCAATGGCGGTACCTGGCGGTCGTGTTGGATGTCTATTCGAGGAAGGTGATTGGCTGGTCGCTGGGGGACAGGAAGACAGCTAATCTGACTCTGAGGGTCTTGCGCCATGCTTTACGGGTGCGAATGCCGTGTTCCGTTCTAATATTCCATACGGATCGTGGAGTGGAGTATGGTGCGTACTTGATCCAGAACGAGCTAGGCAGGCACGGCATCAGACCCAGTATGAATCGGCCTAAACACTGCACGGACAATGCGCATATGGAATCCTTCTTTCATAGTATGAAGGCTGAAGTGATCCATGGCATATCGTTTAAGGATGAGCAAGAGTTGCGAGCGGTTCTGCGTGGCTACATCAACCAGTTTTATAACCAGAAAAGGTTGCACTCTGGCGTTGGCTACGTGACCCCGGCAGAATACGAGAGAATGGCAGCGTGAAATGAAGCGTGTCTATTTTATCGGGGGAAGATCAAAAATTAATCGCTGCGCTCCTGGTTTTCCGGTGAGCAAGGCGTTAGGCCTTTTGAATGAAACTATACAAATACATGGAACGTAAATGGGCTTATAAGTTTCTTAACCATGGAAGTTTAAGAATAGGTACTTTGCATACGTTCCGAGACGAAGAGTCTCATGGTACTGAGGTTGGCGATAAGCTTGAGGGTATTAAAAAAGTTACGTCCAATTCACTCACATATATTGATACTACAAAACCAGAAGGGATTCCCTACTGGATGAAACAAAATATCAATATAGATGAACCAAATAGGTTGGTTATCCACGCACTTGAAGGTATGGGCAGTCGTTATTCTGATCCCGACAGCTATATTTTCTGTATCACCGATTTTTTTGATAAAAAAGCCATGATTGATATGGGTTATAACAGTTGTGTAGTGATCAATGACTCTGATGCATTCTTCAAAGCAGTTACAATGAAACTAAAAAACAAAGCAGAGTTTTGGGGGGCGGCAAAGTGCGTATATCAGTCTCGTGAAGTAAAGGATACTAACGATAAAATTCCAGCATCCTTTATTAAAGAGCCACAATATTCACACCAAAGTGAAGTGCGAGGGCTTTGGCTACCAAAGACAAATCAAACCATTAGCCCAATTAACATTAAAGTAAAAAAGGCAGCAAAGGTTTGTGAATTATATGCCTAACCAGTGCAGCTTGCCGGACTTGCGTAAACTGTC
This sequence comes from Alcanivorax sp. 97CO-5, assembly GCF_000524665.1. Lineage (NCBI taxonomy): Bacteria > Pseudomonadati > Pseudomonadota > Gammaproteobacteria > Oceanospirillales > Alcanivoracaceae > Alcanivorax > Alcanivorax sp. 97CO-5. The sequence goes on from NZ_KI965888.1 coordinate 270,293, forward strand.
ACCTTTTTCGCGCTGCGCAGCAAAAAAACCGCCAGTTCACCCAAGCCGCAACTGCAAGCGTTAAATGTATAGGGAAGTTATGAGTACTAACCACACAAGCCCTTATACCAAAAATGACAATCGTCTCGCAGACGTTATCGCTGCGATCCAAGTAATGGGGACCTATAAATTCTATAAATTGGAATTTTCTGGGTGGGCCGACCGAATCGAAGGAAGAGCGGATAACGGTGATTACTGGAAACTTATCTTTGAACAGCACCCTGAGTTTTTCCGTCTAGACAGTAAAAAAAAGAGGGCTTCGTTAGTCTGGCGTAGAAATTATCAAAAACTCTATGATGTGGACAAAGAAGAAAAAATATCAAGAGAGGCGTACAAAATGCTTACTGAAGAACAGAAAAAGCGATTTTCTAGGACGCCACTTACGAACTCAGACATATCCACTCTTATTAATACCGCGATCAACCTTCATTCTGGTGAGCTTGAGCACAAAAAAGATTCCAGATGGTGGATCAGTGGTGCTATCGGTCTGGCCGGCGTGGTTTTGGGTGCGATCATAAATACCTATGCCGGATAAGCATTTAACAAATAGCTCCAGCGGACGCGCCAAAGGCGCGCGCTGATCTGTAACCACTTTTGTGGACAGAGTTTTCTGTTCATGAGAGAGGTGCAGTGTGGGACAGACAAGAAAGAGAAATTACGATCGTTATACCCTGGCTTATAAACCCCAATCCGTTAAATTGGCTAATGATCCTGACGTTAGATCCAAGGATGTGGCAGAGTCACTGGGTGTCCACCCGGTAATGCTTTATCGATGGCAGATGGAGCAGCGCCGCGGGGAGCTCAGGGAGAATAAGCATATGAAGATGCCATCGCCATCCCCGAAGCGTCGTCCCAGCCGAGCAGATCCAGTTAAGGAGGCAGAAGAAAAGCTGGCGGCTGCTGAAAAACGGATCAAAAAACTTGAGCGTGAGCTGAATAATCGTAATGACGAGATTGATTTGCTAAAAAAGGCCGAGCGGTTCTTCCAGCGGAAAAAGTAAAGCTCTATGAGCTGGTTGAGAAGAGTCGGGAAGGCCGTGACGTACGTCGCTTGTGTCAGCTGCTTGGTGTGTCTAGAAGTGACTATTATGCTTGGCGTTCGCGCTCTGAGAGTGAGCGAAGTCAGTATGATGGAAGGCTAAAAGAGGCCTTGGTCGAGCTACATCGCTGGTTTCGACGAGCCTATGGCGCTCGACGACTTCATCAGCAACTCCGCAAAAATGGCCTATCGTGTAGTGTCCGTCGGGTATCCAGGTTGATGAAAGAAGTCGGGATTCATGCTTCCAGCAAAGGGTTGTACGTCTGGAATCCAGAAAGACATGAGTTCTATAGTTCAGCAGGGAATGTGCTGGTGACGGAGGAATCAGCCGATTGTGAGGGCAAGCACTGGGCCGGAGATTTTACTTATATCCGAACGGGCTCTGGTTGGCTTTATCACGCGGTAGTCGTGGATCTGTATAGCCGCAGGGTTGTGGGCTGGTCATTTAGCCGTAAGCGAAACAAGTGAGCTGACAAAGAGTGAGTTACGAATGGCTCTGTCACGTGAGCAGCCTCGCGTGGGTTGTGTGTTTCACTCGGATCAAGGGATTGAATATGCCGCTCATGAATATCGAGATCTGGTGGCTGCTGCGGGGATGCGCAGGAGTATGAGCCGAAAGTCAACGCCACTGGATAATGCGATGGTGGAGTCGTTCTTCCATACGCTAAAGACGGAATTGGTTCATCTGCGTAAGTTTGAGAATGATATTGAAGCTGTGGCCGCGATTGTTGAGTTTGTCGAGTTTTATAATCGGGAGCGGCTTCACTCTGGGGTTGGGTACCAAAGTCCGGCAAGCTATGTGCGGGCGTTAGGCTAAATGAAGGGTAAGCATGAATATTGAATTATATACTTTCTTTCTCGTTACAACGGTGATGCTTATTTTGGTTCCTGGGCCAGCGGCTATAACGGTGGCGAAACAGGCTGCATCCCATAATTCAAAATTAACTTTTTTAAGTGTTCTTGGCGTAGCAAGCGCAGATGTATTATTTTTTATATTGTCGGCAACAGGCATCGCATCGCTAATAATAGCGTCCAGTTTGGTATTTTCTATCATTAAATGGTTTGGTATTGCTTATCTTCTTTTCCTGGGTATTTCGGCAATTTTTAGCAAAGCAGGGCCAGTTAACGTTGATGTTCAATTAACCACAATGAATCCTGCGAAAGCTTTTTCAAATGGTCTCGTCATTCAATTAGCTAACCCAAAAGCGTTAATGTATTTTTCAGCCCTATTGCCGCAGTTTGTGGACCCTAAAGAGCCTGTAATTTTACAAATGGTTCTTATGGGGCTCACCTGTTTTATTGCTGATTTAGTGGTTTACAGTCTGTTTGGCCGCATGGGGGCACAATTAGCAAGAAAACGAGTAAAGTCTTGGGTTATAAACCTTATCAATAAAGCAGCGGGTACGGCATTGATTGCCACCGGAATAAAAATGGTAACGTTGGGAAGTACAAAATAGCCGCCATCAAACATTTTCGCGTGAGCCGGGAGTGATGCTTCAGGAGACGTTAAGTGCCATATAGGATGAACGAAAAACAGTTCGACGCCGTCTTGGCGCTTGATGGCTTCGATAGATACGATTACTTCGTTAGCAAGAGCAAGGTCGCCGACTGGGAGCTGCTATGGGGTGTCAAAAGCGATGACGGCTGGCTCGCTCCTGTTGCTCCAGAAGAATTTGAATACTTTCCATTGTGGCCACACCCTGAATACGCGCAGAAAATCGTAGATGAAAACTTCCCTGGCCACCGAGCCACTGAAATCAGTCTCGAAGAGCTACTCGAGCATTGGTTGCCACTATTCGAAAAAAACCAAGCCAAAGTGGCGGTATTTCCTGACAGAGAATGGACATTTTGGTGTATTGAGCCACAGTCTTTGAAAGAAGAGCTGTTAAATGAAATGGCACGATACCTGTAAAATAACGAGCAAAGGCCGCACGCGCCCTGGGGGCTTTACCTTGCTACGCTAGGTGGTTTCTGCAGTGTTATGTGTATGAGGCCGGAAGCCCAAAATGTGAAGGGTTGGATCTGTTAGCAGGCAGCAGGTGGCCACATTATTTTTAATGTATGGGTTGCTGAGAGTGCTTTTATTTCTTATCTGCGGTTTGGGAAATAAAGGCTATATCCCTATCCCTTGGGTAGGAGCGATAAACTGCTCCTTGAATACTGCCCGGCTGTGCTACTTCAAAGCCCGCGTAGAGTTACACGCCAAACCTCACCGGCTGTTTTTAGCAGCCGGTGAGGTGATTTGTCGCTTTGCCAAATGATCAGGCGGTAGCGGGGCGGTAATGAGGAAGCCGGTCGGCGAACTCTTGAAGTGCATCAATGCCGGATTGGCGGGCGTCATGGCACCACTTTTCTAGTGCTTCTACCATTTCCGTGGAGCTACGGCTGGTCTGTGACCAGATGTCTTGCAGGCGCAAACGGAATTGGTAAATAGCTTCTAGTGTCTCGTTATTTTCCGTGAGCTTTTTGAGGCGTAGCTCTTGATTCGGTTTGATTAGGGTCAAATCCTGATGCAGCAAGGCTTTGGCGCGGGCGTAAAATTCACGGGTAGCGTCACAGGCGCGGGCTTGTTCCTGCTTGAAAACGGGGGTAATCACGGCTTTGCGGTAATGCCGCATAACTTGGAAGCGGTGCTGCATGACGCCGCGTAGGGCGTCCACGTCGATTCCGCGAGCGTTTTTTGCCAGGGTGGGTTTAGGTGCCACTTTTTTCACCTTGGCTAGGCCCACTATTTCGAACAGGCGAATCCAAGCCCAGCCGGCATCGAATTCGAAACGACGCACAGATAACTTGGCGGAGTTTGGATAGGTGTGATGATTGTTATGCAGCTCTTCGCCGCCAATCAGAATGCCCCAAGGCGAAATGTTGCGTGATGCATCGGCGCATTCGAAGTTCCGGTAACCCCAGTAGTGCCCTAGGCCATTGATGATGCCGGCGGCGAACAGTGGAATCCAGATCATTTGTACGGCCCATACGGTAATGCCGATGACGCCAAACAATAGCAGATCAATAACGGCCATTAAGGTAATGCCGGCCATGGGGAACCGAGAATAGACGTTGTGTTCGATCCAATCATCAGGGCAGCCGGCGCCGTATTTTTTCAGGGTTTCTTTATTTTCTGCTTCTTCGCGGTACAGTTCTGCCCCTTCGCTTAGTACCTTGCGGATGCCTTTAACTACCGGGCTGTGGGGGTCTTCTTCAGTCTCGCACTTAGCGTGGTGTTTGCGGTGGATGGCGGTCCACTCTAGGGTGTTCTGGGCGGTGGTGAGCCACAGCCAGAAACGGAAAAAATGTTTGAGCACCGGGTGCATGTCCAGCGCGCGGTGCGCGGAATAGCGGTGCAGGTACACGGTGACACTGACAATGGTCACGTGGGTCATGGCCAAGGTGATTAGCACCAAGGCGCCGAGGCTCGGAGCCAGTAGGCCCTCACTCAAATAATTCAGCATAGATGTCGCACAATAAAAAGATAGAGCCTCTATTGTGCCCTACCGGTGATGGCAGATAGAAGACACGAAGCAGGTCAAATTCGGACTTTACGGTCAATCAGGGGCCCAAAGGGGGCGATGGGCTGATGGCTGGGCGGCCCGCTAGGCGTCGCGCTGTAACAACAGGTGCCCTTGCGGGTTTACCGTCGCGGTCCAGCCCGTTTCCAGCCAGGTGGTGCCCACTGCTTCGTAAATCAGGGCCGGGCCGGTGAGGCGTTGACCTACACCCAGTGTTTCGCGGCTGAACACGGCCACCGCGGTGCGGATACCCGGCAGCGTCGCTTGGCGTTCGGGGTTGGCGGTTTGAGTGTGGCCGTCGGGCAGCGTGGGCGGGGTAGCCAAAGCCTGGCTTTGAATGCGCAGGTTAACCTGCTGTACCGGTAGCCCTAACCGGTGGCCAAAACGTTGCTGGTGAGCCGCATGGAAGCGGCTTACCCGGTCTGCCGGTTCTTCGTGCCAATCAATTTGTAGCACTGAGGACTGGCCTTGATAGCACATATCGACAAATACCCGGTGCTGGATGCGGTCTGCGCTAACGCCTTCCGCGATAAGTTCATTTGAGCCTTGCTGTTGCAGCTGGACGATGAGTGCACGCAGGGAGTCTTCGTCGGCGGATGCTGGCAGCGCCTGCAATATTTCCCGTTTACGGGGGGCATATACCAGCCCTTCGGCAGACAGCACGCCGGCCCGCTGCGGGACAATGGCCCGTGGCATGCCCAGGTTGTCGGCCAGCGCACAGACGTGCAGCCCCCCGGCGCCGCCAAAGCTCATTAGCGCGAAGTCAGCGGGATCGTAGCCCTTCTGGATGGAGATCACCCGCAGGGCTTGGGTCATGTGTTCGTTGGCTAGCGCCAGTACTCCTTCAGCGGTTTGCTGACGTGTCAGGTTGAGGGCTACGGCTAACCGGTCCATGGCCTGCTCAGCGCAAGCCACATCCAGCGTTAGTGAGCCCCCGAGGGCGAAGTCTGGTTGCAGCCGGCCCAGTACTACATTGGCATCGGTTACTGTGACGTGTTGGCCGCCGTTGCCGTAACACGCGGGGCCGGGATCGGCGCCGGCTGAGTGTGGCCCCACGTGCAGTAGCCCAGCCTCATCCACATAGGCTAGCGAGCCACCTCCGGCACCGATGGTGTGCATGTCTACCATGGGCACGGCCACGGGATAAGGGCCGATGCGGCCCTGCTGGGTTAGGCGGATATCCCCGTCGAGCAAGGCAACATCAGTGGAGGTGCCGCCCATGTCGAAAGTCATCAAGTGTGGCTGCTGCAGTTGTTGCCCTAGCCGCTGAGCGGCGGCCAGCCCACCGGCGGGCCCAGACAATAGGAGGTTGACGGCTTGGTTCGCGGCTTGTTGGGAAGCAATGGTGCCACCGTGGGATTGCATGATGGCCAATGGCGCGGGGCTGGTGGCCTGCTGTAGGCGTTGCAGGTAATCCGCCACTCGCGGCGCGAGCCAAGCATTTAGCCAGGTGGCCATGCCCCGTTCGTATTCGCCTCGAGTAGGTAAGATTTGGTGCGAGGGGCTCACTGCAAAGCCGGCACTGAGCAGAGCCTGGCTGAGCCGCTGTTCGTGCTCGGGGTTCAGGTAGCTGAACAGCAGGCACAGGGCGATGGACTCCGGAGCGATTTCACGGACCGCCGCCAGTATGGTGGCAATATCATTATCGGTGAGCGCGGCAACGGTGTTACCCGCAGCATCGAGCCGTGCCGGGCAGCCCAGGGTGGGCACCTGGCTCACCGCCGAGGCGTTACTCGCCGGGGTAAGATTATAGAGCTCTGGACGGTTTTGGCGGCCAATGCGGAGGATGTCCTCCAGCCCGTTATTGGTAATCAATAAGGTGCGAGCGCCCTTGCCTTCGAGGGCGGCGTTGGTGGCCACGGTGGTGCCGTGCACAATGGCCAGTTGCCCACTGGCCATGGCATCACTCAGGCCCAGCTCCTGAATGCCTTGCAGGATGGCTTGTTCCGGGGACGCGGGCGTGGACAGCACCTTGTGGATGCGTGGTTCGCCATCGCCTAGCAGAACAAAGTCAGTAAAGGTGCCGCCGGTATCGACGCCGAGCCAGTAAGAGACGGACATAAGTAGTGGGCAGTTATCTGTTGAACGGTGACAGCGAAAGACAAAAAAACTGGCAGCAAGGTAACATAGCTAGCGCCAGCGCGCTCTTCGGGACCGCGCAATGAGTTTTTAGCTGTTCAATTGTCCATTATCAATCACGAACTGACTTTCCTATGCCTGAATTACCTGAAGTGGAAACCACCCTGCGTGGCATTCGCCCGCATTTACAGGGGCGGATTTTGAAATCGGTAACGGTGCGCGAACCGCGGTTGCGCTGGCCGGTGAGTGAGGCGATTTATGCGCTGCGTGACTGCCCGGTGGTGGCGTTGCGTCGGCGGGCCAAATATCTGCTGATTGAGCTGGAGCATGGGCAGCTGCTCATTCATCTGGGGATGTCCGGCACTTTGCGGGTGGTGGATATGGACCTGCCATTACGCAAGCACGACCATGTGGATTTGTTGCTCGATAGTGGCAAGGTGCTGCGTTTTAACGACCCGCGCCGCTTTGGCTCTGTGTTGTTCCAGGGCGGTGACCAGCCGCACAGCCTGCTGCAGTCGCTGGGGCCGGAACCGCTCAGCGATAGTTTTAATGGCCAGTGGTTGTTTGCTCGCTCTCGTGGCCGAAAGGTGGCAGTGAAAAGCTTTATTATGGATAACGCCACGGTGGTGGGAGTGGGCAATATTTACGCTCAGGAAAGCCTCTTTATGGCGGGTATCCACCCCTCCCGGGCGGCGGGCCGCATTTCCCTGGCGCGTTATCAGGCATTGGCAGAGGCAATTAAGCGGGTGCTGGCCCAGGCGATTGAGGCGGGCGGCACCACGCTGAAGGATTTCACCCGGGCGGATGGTCAGCCAGGGTATTTTGCTCAGTCCCTCAATGTGTATGGCCGTGCGGGCCAGCCTTGCGTGCAATGCGACGCCATATTGAAGGCGGATCGTCATGGCCAGCGGAGCACGGCTTATTGCCCACAATGCCAGCGGTGAAGGGGAAGGAAATTGATTACCGGATGGGACAGCAAGTGGTGTGGGCGGGAAATGCGTTGCGACGGGGTTGATCAGGCTTTGCTTTTTTGCACTATTGCTGGCCTAAGAACAAGGGTGTAGATTGTGATGCAATTGTCGGAATATTAAAGGCTTAGCTGAAACAATGTCAGCGATACTTTAACCTGAAACGGTGATTTCAGGTTCAACTATAAAAAAACAAGAGGGACCCACCATGAAGCGAGCAAAGCGCCCGGTTGCGGCATCTGTACTCGCCTCCGCCATGCTGTTTGCTGCCATGGTGCCTATTACGGCACAGGCGGCGGAATCTAAGCTGGATCGTCCGGGAGAGATAGCAATGATCGGCGATGCGATTTTTGCGCGTCCGTTGCTGTTGGCTTCCACGGTGGTGGGCGCGGGCCTGTACGTGGTTACGCTGCCGTTCAGCCTGCTGGGGGGGAACCCAGGGGAGGCGGCGGAAGTGCTGGTGATGAACCCTGGAAAGAATACTTTCGTCCGTTGTTTGGGCTGTACGCCGGCTCAGCACGAAAGCCTGAAAGCGGAAAAAGAGATGCGCAACAACGCCAAGCAGGAGCAGGGCGCGGTGGCCAACGCTCAGTAGTTTCCTGCCCATTGCCGATGTTCGTATCGCGAAAGGCTAAGGCCTGGCTATGCTAGAGCCTTAAGCTAGTGCCTTAAAGCAAAAGCCCCGTAGCACGGGGCTTTTTTGTGGCTGATGGGCCCGTTGTTGTTTGGGCTCAGGCGCTGCCAAGTGTCAGGCTGCTGCCTTTTTCCCTACATATGTCAGCGAACAGGTAGTCGCAGAGGTAAGCCACTTTGCTATTTAGTGCGGCGTCGTCAAAGGGCTGGTCGTCAAGTGGCTGCCACTGCATGGCACTGAGGTGCAGCTGGACGTTACGCAATAGTAGACGGTGTGGGTCTTTAAGGTCGTACATATCCAGGATGCCGTCGGCGTGGATCAGGGTATGCATGCCCATGGACATGGACCACTGGCCGATGCTGAACGTGAGCGGATCTTGGCCGTGGTCTTCCAGTTCGTTGCTGGCAATGGCATCACGAACGACCTGCTCTACCATTCTGCCGATGGGCTGGGTGGCGGCCAGGAACTGTTCGCGGCGGCTAGCTGACGACGCCAACCAGACCACTTCTGTCATGATGTATTGTTCGAGCCGGAAATGTTCGGGGTAATGCTGAGCAAACAGTGAGTACGCTACGGCAAACCCCATCATTTTATCGCGGTTGGAAAGGTCGGAATGGGCAACTTTCTCGAAGTAGGCCCGTCGCGTGGTGGTTAGCTCGGTGCAGACGGCAATGAGCAGATCTTCTTTGGACGCGAAGTGATGGTAAAGCGTGCCGGTGGCAAAATTACAGCTGCGGGCAATGGCCGCCATCTGTACCCCCAGCAGGCCTTTATCGCACAGCTGTTGCCGGGTTGCTTCAATAAAAAGCTGTTCTCTTTCTGCCAGCGCTTGTTCGCGCCCGCTGCGTGCTTTTGTCATAGTCATTGTCTTGTGTTATCCCGCCATTCAGTTTGAATAGCCTTGCTATAGGGTTCAAGCGCTTTTCTCAGCGTACAGGCAGGCGCGCTGTTTATAAAAGCACAGCGGCTAACTTTTCCAGCAATCCGTTTAGGTGGCGTAAGCCATTATCGGTACAGGCCAGCCGTTGGTCTGTGAGGGTCAGCAATCCCTGCTGTTCGAATGGCGTTAATTGGTGCCGCCACTGTGCAACAGGCTCTCCGGTCGCGTCTTCCAGTGTTTGCCAGCAGAGGCCATGGGTTAAGCGTAGGCCATTGAGCAGGGCTTCGAACAGACGGTCTTCGCGGGCAATGGGCTGGTGCTGGCGGCGAGCATGGGCCGCGTCTGCCAGGTAGTCTTCGGGTTTTCGGGTTTTCTGGTAGCGATGCACGTCACCCTGGGCGGCGGCAGTGATTTTGCCGTGGGCGCCGGCCCCGATGCCGAGATAGTCACCGAACTGCCAGTAATTGAGGTTATGTCGGCAGGGGCGCCCAGGTTGCGCGAAGGCGGAGATTTCATAACGCAGGTAGCCGTGCTCTGCCAGTAAGGCGAAGCCTGCCTGCTCGGTGTCAGCCATGGCGTCGCTGTCTGGTTGAACCGGTGGCGAGCGGTAGAAAACGGTGTTGGGCTCGATGGTGAGTTCGTACCAGCTTAGGTGAGTGGGCTGCAGTGCGATGGCCTGTTGTAGGTCGTCTAGGGCCTGTGCATGGGTCTGGCCGGGCAGCGCATGCATGATATCCAGATTGAAATTGTCGAAGCCGGCCTCCCGCGCTTGGTGAGCGGCGTTAATGGCGGCGCTGGCATTGTGGATGCGCCCCAATGCTTGCAAATGGGCATTGTTGAAGCTCTGGGCACCGATGGATAGGCGGTTGATGCCTGCCTCACGAAAGCCTTGGAAGCGGCCATTTTCCAGGGTGCCGGGGTTGGCCTCGAGGGTGATTTCCACGTTTGGGTGCAGGGCCAGCCTTTGCCGAATGCCGTGGAAAAGCTGCTGGTAAAAATCAGCGGATAGAAGGCTTGGTGTGCCCCCGCCGATGAACACGGTTTCTACCGTGCGCTCGCCGATCAGGGGCAGGTCCTGTTCTAGGTCGGTGAGCAGGGCTTGCAGGTAGGCCGCCTCAGGAATCTCGCCGCGCTCATGGGAGTTAAAGTCGCAATAGGGGCATTTGCGCACACACCAAGGGGTGTGGATGTAGAGTGAGAGGGGCGGGTTTTTGAGGGGCATAAAAAGCAGGCGGCCAGAGAATGAGTAGGCCATGTTAGCAATTAAATGGATAATGGCGCGCGGCTAAGTGATAACGAAACGAGACTATCGTATTCGTGCTGTTAATCATGCTCCATTTTTTAGTGATCGATGGGATTTTATTGTGCATATTTGGGTCGATGCAGACGCTTGTCCACGCCCGGTGAAAGAGGTGTTATTTCGCGCTGCGCAACGAGCGCAAATTCCTTGCACGCTGGTGGCTAACCAGCATATAGCGGTACCGCGTACGCCGTTAATCCGCTCTATTCAGGTCGGGCAGGGTTTTGATGTGGCGGATAACGAAATCGTGCAGCGCTGTGAGCCGGGGGATTTGGTAGTCACGCAGGATATTCCACTGGCGGCCGAAGTTGTGGAAAAGGGTGCAGAGGCGGTAACGCCCCGAGGTCACTGGTTGGATAAGGATACTGTGCGTGAGCGCCTGAATATGCGTGATTTCATGGAGGAAATGCGGTCCGCTGGGATGCAAACCGGTGGCCCGGCAAGCTATTCAAACCAGGACAAGGGGCGCTTTGCCAATGCGCTGGACCGCTGGTTAGCCAGGGCGCAGAAGTAACCCATTATCCGAGCTGAGATCACCGCCGCTGTCGCCCACACCTTTTCCGGTCCTGCATAACGTTTGCTAGCATGGGCCTGAATGAGCCCGGAGAACGCTAACGGCTCGCGGTATTTACTCTTTCAGCGCCTTGATTAAGGTGGCCATAGCTTTGCCCCGGTGGCTGATGGCGTTTTTCTCATCCGCGGGTAATTGTGCGGCGGTGCAGCCTTTTTCTTCCACGAAAAAGTGTGGATCATAGCCAAAGCCTTGGTCACCTTGGGGCTCCAGCACAATGCGTCCGTTCCAGCTACCTTGGCAGATTAGTGGGGTGGCGTCGTCTTCGTGGCGCATCAGAACAAGCAGTGCCACGTAGCGGGCCTGGCGCGCGTCTTCTGGGATTTCCGCTAGCATTTCTACCAGCAGAGCATTGTTCTTGGCGTCAGTGGCACCGACCCCAGAAAAGCGTGCTGAAAAAATGCCAGGGCTACCGTTCAGGGCGCTGACCTCCAGTCCGGAATCATCGGCGATGGCGGGTAGCCCGGTGTGCTTGCAGGCATTGCGAGCTTTGATAATGGCGTTTTCCACAAAGGTACTGCCGGTTTCATCGGCTTCCGGTACGCAAAATTCACTCTGGGCAACGACTTCAATGTTGAGTGGTGCCAATAGGCGCTGCATTTCAGCGAGTTTTTTTGCGTTGCCGGAGGCGAGAACGAGTTTTTCCATTGGGGGTTCCTGACGTCGGTTAGGTGCGTGCTACAAGCGGCAATATGAGGAGCGTTGTATTAAACGCTTCAACTCTTCGTCGCGCCGGCGAGTAGCAAAAATCAAATATTCTGAAGGTTACGAGAACCCGACTTTTCCCCGTCCAGCGTGTATCGCTTTATCCCTTCACCCGGTAAATGGCGATTTCGCCGAACAGGTTGGGCCACCATTTGCTGAGCACGCTGGTGCGGTGATTACGGTTAATGACCTGGCGTTCAAGGATCCGAATGCCTTGTTTTCGGCAGTGGGTTTCAAAATCCCGCACGGTGCACAGGTGGATGTTCGGGGTGTTGTACCACTCGTGGGGCAGCGCGGATGATACGGGCATGCGCCCTTTCAGGCCCAGGTAAGCGCGGACCTTCCAGTGGCCGAAGTTGGGGAAGGTGATAATGGCTTCGCGGCCAACGCGGATCATTTCGTTGAGAATTTGGTCCGGGCGTAGAACCGCTTGCAACGCCTGGGTCATGATCACGTAATCGAAACGGTGATTCTGGAAGTTACCCAAGCCGCTGTCGAGATCCTGCTCTAGAACATTGACGCCTTTTTCAAAGCAGGCCGCCAAGTTGTCTTGGTTGATTTCCAGGCCGTAGCCGGCGGTTTTTTTGTGTGTTTTCAAATGCGCTAGCAGAGTGCCGTCGCCGCAGCCTAGATCCAGCAGGGTGGCATTGTGCGGGATCCAGTCGCTGATTAGTTGAAGGTCATCACGCATGGGGGGCGGCCTCTACAGCTTGCGATTTATTCTCTGTCTCGTTGGCAACCCTGTGCATGTAGGCACCGAACAGCTTTATGTACTCGGGAATATCCAGCAAAAAGGCGTCGTGGCCCTTGGGCGTATCGATCTCGGCGTAGCTCACATTACGACCGGCGTGGACTAAGCCGTTGACGATTTCTCGGCTGCGCTCTGGGGCAAAACGCCAGTCGGAGGTGAATGACATCACCAGAAAATTACAGGTGGGCTTGCTTAAAGCCTGCTCCAGCGAATGGTCGAATTCCCGAGCTGGATCGAAATAATCCAATGCTTTGGTCATCAGCAAGTAGGTGTTGGCGTCGAAGTTGCGAGAAAAGACTTCGCCCTGATGGCGCAAGTAGGATTCGACCTGAAATTCCACGTCGAAGCCGAAATGGAAGCGCCCGGCGCGCAGGTCGCGGCCGAACTTCATGCGCATGGCGTCGTCACTCAGGTAGGTGATGTGGCCTACCATACGCGCCAGAATCAGCCCTTGCCGAGGGTAGGTATCGTGCAGGTAATAACGCCCACCGTAGAAATTCGGGTCGGTCAGAATGGATTGTCGCGCCACTTCGTTGAAGGCAATGTTTTGGGCCGACAATTTGGGCGCGGCGGCGATCACTACCGCATGGCTGAGCCGTTCTGGGTAATCGATGGACCACTGCAGCGCCTGCATGCCGCCCATGCTGCCGCCAATCACTGCCGCCCAGCGTTGAATGCCTAGCACATCGGCGAGGCGGGCCTGGCTGTTCACCCAGTCTTTCACTGTCATCATGGGAAAATCGGGGCCCCAGGGCTGGCCGCTTTCCGGGTTGATGGAGGCGGGGCCGGTGGAGCCGTGGCAGCCGCCAAGGTTATTCAGGCTGACGACGAAGAAGCGGTTGGTATCGATGACTTTACCGGGGCCGATACAGGTATCCCACCAGCCCGGGCGCTTGTCGTCTGCCCGATGATAGCCCGCCGCGTGATGATGGCCGGACAAGGCATGGCAGATCAGCACTGCGTTGGATGCGTCGCTGTTGAGGGTGCCATAGGTTTCGTAAATCAGGTCATAGGTGGGCAGCGTGCGCCCACACTCCAGCTCCAACGGGGTGTCGAAGTGATGCACCTGTGGCTCGACCAACCCTACGGAGTCGGCGGCGGTGTGGGGCAAGGCGTCCGGATTCTGTGGCGACATGATGACTCGCTAGCAAGAGATGTCGCAAAGTCTAAAGCCAGCCCGGTGGACGCGCAATCAAAGCACGGCAGTTGTCATGGTATCCTGCTGATCAAACACACTATTTTTAGGTTAATCGCGGATTAGGGTGGAAACAATGGTCATGCCTTCCGCCCCGCAATAAAGGTTTTAGATTATTCACTGAACAGAGGGGGAGGGGCGGCGTATGGCTAAGGGGTCGTTAGCGGACAGGCTGTATGAAAAAGTAGCCAATGATGAAGATGCTCGCACCTGTAGCGATATCAGCGAGGACGCTTGCCGGGAGGTGCCAGGCAATTTCTTCCGCATTATCTTCGCCAATACGCTGACTAAGGTCGGCGACTTGCTGATCAATCCGAAAACCGTGTTGGCCTGGTTAATCAGCGCTGTCGGGGCGCCGGGGGCTCTGGCCGGGTTGCTGGTGCCCATTCGCGAATCTGGCTCGCTGATTCCCCAGTTATTGATAGGGGCGCTGGTGCGTCGCTATCCGGTACGCAAGGGGTTTTGGGTGCTGGGTTCGGCACTGCAGGGGTTGTCCGTGTTGGGGATGGCGCTGGTGGTCTGGTTGCTAGAAGGCTTGGCCGCTGGGCTGGGTATTGTCGGGCTGCTGGTCGTCTTTAGTGTCAGTCGGGGGTTCTGCTCCGTGGCCATGAAGGACGTGCAGGGCAAGTGTGTTCCTAAATCTCGCCGTGGCCGGCTTACTGGGCTGTCGGCCACTCTCTCTGGGGCGCTTACCTTCGCGTTGACGCTGCTAGTGTTCAGCAATGATAGCGACCCGTCCATGCTGTTTTACACCGCATTGCTGGCTGGTGCAGGTGTCGCCTGGCTGGCAGCAGCGCTAGTGTTCCTGCGTGTGGATGAATACCCCGGTGCCAGCGAGGGTGGCAGCAATGCCCTGCGGGAGGCGTGGAGCAGTTTGTCACTGTTGAAAACCGATGTGCCGTTTCGGCGTTTCGTGGTGACCCGCGCGTTGCTGATGGCGTCTTCTCTAGCGTCGCCGTTTCTGGTGTTGTTGGCAAAGCAACAGTCTAGCTTGGGTTTGCTGTTGGGTAGCTTTGTGCTGGCTTCGAGCCTAGCCAGTGCCGTGAGTGCCACGGTGTGGGGCTATATGGCAGATAGCTCCAGCCGAACGGTGATGATCCGTGGCGGGGCGCTTGCGGCGCTGGTTTGCATGGTCGCGGGCGGCGTGTCGGTGTCTGGGGTTGAGGTGGACGGTGTGCACTGGTTGTATCCTGTCGCGTTCTTTGTTCTGGCCATCGCTCATGCTGGTGTGCGCATCGGCCGCAAGACTTACATGGTGGACATGGCGGGGGGGACTAAGCGTACGGATTACACTGCGGTGAGTAATACCGTGATTGGCGTTTTGTTGCTGGTGGTTGGCGGTATCAGCGCGGCGGTGGCTCTGCTGGGGAATGATTGGGCCTTGTTGGTGCTGGGGGGAATGGGGGTGATGGGGGTGGTTTCAGGCGCTTTGCTTAAGGATGTGTAATTAGTCTCTTAAGGTTTAGTTGGTGTCTTTACTCATAAGAAAAAATAATTAGGATTGAGGTCTGTTTATCCATTGGGGAGAACGTGTAAATGAAAAAATATTTAGCGATTATGGCGTTAGGTTTGCTGGCGAGTTCGGCGTGGGGGGAGGCTAAACCGTCGGGTTTTATGCTTGGTGCTGGTGTGTCGTTCGATACAAGTAATTTTGCAGATGAGATTGAAGATCAACTGGACAGGACGGGGCCAGGTTACAGTGTTGACGATGACGGAGCAGCAACAGGGAAGGACATTTACCTGGGTTATGCCTTTGGCGGGGCGTCTTCATTGAGGCTGGGTTACAAATGGTTTGGTAGTCAAGAAGGTGAGGTCCACCAGTATGGCGTCAAGACCGGTGAATACGAAGTCGATGCCGATGGTATGTATATGGCCGCAGATTTATTGTTTCCGCTGAGCGAGACGTTTTTTCTGGGTGGTACTTTGGGTATTCAGAATTGGGATGGTGAGGTGACAGCAAGAAACCCGTTGTCTTCTATAAAGTCGTCATCGGATGGCCGGGACTTTTTTTATGGCGTGCGAGCCAAATTCCTTTTCAATGAAAAGCGAGGCGGTGTCGTGATCGGCTATAACCGATATAGCTTTGAAGATGAGAACGGTGATGATCTGGAATACGATAGCTTGCAGATTGGCTTGGAAGGCTATTTCTACTAAGGGTGAATAAAGAAAAACCGCAGCCTTAGCTGCGGTTTTTTATGACCGTGTTTAAGCTGAATGCGTTTCTGTTAAGCCCTTTTCTCGAATAATAAATCCCACACCCCATGGCCCAATTTTTCGCCGCGGCGTTCAAACTTGGTTTCCGGGCGCCAGCTGGGCCGGGGAGAAAATGCGCTTGGGCCTGCCAAGTTGCTAAACCCTGCGGCCGCATCCATCACTTCCATCATGTGCTCTGCATAATTTTCCCAGTCCGTGGCCATGTGCAGAATGCCTCCTGGCTGAAGTTTGCGCTGCACCAAAGCCACCCAAGCGGGCTGAACGATTCGGCGCTTGTGGTGCTTTTTTTTGTGCCAAGGATCGGGGAAATACAGTTGAACCCGCGCCAAGCTGTTGTCGGGGATGCACAGCTCAAGAATCTCTACCGCATCGTCACAGTAGCTGCGCAGGTTGCTTAGGCCCTGTTGCTCAATCTCCATAAGCAGCGCGCCTACGCCGGGGCGATGCACTTCAATACCGATAAAGTCCTTATCGGGATCGGCGGCAGCCATTTGCGCCAGCGATTGGCCCATGCCGTATCCGATTTCGAGAACCCGGGGGGCGTCGCGACCGAAAACGCTTTCGGGGTTGAGCATGCCTTGGTCGCGCTCCAGCCCAAAGCGGGGCCACAGGGTGTCCAAAGCATTGCGTTGTCCGGCGGTCAGGCGGCCTTCGCGCAGCACAAAGCTGCGCACTTTACGCATGACTTTCCCCGTTTCCGGATCTTTATCGTGGTTGATGAAATCGAGCATGGTGCCGAGTTACCGTATGAGAGGCGAAAGTAATCAAGGGCGGATTATAACCGTCCATTGAAAAAAAGGGCGACAGCGGGGCCACAGGGTGTGGCCTTCACGTTGTCTTGATCGGTGATTTGTAAAGATAACGCTATATGTAAACGCAACTCTGCCCTTATGTGCACGAGCATCGATGATTTCCCCCCCTTGGCGCCAACTCCCTCCAGAGTGGCGCCGTTTTTTTGTCTGTCGAAAGGCTTAGCGGCTCAGACCATCCAGTGGCGATGAGGCAGAGGCATAGGCCTTGCGAGGCATGCGCCCGGCCAGAAAAGCTTCGCGGCCAGCTTCAATGGCTTTCTTCATGGCGGAAGCCATTAGTACCGGCTTTTGTGCATGGGCCACGGCAGAGTTGAGTAGCACCCCATCGCAACCCATTTCCATGGCCAGCGCGGCATCGGAAGCGGTGCCGACGCCGGCATCGACAATGATGGGCACGTTGGCTTCTTCCATGATGAGCTTGATGTTGTGAGGGTTAAGGATGCCAAGCCCAGAGCCGATTAATGAGCCCAGCGGCATTACTGCCACACAGCCCATATCTTCCAGCTCTTTCGCCACGATGGGATCGTCGTTGGTGTAGACCATGACGTTGAAGCCGTCGTCGATCAGTTCGCGGGCGGCGTGCAAGGTATGGGTGATGTTCGGGTACAGGGTTTTCTGATCGCCGAGTACCTCCAATTTGACCAAGCTATGGCCATCAAGCAGCTCCCGAGCCAGCTTGCAGCAACGCACGGCATCTTCGGCGGAGAAGCAGCCGGCGGTGTTAGGCAAAATGGTGTATTTGTCGGGGCTGACGAAATCGAGCAGATTGGGTTCGTCTGCGTTTTGGCCAATATTGGTGCGGCGAATGGCTACGGTAACGATTTCCGCGCCGCTGATTTCGATGGATTCGCGGGTTTCGTCAAAGTCTTTGTACTTGCCGGTGCCGATCAGCAGGCGGGAGGAGTAGGTTTTTCCGGCAATGGTAAGCAGATCGGACATGGGGGCCTCTTAGGGTATTAACGTCTTTTATCAGGTTTGTCCGGCAGCCTTGGAACCTGCACAGGAACTCAGGGGACGCCTGGATCTATTGGCTAAGGCGATGCCTGCACCGTAAATGTTCTTTGGTGCTATCCGCCGCCGATGGCGTGGACGATTTCCACCACGTCATCCTCGTTCAGAGCAAAATCGCTGTGCTGGCTTTTAGGGATGATTTCCCGGTTCACTTCCACGGCCAATCGGCGGCCAGTCAGTTCCAGTTGGCTCACCAAATCAGCAATGGTATTGCCATTTAGTGTGAGGGTATCGCCATTTACAGTGAGCTTCATGATCTTTATCAAACGTGTTTGAAAAGGGACCAGGCGAGCATTAGCCAGCCAATGATTAAGGCCGTGCCGCCTAATGGAGTAATGGCGCCAAGCCATTGCTGCCCGCTTAGCACCAGCACATACAGGCTACCACTGAATACCAGCATGCCGGCAAATAGCACCCAACCGGCGGTGACCATGCTGGGCGCGCCAAATGCCTTGGCGAGCAGGCCGGTCAATAGCAAGGCCAGGGCATGATAAAAATGGTATTCACTGGCGGTGGCCCACGTGGCCAGCATGGACTCGTCTACGCGGGATTTCAGCCCATGGGCCCCGAAGGCGCCGAGCATGACGGCAAGGGCGCTGTTGAGCGCGCCAAGGACAAGCAGGATTTTCATTCAGCGCTCCACAGTGGCTGCCGGGGGGAATGCATTGTACCGGAATTATTTTGCCCTCGAGCGACAGGCTGCCGCTTGGGCCTACAAAAAAGCCCCTCGGGAGGGGCTTTTTTGTATTCTCTGTTGCGTGCCGCGTGAGACACCTGGCATTACGCTGCGATGGCGTTACGCAGCTTTTTGATGGCGTTGTTTTCCAGTTGGCGAATCCGCTCGGCGGAAACACTGTACTCATCGGCCAGCTCTTGCAGCGTGGATTTCTGGTCGGCCAGCCAGCGGCGCTCCAGAATGTCGCGGCTACGTTCGTCCAGCGCCATTAGAGCAGAGCTCAATTGACGGCTCTCCCGCTGCTGTTGATCCTGTTCGGCGAGCAGGTCAGCAGGGTCGCTGTTATCGCTGTGCAGATAAGCGGCGGGAGACACTACGGTGCTGTCATCATCATCATTGGTGGGGCCGTCGAAACTGGCATCGTAAGCGCCCAAACGCCCTTCCATTTCTTTGACCTGTGCGGCAGTAACGCCCAAATCATCGGCCACGCGCTGGGCCTCTTCCAACGTCAGGCGGCCCAAGCGTTTTTTCTGGCCGCGCAGGTTAAAGAACAATTTGCGCTGAGCCTTGGTGGTCGCCACTTTCACGATGCGCCAGTTCTTGATCACATATTCGTGAATTTCTGCTTTGATCCAGTGCACGGCAAAGCTCACTAGCCGCACGCCCTTGGTGGGGTCAAAGCGTTTTACGGCTTTCATCAGGCCTACGTTGCCTTCCTGAACCAGGTCACCTAATGGCAGGCCGTAACCGGTGTAGCTGCGGGCAATGTGTGCCACAAAGCGTAGGTGGGACAGAACCAAGCTACGCGCAGCGTCCAAGTCCTGATTGTAATACAGGCGTTCGCCCAAGCGTTGCTCTTCTTCTGCGCTGAGTACCGGCACGGCGTTAACGGCTCGCATGTAGGCGTCCAGGTCATGGCCTGGTACGGCTAGTGTGAGCGCCTGTGCTTGAGTTGTTGGGTTGGTCATGCGCAATGTCTCCTTGTGAAGACTCTCTATGTATCAATTGAGAGCTGATAGCTGATATTAGCACTCCAATTAATAGAGTGCTAATAGGCCAAAAAGTTCCTTTTTATCAATATAGTCGATGGGTTTCAGCATAACGAGAGAGTGTGAATCACTGGTGAATATGGGGTTTAGAGCCTGCTGCCGCTGAGAGGTTCCTTGGATGGCGCTTTTTAAGGGCATTTGCCCAGTGACGTCTTCCAGGCTTTCTATGCTCTTGGCTGAATCGAGTTTACGCGGCTCGGGCGCGGGGGCGCTGACATCGTCTGTGGGTATATCGGGTCAGCGCCTTGTCGCGTGCAGCTTGTTGGTGTGGTTGCTCAGAAGTTAGGTTCGATATCGCCCAAATGGCGGCTCACTGCGAGCCAGGCGCCGAGAAGCCCTAACGCACCACTAAACAGGGGGAGGATGATCAGGCTGGATAAGGTCATGGAGGTTAGTGATTGCTCGCTACTATACAGGGAGAGCAGTTCGTCAATAGGGCCGCCGAGCCACCACATGGCGCCCTGTACTAGGGCGACTGACATGAGGCCGCCGGCAAAGCCGAAACAGAAGCCGGTATAAAGGAATGGGCGGCGCACGAAACCATCGGTGCCGCCGACAATCTTCACCACCACGATTTCTTCTCGCCGGCTTTCAATGGCTAGGCGGATGGTGTTCACCATGACCAGAACCACTGCGGCGGCCAACGCTAGGGTGAGGGCGGAAATCAGCCGCTGACCCAATTCGATTAAGGCGTGCAGGCGGCGAACCCACTCTACGTCAAGCTGTACCAGGTCCACGTCGTCGGCTTTGGCTAAGCGGTTTTCCAAAGCGCGTAGGGTGACCGGGTCGGTGCTGTCCGGGAAGACCACAATCAATGGCGGCAAAGGGTTGTCTGGTAACGCTTCCAGCACATCTCCAAAGCCAGACAGGGCTTTAAATTCCTCAAGCGCTTGGGCCCGAGTAATCACTTCAGTGCGGGTGATGTGCCCGGTGCCTTGCCATTCTTTGGCGAGTTCTCGCTGGCGGGCCTCACTGGTATCCATGTCGAGAAAGACAGACAGGTGCGCGTTGCCATCCCAGCCGCGAGTGATGGCGCGGGCATTGTCGAGCAGTACCGCTAGGCCGGCGGGTAAGGCCAGAGCGATGGCGATGACGAGAATGGTCATGGCGCTGCTGGCCCGGGCCGCGTTGAGGCGTTGTAAGGCGTCGCGCAAGGAATCCTGGTGGTGTTGGCGCCAGCTGGTGAAGCGATCTTTCAATGAGGCTTGGGCGCTATGGGCGCCGGCTACCCGGCGCGGCCGTTCTGGTTTGCGGCGGTGGGGCTTAACCGGTGTGGCGTTGCGGTTTACCCTGTTGCGTTTGCCTCGGTTTGAATTATTAGGCGCCATGGGCCGCTCCAGGTTCGTCGCCGTCGTGGATCAGGCGACCCTCACGCAGGGTCAGCAAACGGTGGTTATAGC
Source organism: Alcanivorax sp. 97CO-5 (assembly GCF_000524665.1). Classification (NCBI taxonomy): domain Bacteria; kingdom Pseudomonadati; phylum Pseudomonadota; class Gammaproteobacteria; order Oceanospirillales; family Alcanivoracaceae; genus Alcanivorax; species Alcanivorax sp. 97CO-5. Next base: position 291,122 of record NZ_KI965888.1, read on the forward strand.
GGGCGATCAGGCTCAGGTCGTGGGTGGCGATCAGCACGGCCACGCCAACCCGAGCGAAGTCTTTGAACAGGTCCATGATTTCTTCAGAAAGGGCTGGATCCAAGTTGCCGGTGGGTTCATCGGCGAGTAAGAGCGGGGGCTTGTTCACCACGGCCCGGGCAATGCCCACCCGTTGTTGTTCGCCGCCGGAAAGCATAATCGGATTGAGCTTTTCTTTGTCCAGCAGGCCCACCTTGTCCAGCGCGGCACGCACCCGTTTGCCAATGTCGGCGCGAGCATAACCCGCGATCACCAGTGGCAGGGCCACGTTATCGAATACGCTCCGGTCAAACAGCAGTTGGTGATTTTGATGAACCATGCCAATTTTGCGGCGCAGCAGGGGAATTTGTCGATTGCTGAAGCCATTTAGGTTCTGGTTATCGATCAATACCTGCCCTTGGGTCGGGCGCTCGATCATCATGATCAGCTTTAACAGGGTGGACTTACCCGCCCCGGAATGACCGGTGAGAAATGTCAGCTGCCCGGCGGGGAGGGTGAAATCGACCTTGCTGAGGGCATCTTTCCCGTTCGGGTAGCGTTTGCTGACCCGGTCAAACTGAATCATTGAAGTCCTTAAGCCGCTACAAGCCGAAGCTTCAAGTGCGGCTTGCTGCTTGTCGCTTGAGTCTGATTTTAACCCGTTACATCTTCAAATAAGGCCTGAACGAACTCTTCCGCGTGGAAGGGGCGCAGGTCTTCCAATTGTTCCCCAACGCCGATAAAGCGAATCGGCAAGCCTGTGCGTTTGGCCAAGGCAAACAGGATACCGCCTTTGGCGGTGCCGTCGAGCTTGGTGAGCGCTAACCCGGTCACGCCCGCAGCATCACGGAACTGTTCAGCTTGGTTGATGGCATTTTGGCCGGTGCCTGCATCCAGTACCAGCAATACCTCGTGGGGTGCGTCCGGGATCAGCTTCTTCATTACCCGGGTAACTTTGGTGAGTTCGTCCATCAGGTTGCCACGGGTGTGCAAGCGCCCGGCGGTATCGGCGATCAAGATGTCGGCGCCGCGAGATTGTGCCGCCTGTACCGCGTCATACACCACCGAGGCAGAATCGGCACCGGTATGTTGGGCCACCACGGGAATATCGTTGCGCTCGCCCCATACTTGCAGTTGCTCTACGGCGGCGGCCCGGAAGGTATCGCCAGCAGCCAGCATCACGCTCTTGCCTTCGGCTTTGAAGCGGCAGGCCAGTTTGCCGATGGTGGTGGTCTTGCCGACCCCATTCACGCCGACCATCAGGATAACGTAGGGCTTTTTGCTGCTGTCGATCTGCATGGGCTGGTCCACCGGGACCAGCAGCTTGCGCAGTTCATTTTGCAGGGATTCGTAGAGTGCGTCGGCGTCCACCAGCTCTTCGCGGCTCACCTGGTCAGTGAGGGCCTGGACGATCACATCGGTGGCTTCCACGCCTACATCCGCCACCAGCAGCTGGGTTTCGATTTCTTCAAAGATTTCGTCGTCGATCTCTTTGGCGCCCACCAGCAAGTCCGCTAGGCCTTTGCCCAGCCCCTTGCGGGTCTTGCTCATGCCCTGCTTCATGCGGGTCCAGAAGTTGCCCTCGTCGTCGTTTACCTCGGGGCTGGCTTCGTCGGCAGGGGCTGCTGCTGTGGCAGCAGGTGCCGGCTCAGGTGTGGCCGCGGCCGGCTGAGAGGCTGACTCAGCAGGCTCGGGGGCAGGGTCTGCCTCAGGTTCGGCAGGTGTTGCGGGCAGCTCGTCGGCGTCCACGCCGGTAAACATGCGCTTCCAGAAACCGGTTTTCTTTTCTTCCGGCTTTTCGTTTGGCTGTGGCCGCTTGTCGTCGTCGGGGGAAACTTCGTTGCTCATGATCAGTCATATCCAATCAAGAAGGGTGATCCTTCTTTTGCAATGAGGCTGCAAGAGCAGGGTGATAACCCGGTATGCTATGCCGGAGAAAAAAGGGACCTGCTTGCAGAGTTGCCGTTCGCGGTGCGAACGCGCCGCTATCCTACCATTATGGGGAGAGGGGAGCAGCTTTGGGTTTGCGGTCCCCAAAATAGAGGTATTTCATGAAAAGACTGATAACGGTACTGGCGTTGGGCCTGTGGTCGCTGACTAGCCAGGCGTCACTGCCAACCCATGCCTTTACGCTGGATAACGGCTTGAAAGTGTTAGTGCGCGAAGATCATCGGGCGCCAGTAGTCACGGTAATGATGTGGTACAAGGCTGGCAGTATCGACGAAGCTCCCTACGAAACCGGCTTGGCTCATGTGTTGGAGCATATGATGTTTAAAGGGACCGAGAGGCTCGGGCCTGGTGATTTTTCCAAGTTGGTCTCCCGATATGGTGGTAGCGATAATGCTTTTACCAGCTACGACTACACTGCCTACTTTCAGCAATACGAAGTGTCACGCCTGCCTCTGGCGCTGGAGCTGGAGGCCGAGCGGTTGGGGCACTTAGATATTGATGATGAAGAGTTTGCCCGTGAGCTAAAGGTGGTGATGGAAGAGCGGCGCATGCGAACCGACGATAACCCGAATGCGTTGGCCTGGGAGAAATTTCAGGCGGTAGCCCGCCCGGGTACCGGTTATGCCCACCCGATTATTGGTTGGCGTTCCTTATTGTCCCAGTTACATCCGGAGCAAGCCCGCAGCTGGTATCAACGATTTTATGTGCCGGGTAACGCTACATTGGTGATTGCTGGTGATGTAACCCGTGATCAGGTTGAACCGCTGGTGGAAAAATTCTTTGCTGATCTGCCTGCCGGGCAGACGCCGCCGCGGCCCAAGCAAACGGTGAACCCGCCAGCAGGCGAACGTCGGCTGGCGCTGAATTTGCCGGTAAAAGTCCCCTTGTTGTACATGATGTACAACGTTCCTTCGCTGGTAACGCTGGAAGACAAAAAAGATTTCTATGCCCTGACCATGCTGGCTGGGGTGCTGGATGGCGGCATGAGCGCGCGAATCGAAACGGATCTGGTCCGCGGTCAGCGGCTAGTGGCCGGTGCTGGCGCCAGTTATAGCGGCATTCAGCGAGGCGATGGGACCTTTACATTGACTGCGGCACCGAACCCTGGTGTGACGTTGGCTGACGTGGAGAAAGCGCTGCTGGCACAGATCGAAACCCTGCAGACCACCTTGCCCACTGACGCGGAAATGGCGCGGGTGCGGGCCGGGGTGTTGGCGGGTCAGGTGTATGAGAAAGACTCGGTGATGGGCCAGGCCATGGAGCTGGGCATGCTTAGTACCTTAGGGTTGGATATTGACCTGTCCACTCGTTTTGCCGAACACCTGGAGGCGGTGACCGCTGAAGATGTACGACGTGTGGCACAGCAATGGCTGGTGCCGGAGCGTTTGACCGTGGGTATGGTGAAGCCGACAGCGCCCACCTCTGATGAACAGAAAGCGGAGCCGCAACCATGAAGATAAATACTTTCCGGCTGGCCTTCCTGCTCGGCCTGAGCGTGGTGCTGAGTGCCTGCGCGGGCCCCTTTTCTGGCTCTTTCCCCTCTACTGAAGCGCAGATTGCAGAAACGGATCCCCAGGCGCCGGCGCTGGATATCCAGTCTTGGCAAACCGAACAGGGAGCCAAGGTGCTGTTTGTGGCCAGCGATGCATTGCCCATGCTGGATATCCGCCTGGTCAGTGATGCGGGTTCTGCCCGTGATGGTGCGCACTCAGGGCTGGCCTCGTTGACCAGCGCCTTGCTGGGTGAAGGGGCGAACGGGTTAAGCGTGGATGACATCGCTCGCGGATTTGAAGATCAGGGCGCCAGTTTTTCCTCTTCCAGTTACCGGGACATGGGGGTGATCAGCCTGCGTACATTGTCCGACCCCGAGTATCGCGAACCGGTACTGGCGCTGTTCCAGCAAGTGATTGCCAGCCCCACTTTCGAACAGGATACGCTGGCACGCATTCGTACCCAAATGATGCAGGGCTTGCGCATGGAAACCCAGGTGCCGGGCCCGCAAGTGAATAAAGCGTTTCAGTCCACGGTGTTTGCCGGTCATCCCTATGGACAGCCCAGTGATGGCACCTTGGACAGTTTGCCGGCGATCACTCGTGACCAGCTGCAGGATTTCTACCAGAGCTACTACGCGGCGGGTAACACCGTGATTGCTATGGTGGGGGATTTGGATCGCGCACAGGCACAAGCCATTGCCGCAGAGATTAGCGCAGCCCTGCCGCAAGGCGAGGAGGCACCGGCCTTGGCGCGGGCCCAGCCGTTGACTAAGCGTCAGCGCGAACACATTACCTTCCCTTCTGCCCAGACTCATATCTTGCTGGGTAATCAGGCCACCTGGCGTGGCAACCCGGATCATGTGGCCTTGTATGTGGGTAACCAGATTCTCGGTGGTGGCGGCTTTGCCTCTATTCTCACTGACGAAGTGCGGCAGAAGCGGGGCTACGTTTATGGGATCAGCAGTTTTTTCAGCCCCATGGCGGCCGGAGGCCCGTTTCAGGTAAGCCTGCAGACGGGCAATGACAATGCTGACGCCGCCTTGACCCTGACTCTGGATCTGATTGACCAGTTTGTGCAAGACGGCCCCACCGATGAGCAGCTGGAGGAGATCCGCGCTAGCATTCTTGGCAGCTTTGCTTTGGGTACCGCCGACAATAGCGACATTATCGGTCAGCTGGGGGCTATCGGCTTCTACGACCTGCCGCTGGATTACCTGCAATGGTTCAACCAGCAGGTGCGCACGGTGACCGCAGAAGACATTCGTGCTGCGTTTCAGCGCAACCTGGCGCCGGAAAATCTGGCCATCGTCAGCATTGGCCCTGAGGCACCAAAGGTTATGTCGGTGGCAACGGACGCGGACAATACGGCCAATGAGGAGCCCGCTGACCGTGCCCCGTAAGCATTCAGGTAGACGCCCTGCTGCCAGCGCTCAGGGGCAGAAAGGGCAAGTAAGAATTATTGGTGGCGAAAGGCGCGGTCATCGTCTGCATTTTGTGGACCATGGTGGCGATTTGCGTCCGTCCTCGGATCGTATGCGCGAAACCCTGTTTAACTGGCTGCAATTTGAGATACCGGGGCTGCGTGTGCTGGACTTGTTTGCCGGCTCCGGTGCGCTGGGCGCGGAAGCCTTGAGCCGGGGCGCCTGCGAAGCTGTGTTGGTGGAGAAGCAGCGAGAGCGTAGCGCGGACCTGCGACGCCAATTAACGCCGCTGTTCGAGGGGCGCCTCACCGTGCAGTGTGCAGACGCGTTGAGTTGGCTGCCTACGCAACGACAGCCCTTCGACTTGGTCTTTATCGATCCGCCCTATGATTTGGGCCTAGTGTCGCCGACCTGTGAGGCCTTGGAAGCCCATGGGTTGCTGGCGGACGGGGCGATTATCTATGTGGAAAGCCGTCGGAAGGGAGAGGTGCCGGCAGTCCCGGCCAACTGGCAATTGACGAAAGAGAAAAGCAGCGGCGATATCCATGCGCGGTTGTATCGGCGGCAAAGCGAATCGGGCTGAGTCAGGCTAGCGTTACGTGCGAGGCATCAGGCGTTTGGTTTTTGTGCTGCAAAAATGGCACAACCTGCACTAGCTTGCTGGTTGTGGCTGCCGAATACTGTGTCTATAAGCAACGAGGACATCGCTATGAATGCCAATGTAACCGCCGTTGCGGCGCCGGTAACGCGTCAGCCGCAGAAAAAAACAAATAAAAGCGACATTCAGCCCCGCAAGATGGATTTTGAATTTGATCCGTCCATACCCAGGTATTGGTTCGACAATGACCAGTTCAAAACTATGCTATTGACGGCGCTGTCGTGCACTTTTCCCGAGGGGGAGCGTTTTTTTGTCCGTTCCGTTCGTCATTTTCAGAAAAAGCTCACTGATCCTTTGCTCCGTGAGCAAGTGAAAGGTTTTATCGGTCAGGAGGCGCATCATGGCAACGAGCACGATGCCTTCAATGCGTTCATGGAATCGAAGGGCGTACCTACCAGCAAAGTGGACGCCTTTGTAAGGGACGGCCTAAAGTTCATGGCTAAGTGGTTGTCACCGGAACGGCAACTGGCGAAGACCTGTGCGCTGGAACATTTCACCGCAATGCTGGCGGAAATGATTCTAGAGCATCCAGAAATTTTCGACGGCATGGACGAGCGCATGGTGCCGCTGTGGCTATGGCATGCGGTGGAAGAAAGCGAGCATAAATCGGTAGCGTTCGATGTGTATCAGGACCAGGTGGGCAGCTATTGGGTGCGCACCTCGGAGATGGCGCTTACCACGGTAGAGTTTATTGGTTTTACTATTTTCCACTACAACCAGTTGCGCGCCGAAATGGATGACTCCACCGACTGGAAGTCCGTGGGCCAGGGAATGAACTGGTTGCTAGGAAAGCCTGGCTGGCTGCGAAAGTTGGGCAAATCCTACCTGTCGTACTACAAACGCGATTTCCACCCTTCCAAGCGCGACAGTGGCTACCTGCGCCAGCAGGGGCTGGAGAAATTGTCGAGGTTGATGAAGCGTCCGCAATTATTGTCCTGATTTTTTAGGTTGAATTAGCGTGAAAAGCACCCGCTATGTCTGAGTTGGCCGGGCTGTGATCCCGGTCAGTTTTATGGCATTAATTCCATCGGCTTTTTTAGTTACAGGGTATATTCGAGGGAGTGTATTCCGGCAGGGAGAGCTCGATGACACCCACCCCTTCTTCACCGTCCGCTTCTGATTCCACTGATGGCAAGTGCCATCAGTGGCGGCGCATATTACAAATGCCTGTGCTGGCATTCCCGTTTCGATTATTTTTTCTTTCCGCGGCTTTTGGCGGAGCATTATTGGTACCGTTATGGATGTTTCTACTCACTCAGGGAGGCATGGATAGCCTGGCCTTGGCGCCATTGCATTGGCATCAACATGAAATGCTGGGGGGCTTCCTTAATGCGGCCATCGCCGGGTTTTTACTAACCGCAGTCTGTAACTGGACCGGTACGCGTCCGGTGGACGGCGGGGCATTACTGGCTCTGTGGCTGCTGTGGTTGGCTGGGCGATTGGCGATGATGTTTGGCGGTTTTTGGCCAATTCTCGCCAGCATTGTCGACTTGTCTTTCCTGCCATTGCTGGCTTGGCTGGCAGGTACTCGTATCTGGCATGCCCGTCAGCATCGGCAATTGATTCTGATGGGGGTGCTGGCGGCTTGCTGGGTGTTGGACCTATTGTTTCATCTGTCTGGTTCACCGCACTATTTGCAGGCGCTGGTGGTGCTGGCGGCGGTGTTGATATTGATTATCGGTGGGCGCATTACACCAGCGTTTACGCGTAACTGGCTGCAGGCCCGTGGCCGGGACAGTGCTCAGGTGCGCACTCCTTCCTGGGCTACGCCAGTGGGCCTGATATTGGCGCTGGCGGTGGCGGTGCTGGTGGCGCTCAACATACACGGAGCGCTACTGGGGGGGCTGGCACTGGCGGCTGCGGCCATGGTGCTGCTGCGTTTATTTGGCTGGGCGCCCTGGCAGATACGTGATGAACCGCTGTTGTGGATTCTGCACCTGGGGCATTGGTGGGTGGTGCTGGGATTTGTGTTGTTGGCGCTGGCGCAATGGCATTGGGTGGCGCCGACGGCATGGCTGCATGCCCTTGGCGCCGGCGCCATGGGCACCACCATTATGGGGGTGATGACGCGTGTAGCCATGGGGCATACCGGGCGCACCATGGCGTTGCCCACCGGTGGTATTGTGCTGTATGCATTGGTGCTGTTGGCGGGGGTGTTGCGAGTGGTGACGGCACTGGGGTGGCTGCCCTGGGGGCTCGGGGTAGGCTGGTCCGCCGGCTTATGGAGCCTGGCCTTTGCTGGCTTCCTGTTGTTGTATTGGCAGGTGCTGACGCGCTCGCGTGTCGATGGCAAGCCGGGGTGATAGGGTGGGGGTGAATGATAGAATAGCTGCAGCGGCCGGAGAGGAAAGGTATGCACTGGCTAAAACGATGGCTTACTCCCTGGCGTCAACGGTTGGGGGCTGAGCAAAAAGACACGGGGCCGGAAGCGGTCAGCAATCCGGCACCGGGGCCGGCGTTGGGTGAACACCACGCCGCCCATGGTAGTGATGAAGACCCGCAGCCTTTGCATCGGGGACGGCGTCGTTTAAAAGAAACCTACACCAGCCACTGGGATCTGGACTACATGCCCCGTGAGGAGCTGGAAGCGGTGCTGTCCGATGAGGCAGAAAAACCCGCCAATGAGAAGAGCTAAAAGCACAGGTCATAAGGCATTGGCCATTATCCCGGCCGAGCCACCTGCATTTCTGTAAAGCGTTTGGATACCCGCACCACGATGTCGCTCTGAAATGCTTTCTCGTAATGCACATCCAGAACATAGGCTTTGGCGCGTAGGCGAATTGCCAACCGGTAACCCACTTCAATTTCTTCAATGGCAAAGGTGACTGGCTTTTTCAGGTAGGCGTAGCGGCTGGTGACGATAATTTCTTCCACGATGGCTTTGGCCTGTTCGATATCGGCATTCAAGGCCACGTGGAAATCGGTGACCACCATCATGTCCAATTCGCCGGCATTGCCGGAGGCCACCACATCGGTAATAAACCGCGAGTTGGGGATGGTGACCAGATTATCGTCCAGGGTTTGCAGGCGCACGGTGCGCAGGCCGATGGAAACGATTTCTCCATAAACGTTATCGAAGCTGACCCGGTCACCCACCCGGAAGGGGCGATCAAATAACAACAGCAAACCGGCTACGAGTGAGGCGGCAATGTCTTTCAGGGCAAAGCCCAGGGCCACCGCGATGGAGCCGCCGGCAGCGAGCATGAATTCTTTGGGGGGCTGCAGTACGCCGATGACCAGCGCGATGGTGCCCACGGTGTAGAGTACAAAGCCGACCAGTGTGGTGATCTGCAAAATCAGGAAGCGTCGGGTGGGCATTTTCTCGGTGATTTTCAGGCTTGCTTTACTGATGCCCCAGTTCAGGGCCCACAGCACAAATCCACCGATAAACAGCAGCATTAATGCGTAGACGTTGAACAATTCCACTACGACAGTCAGGTCGTTGACTATATTTCCATCATTCATTGAGCAGGTTCTTCCGTGTTAGGTAGCTGATCACCTGCTGGTACCATAGGGACACCAACCGGTAGCGGCCATCATCGCTCTTGTGCAGAAACCCTGCATCGAAACCGCCTTTCAGCGCATAACGCACCACATTTTCTGGCAGGTGTGTGACCGCACTGATTTCGTGGCTGGTCAGATTTTCGTGGGTGGCAATGGCGGCATAAACAAACAGGGAGTTGTCACCCATGCCATCGAGAATACTGGCCGAGGGGGCGTTGGGCAGGCCCACGGTTACTTGTCGGCCTTTGACTTTTACCGAGGTCAGGAACAGCCGTAATGCCACCATGGGATTACCGCGACTGGCATCCCAGAGTAGGCTGAAATACCGTTGCTCGGCGTTGCGCAGGTTGCCGGCTTCCGGCCCCCGAGAGGACAATAACACTTCGTCGTAACGTAGCTGGAAACCACTTAGATGATGACGACTGAGAATCAGTGAACGAATATCGGTTTGTCCCCAGCGTTTCACCCGAACCACATTACGAAACTGGTATTCCCGACCGAACACGTTGCATAGGTAGGCCCAGCTTTGGTTGTTGATCAGTAGCAGCCAGAACACATTGTCCACCCGGGCGTTAACCAGATTGAGCACCGTGCGCCAGCCTTCCAGGCCGCCCAGTTGGGCAAGGAAGAAATTTTGCGCTTCGTCTAGCACCACCAGGGTGGGCTGCCTGTGTTCATCGTCCTTGACCAGCGCGGCCGGCCCGTCGTTGATTAGGTCGGTGCCCAGTGCATCGCCAATCAGCTGGTGAATGGCTTCTGGGGTGCAGGTCTTGGCGGGTACTTTCAGGTGCAAGGTATTTAAGGATTCACAGCTTTTTTCCAGTACCTTGTCGAGCTTGCCAAGAGAGACACTTTTGCCGCAGCCTTTTTCACCGGAAACCACCAAGGCGTTTTCATCGGTTTTATCTTCGTGCCAGCGCTGAATGCTTTTTTCTATGGCGGCTACTAAGCCGGTGTCGATGAACGGGGGTTTGTTCACATCGTCGGGCAAGGCGGGGGCAAACCAGCGTTCGTAGGATTGGGCCACCGGTTCTTCGCTATTGCCACCGTCGTCTTCGTCGGTGGCTACATTGGCACGGAAACGGAACCAGCGGGCTTTGAGTCGCATATACCAGTCAAAATCCGCCAGTACCCGGTCCACAAAACCAACCAAGAAACTTACCAGTGCAATGGGCAGTAGTAGGGGCGCCACCAACCAGAATAATCTCGGGCTTAACAAGCGGGCGATCAGTGGGTCTACTTGGGAGGGCATCGGGGCTTGCAGACACACTTGATAGTCCTTATGGCGTAAGGCCAGCAGGCGTCCAAGCCCGGTATAGATGGTCACCATTAGTACCCCAAGGAACAGGTAATACATTAGCGAAGGGCCTAGGCTTTCCCAAACGATGATGACCGGCGCCCAGGGAATAATGATCCAGCGGGCTAGGTTGCGGGCGTGCTGTGTCACTTGACGGGTTTGCTCGCCCCCTAGGTAGGCATTGGCGCTTTGTGCCACACGCAGTATTAACCACTCACCGATCAGGCAAAGCAGCCCGTAGATGACATAGAGCTGGGCCAGTGGCAGCAGCCATAGCAGAATCTTGCTGGATGGGGTGTCCAATAAGGAACCTAGATGATCAAGCGCTAGCCAGATCAAAACCCACGGCAGAATCGGCGCCAAGCCACTGATCAAACGGCTGGCATTGAGTAACCAGCGGCGTTCACCACTGAGTTGAACCACCCGGTCGTGTAAAGCGAGCGCCCAGTGGCGGGTGCGCTGAGCCAGCTGGATTAGTAGCCAGAAGCCTGCGGCGCCGAGAATCAAGGCGAGAATGTTCTGCAGCACTGGCATGTAGCCGCCATCGCGTAAGGGGCCGTTCAGATCGTAGCGAACCAGCACGAGGATGTTCCTCAGGTGTTGAGTAATTCGCTGGCTTTCGTGTTGCAACAGTTGTGGTGCCTGGCGCAGTCCTCCCAGGTTATCGATTTGGGTCAGCAATGGCCGGGTTTTCCATTGCTCCGAGCGTAGGGTGCGGCCGTTACTCTGGATATCCAGTCTAGCTTTGAGCAGGGTTCGCCATTCGTCGGAGCGGGCGCCGCTGCTGGGCAGCGGTAAGGCCGGCAAATTCAGCCACAATGCGTCCAATGTTTGCAGGGCAATATCGGGGTTGTTTTGCAGTTGCCCAAGCACCGCCCACAACTGTTCGGTGTGTTGCTGAAGACGCTGGCTAGCCGAGGCGATGGTGGCATCGGGATTATCCGCCATGGCCTGTAGCTGCTCATGGTGAATTGCCAAGTTTCGGAATGCTTGTCGTTGAGCAAAGCTGAGGGAAAAAAACGAATGACGTAACGTATGGATGGACTGTTCCAGGCTGTTGATTTGCCGTGTCAGGTTGTCGATATCATTTTGTAGATCCGGGCACTTGCTGTCGGTGATGGCTAGTGGCTGGGGCGGCGGCAAGGGTAGTAGCGGTCGCTGATTTAGAGGGCGCCCCAATACGGTGTCGAGCTGATCCGAGGTGGGGATCTCGCCCTTAATCATCGCCAGCAGCGCCGCCTGGTTCTCCTGTAGCTGCTTACGTTGTTGATTAAGCTGAGCGTGAGTCAGTTCTGCCGCCTCACAGGCAGCACTCTCAGCTGCCTGCAGCGGCGATACTACCAATAGAGCCAATAGCCCAAAAACCAGCCAGACGCGGGGCGATACCATTCGCTGTTCCTCTGCTCCATGAAGGCCTGCGGTCAGGCTTGGTGTTGTTCTGTGTTGTGAGCATTGTAGGAAGGCGATGCCTGGCTTGTATAGCGATTGCCATAATTGATCGGTGGCATGGGGAATATCCACGGGTGTAAACATACCGGGTTGCTATAGTCAAAGCCATAAATCAGGACTGACCCGGCTGGGTCAATTTCTAGAAGGAGAATGCGATGCAAGAGATGACGGTACGCGCTTTGATGGCAAAACACCCCATGGCTATTGAAATGGGTACTGAGCTTACCGAGGTGGTGGATGTGTTGTTGCAGCACAAGTTTACTGGGCTGCCAGTGGTGGATAGCCAGAACAAGGTGGTGGGGTTTGTGTCGGAACAGGATTGCCTGCGCAGGTTATTGATCTCCAGCTATCACTGTGAAGGTTCTTTGGTCGTGGAAGAATTTATGCACGACCAGCCATTGACCGTTAGTGAAGAGGATTCGGCGGTGAATGTGGCGGAGTTGATGGTGACCCAGAAGCCTAAGATCTATCCGGTGGTGAATGCCCAGGGCGTTCTGACTGGTTTGCTGACCCGTGAGCAGGTGTTGCGAGCGCTTAAAGACAATCGCCGGGGCTGCGATTGAGGGCTATGCAGAAAACCACCATGGTTCTGTGAACCCGTAGCGTTTGCTTCTGTGGCCCAGTGGATCTGGGCCGTGTTACGGTGCCTCTAGAAAACCTCTTACGTGCTCAGCGTGGTTTGGAGTACTCACTCGTTGTACTTTCTCGACAGGCGATCCCATGCCTTCAAAACCCCGTCTTCTGTGCCCCCAATGGGGTATAAATTGCGAACTAGCTTGAGAGACGGAGAATATAGGGCGTTTTTCAGCGCTTCCCTCGCAAGCTTTTTACAATCCGCCTGATCTCAACCGGACGCTTCATGCCATGTTCGATGCCTTGCCATCGGGGTATGCTCAGGGTCAAACCGTGCTACTGAGCCTCTATCGATAACGACTGAAAACCGCACAACCCCAGTGGAGTGATCATGGATTATCAAGACATCAAGACCGAGCTGGCCGAAAATATTTTGACTATTACCCTTAACCGTCCTGATCGCCTTAATGCTTTTACTTTGCGCATGAAAGACGAAATGGTTGATGCCCTGGCTGAAGCAGACAGCAATGATGATATCCGGGCCGTTATCGTTACGGGGGCGGGTAAGGTTTTCTGTGCAGGAATGGAAATGGAGCCGGAAGGTGGCGGCCACCTGTTTGGCTATGACGACGCTGAGGGTATGGAGCCGCCGTTAGAGACCATCCGCGATTCCGGCGGCGAACTGTCGCTGGCAATCTATAATTGTCGCAAGCCCGTGATCGCCGCCATTAACGGCGCGGCGGTGGGGGTGGGGATCACTATGACCCTACCCATGGATATTCGCCTGGTGGCGACCAACAGCAAAATCGGTTTTGTTTTTACCCAGCGCGGTGTAACGCCGGAGGCCTGTTCTTCTTGGTTCCTGCCGCGGGTGGTGGGTATACAGAAAGCGCTGGAGTGGGTGATTAGCGGTGATATTTTCATGGCTGAAGAAGGTGAGAAAGCAGGGCTGTTCCACAGTGTGCATGACAAAGACGAGGTGGTGGAGGTGGCCCGCTGCATCGCTCGAAAGCTGATTGCAAAAAGTTCGCCGGTGGCGGTGGCGTTGGCCAAGCAGATGTTGTGGCGCAACCCGAATTTTTCCCACCCAGCCGAAGCCCATGTGGTGGAATCAAAAATGATTTATTGGTCCAATGAATTTTGGGACGGGAAAGACGGGTTTACCGCTTTTCTTGAAAAGCGCCCGCCGCGTTTTGATACTTCGCTGGCGGATGTGCCCAAACAATTTGATTTTTGGGAAGCGCCTCCGATTAAATAAGGTGGTTTTTTGGGCCGCCGCTTGGCGGCCTTTTTGCGTGTGCGTCGTTTTGCGGCGAAAATTATGAGGCAGAGAGTGATGAAAAAAGAAACCATTGCCATTCATGGGGGCTTTGCCGGTGACCCGCAGACCCATGCGGTGGCCGTACCCATGTATCAAACCACCAGTTATTACTTTGATGATACCCAGCATGGGGCGGATCTATTTGACCTGAAAGTACCGGGCAATATTTATAGCCGCATCATGAACCCGACTAACGCTGTGCTGGAAGAGCGCGTTGCGCAACTGGAAGGGGGCATTGGTGCCTTGGCGATGGCGTCGGGCATGGCGGCGATTACCGCGACGATCCAAACGCTGGCAAAGGCGGGAGACAATATTGTTTCAACCAGCCAGCTTTATGGCGGTACCTACAATTTGTTTGCGCATACCTTGCCGAACCAGGGTATTGAGGTGCGCATGGCCGATGGCCGCAATCCTCAGGCGATTGCCGATGCTATTGATGAAAAAACGAAGATGGTGTTCTGCGAATCCATCGGCAACCCGGCGGGCAATGTGGTCGATATGGCTGCGTTGGCTAAGGTAGCCCATGACGCGGGTGTACCGCTTGTAGTTGATAACACCGTGGCAACGCCTGCATTGTGCCGACCCTTTGAGCATGGCGCTGATATTGTGGTGCATTCGCTGACCAAATACATGGGCGGACATGGCACCACCATTGCTGGCGCTATCGTCGATTCAGGGAAGTTTCCATGGAAAGGAAACCCTCGCTTCCCGCAGTTTAATGAGCCGGATCCAAGCTATCATGGTGTGGTGTACGTGGAGGCCATGGGAGAGGCGGCGTTTATTGGTCGTGCTCGGGTTGTCCCACTGCGTAATATGGGGGCAGCGTTATCTCCTATGAATGCGTTTTTAATTATGCAGGGCATTGAAACCTTGAGCCTGCGGATGGAACGGCATTGCGAGAACGCGGTGAAAGTGGCGACATACTTGCGTGATCATGCCAAGGTGAGTTGGGTTAATTTTGCCGGGCTGGAAACCGACAAAGATTATGGTCTAGCGCAGCAGTACATGGATGGAGGAGTGCCCTCGTCTATTCTCAGCTTTGGTGTGCAAGGGGGGCGTGATGCCGGCGCGCGCTTTATTGATGCGTTGGCATTGATCAAGCGGCTGGTGAATATCGGTGATGCTAAGTCTCTGGCGTGCCATCCAGCGACCACTACGCACCGTCAGCTTAATGATGAAGAGCTGAGCAAGGCTGGGGTTAGTGCGGACTTGGTACGTTTGTCCATTGGTATTGAGCATGTTGACGATATCCTGGCGGATATCGAGCAGGCGTTGGCGGCGGTTTAGTGCCTTTGAGCAAGGCTGAACGGGCCAGGGAGTATTCAGATGCTCCCTGGCCCTGAGCCTCAAATCGGCCTGTCGTCATTCCGTGCGTTTAAAGGGTTTGGCAAAGCCGCTTTCCAGTTATTGCATATACTCCATTTGGGCGATTTGATATTGCCTTAAGGTCCATATACTGAGAGTTCGTTTGTGATGGTTGGGGTATGGCAATGCATCGTTACTATCAATGGGCGCTCTGGCGCGAGCGCTTTATCCGCAATAGCATCATCATTTTTCCATTGGCTCTGGTGGCCGTGGGGGTTGCGGTAGTGGTTGCTGGTTGAGCGGCCGAGGCGCAAACGGCGAGCGAGAACAATAATAATGGTTTGCGGTTTTTTGGCCTGAAGAGGCAAGGCTTTAGTTTGAATTTTTTATGACGACACCGCCTGCCGCCTGCGTAATCGTTAATTTGATATTGCTGTTACGTTCCAGGCGTTGATTCGTCTAGCCACTGTTGTATCCGCGCGTAGGTGCGGGTTTGCTCAATCATGGCCATGTGCCCCATCTGGTAAAACAATTCACGGGTCAGGTGGTTCGCTTGCGCGTAAAGATGCTCCGCCAGCGCGCTGTCTACCGTGACTAACCAATCGCCACGGGGGTGGGCATGGTTGGGTTTGCTGACGCTGCCGGCAATAAAAAGCTGCTGCACATGCGGATCTAAAGGCACCTTGCTGGTGGGGCGAGGGTCATCCAGCGGGCGGTCTCGCCACTGGTCTTCCAGTACATAACCAAAGCGCAGGTCGCGAATGCCGTCGGAGCGCAGGTTGGCAAGCCGCATCAATGGCCGCGAGTAGGGGGTGTGGCCTAGTAATCGGTTAGCTTCGTTGCTAAATCGTTCTAGTAAGGCGCCTTGATGTGGTGAGCCCAGGCAAGCCAAGTGAGTTACTTTATTCACCCAATGGTTGCCACGCTGGCGCCCTTGGTAAAGTGCGCTGCGCGCTACTAGCCCGCCCATGGAATGGCCGACCAGAATTATTCGCTTGGGCAAGACCGTATGGGCCAGCAGCCCGGCGAATTTGCGGCCATTGTCGGAAATATGCAGGCCGGTGTTGTAGCGCAGATAACGGATATCTGCGTTGTAATGCTGGCGAGCCCACTGGCTGAAACTGTTGGCGGCAGGGTTGTTCCAGCAGGCGTCGTTCATGCACAGCCCGTGCAGGAAAATCACCAGGGTGTCAGCATCCGCTAAAGGTGGTTTTTTTGGTAATAGCGTCATGGGCAGAGCGTAACGGTTGTGCTGCTCAACCAATAATTGTCCGAAAATACCGTTGATGATGCTTTGCAGGTCTAAGCTATCGCGCAACTCCTGGTGTGGGTCGGCGAGCAGGTCAGCCATGCTGGCCACATTGCCGACTTGGCGAAAAC
Source organism: Alcanivorax sp. 97CO-5 (assembly GCF_000524665.1). Taxonomy (NCBI): domain Bacteria; kingdom Pseudomonadati; phylum Pseudomonadota; class Gammaproteobacteria; order Oceanospirillales; family Alcanivoracaceae; genus Alcanivorax; species Alcanivorax sp. 97CO-5. The sequence goes on from NZ_KI965888.1 coordinate 307,491, forward strand.
CGTAACGAACCAAGCCGTAGACCATGGGGGCGGGGGTGTAGTCGTGCCCACGCAGGTGGAACGGATTGGCTATGGCGCCGTGGATATCTTGAACGACCTGGGTAATTTCATTGCCGAAACGGGTGACCAGCTGCGCCAGCCCCCCTGCATTCTTTCCCGCATTTCTCCCGATTTTCTTCATGTTTCTCCTTGTTATGGTGTTCATCTTACTCGGCTGAAAGCGCAGAGAAAGGAAAAAGGGCCAGGCTGCTCTGGTAAACCTGTTACGCCCTCCGGGCCTTCCTGGCTGGCCCGCACTCAATTGTTGCGTTTTTGATGGATGGGCTGTCCTGGCTCGCCCCCTAGAGAGTACCTTCAAAATCGTGTCCTCTGCGCCCTGAACGGGGCATAGATTGCGACCCAGCCTGAAAGGCTGAGCATGCACGGGGGGCACAGGCTCCTTAGCTCATCGGCGCGGTATTCTCTATCCGGTCTGTAACTCTTCGTAAAATGGCAGTGAAATGTGCGAATTCCCTTGGCCAAGCGTGAAGAACATGCTTACAGTGCTCACTGTCCGAATCAGTTAATTCAAGGAGTGATTCTATGCGTATTTTCGGCAAAGCGGCATTGGCCGCCATTTTCGCCTCTTCTGCCCTGCTGGCAGCCTGTGATGCCAATGATGGCCCGGTTGAGGATGCTGGCGAGAAGGTAGATGAGGCGGTGGAAAGCATTACCCCGGATAGCAAAGGACCGATGGAGGAAATGGGCGAAGATATGGATAACGCCTATGATAACGCCAAAGAGTCCGCCGAAGACATGAAGGATGCTGCAGAGCAGTAAGCCTTACATGCAGTGAGCTCTCCGCCTCAAGGCGGGTGATGCGACAACCAAAACCCTGGCCTTATGGTCGGGGTTTTGTCGTTTTAGGGGTAGAGGGCATTGAGCAGTGGGTTAGCAGTTGTTTCAGTGCGTCAGCTTCCTGGGGCGTCACCATCAACTGGTAACGTTGTTTGATGCGTTTCCAATGCCGGCCATATTCGCACCAATAGAGGCGGTTATCAGGAAGCCACTGATCTGGGCTGCGAGCACCTTTACTGCGATTGGCGCTGGCGGACACCGGAATCAGGTTGTCTGGGTCATTAGCGAATTGTTGGCGTAATGCTTTGTCCCATTGGTCGCCACCGTGGCCGTGGGCATGGCGCAGCGGCACAAAATGATCCACGTCCAAGTCCCCCGCATGGGTAAAGGTGCGGTTGGTGTAGGGGTCGTACCAGCGACCTGTGGCCACGGTGCATTGATCCGGGTCGGTGAAGGTCACAGTCTGCCGGCTGGAGGCAATCAATAATTCTGCCCGTGTGTCTTGGCAATCTTGGTCTGCGTCAGTCCAGTGGGGCCAGAGGTTTCGATCGTAGAGTCCACTGAACGCCCGTTGTGCGTCGGTCGCGTCCTGTTGGGCCTTTTGTTGTTGCCGGTGAAGCGTGGAGCAGGGGGCGCGGTGGCAATGGTAGTCACCGGTGCTGCGGTCGGTGTGTCCGCCTTGTTGGTTGAGGCTTCCGGGGTGGGCTTGCAGTGTGTTGCTGATAAGTAGGGTTAGTAGCGCAAGTAGAGTAAGGAGGGCGTAGTACAAAGGGGGCCTGTTTATGTCGTTTGGCGGGAGGATAAGGCATATACGAATCTTGTTGTAGGTAAAAGCGTACAAAGGAAAGATTGGGGCCGATTCCGGCGAGCTGTATCAGGAAGATACAAAACCGCTACGTGTATACACGTAAATTGGACGCTTTTGTTCTGTGGCGGCCTGGGCGGTATCGCTACAGTTGGCGTTGCCGGGCTGAACCGGTTTCACAACCTGATCCGGCGTCCATTTTTATGCATTGCAGGTAGGTAGTAGCCAATGCAGGAGTTGCAGCTTATGAGGACACAGCAAGTGGCAGGGAAGCCGCGTCAGCAAGAGCTGGAGCTGGAGGCGGTGAGAACGCGATTGCAGGCTCTGCAGGAATATTTAGCCGTCTACCGGGCAAGCTTTGCTTCCTCGGGTAGCGCGGATAGCTATGCTCGGGTGCGAGTATTGCGCAGGGATGTGTCTCGCCTGCGCGCGTGGGGTTGGTATCTGATGGGCTGCCGAGATGGTGCTCGCTGGTTGCCTGCTGTGCAGTGGTTGGCCCGTGTGCTGTCTGTGTTCGTGATGCCGCAACGGCACCGTTCACGGCGGCGCCAGCCTTTGCGTGCTATGCGCCACCTATCCAGTTATAGCTTAGTCGAGCGGGCCTATGCGGCGTTGGAGGATGATATCCAGGGGCGGTTGCTGACGTTGCGTCTGGCGCAGGGTGAACGGCCCACCGGTCTGAGGTCTCGTCAGATTACGATGCTGGAGCGCCAAGTAGATGAGGCCGTGCGGTTGCGTTTGTGTGGCCTGCCGCAAGCCCGTCAGATGACGGTGATCTGTCATCTGCTGGCGTGGGCCATGGCTTTGCGTTCCTGCCTCGGACTACGATTGCCGTTGGCGGACAGGGTGAGGCGTTGATGCAGGATATGTCGATGTTGTCTCCAGCGTTGGACACTCTGCCTCGGGTATTTACCCTCTCTGATCTTAAGCAGCTGCAGCCAGAGGAGTCTGAGCGGGCACTGGATTGTGTTCTGCGCTGGCTGGAATCTGGCGTGGTCAAGCAGGTGGCTCCGCCGCGTCCGGTATTTTACAGGGTGGTGTTGGGCGACCCGTTGAGCGATGAGGATCGTTGTCGGGCTTTGCAGCGGGCCTTCCCGTCGCTGGTCATGGTAGCAGGGTCGGCGTTGTGGCGGCAGGGGCTGAGTCGTCAGCAGGATAGTGTGCTGGAATGCTGTGTGGCGGAAGTTGAGCTGAGCTGTCATTTGCCGGATGTTCGGCTGCATTGGCGGCCGCCTGCTTGGTGGTCAGTGATTCGTCTCGCGGGCGGAATTGCCGGTGACTATCACGGCGTGCCCATGCTCAATGCAGAATTGGCATTGGCCGATGCGTCCACGTTCGCTGGTGTGTGGATGCCAGATCGCGAGGCTGTGGATTGGAGTCGTTTGTCTACCGCGCGGCTCAGTGAGGCCAGTGACTATCTGCGTAAGTTGCGGCCTCGTTGAGCTCGTCGGCCTTGTTATCTTGACGGAAGCGACCGCCTTCTATTAAATGAGAACCATTATCATAAATAATGGTTTTTCTTATGTTGGTTGCCGTTCTCGCCACATTTGCCAGTGTGGCGCTGTTTTATCTGTCCGACCGACAGCAGCGCTGGCTGGATCAACCTCTCCCTGCCTTTACTCGCTTGATCGCTTTGGCCATGTTGGCCGGCGGGCTGCTGCTGTTCACCCTGCAATTGGGGGTCAGCGTGGGCCTGTTTGTAGGGTTGTGGGTATCCACATTACCGGCGCTGCTGGTGCCCTTGATAGTGAGTCATTATCGAGACCGTTATCAGCGCCGGGGTGGAAGCCGATGAGAGCTTTTTGGGCATTTGTATTCAGTTTGCCGCTGTCAGCAATGCTGATGGGGTTGCTGGCGGCATTGGTGCCGGTTCCTTGGCAATCTTGGTTGGTGTTGCAGTTGTTGGGGATAATGTTGTTGTGGATGTTGCTGGTGGTTTTGGTGGCAATCCCTGAGCGTACCTGGCCGCCTTTGGTGGCGCTGTTGGTGATGAACGGGGTTGCCTGGCTAGCGTTGCAGGCAACGGCCCTGTATGGAGGCGGCGCATGAAAGCGGCTCGTTTGCGGCGTTTTATCGATTTACATGCTTGGCTGGGCATGGTCAGTGGGCTGATTCTGTTTGTGGCGTTTTTTGCTGGCGCTATCAATGTGTTTCACCACGAGCTTCATCATTGGCAGACACCTCAGGCCACTGCGCAGGCATCGCAACAAGTCATTGATGGGCAGGCCCTTCTTACTCGCGTCACCGAGCAGTATCCGGATGCCCGTACTCGCCTGTTTTTCTTGCCTGAAGAAGATCCGGCAGTTATGTGGTTTCAAACCAGTGAAGCCGGTGGGGGGGAGTGGCTCACCGCCCACGCCACGGATTTCGATACGGGCGGAGAGTACGTCGTGCAGCCCCGGTCGGCGTTGGCGGATTTTATCAATCAGTTGCATTACCAACTGGCGATTCCTAGTGGCGGCTTGCCCATCAACCTGGGGATGACGTTTATGGGGCTGATTTCGATACTGTACGGGGCGGCGCTGTTTACTGGCTTAGTGATTCATTGGCCAAAATTGAGCAAGGAGTTTTTTGCTCTTAAGCATGAAGGCAACCTACGCCGTTACTGGAAGAACATGCACAACCTGGTTGGCGTGATCAGTTTTCCGTTTCATTTGATCATGTCGGTGACCGGTGCCGCCATGGGGGCTTTTACCCTAGTGGCGGTGGTGCTGGGCACGTTAGTTTTTGGTCCTCAGCTGCGTGGGGTGATCGAAGAGGAAATTGCGGTGTGGCCGCCGGTACAAAGTGAGGGTGAACGCGTTGCCATGGCGCCGATTGCAGATTACTTATCTGCTGCGGGCGAAGCGTTGCCAGAAATGAGCGTGGACTGGGTGGAAATTCGCGGCTATGGCGATGCCGCTGGCTGGGTTGATGTGGCCGGCTCTGTACCAGGCTATGTGGGGCATCATGTCCATGTGGTGCTGGGCTCGACCATGGCAACGTTGAGCGTGATTGCGCCAGGACAGCGCAGCTTGAACTTTGATACGTTCTCACCGGTTTATTCTCTGCATTTCGGGGACTACGGTGGAATGCTGGTGAAATGGCTCTACTTTGCCATGGGCTTGCTGGGGGCTTTGTTGTTTGTGTCCGGGAATGTGTTGTGGTGCGAGCGACGCAGTGATCGCCAAGGGCCCAGCCGGGCTTCTGCTTTTTTGTTGCGTTTGACGCTGGGGCTGTGCTTCGGGGTTGTGATCGGAGTGGCGTTCAGCTTTCTGGTTAGCAAAGGGCTGCCCTATACGCCTTGGGCGGCCTGGGTCGCCACGGTGGAGCGGGCGGTGTGTGGCGGTGTGATTCTCTTATTGGTGTTGTGGAGTCTGCGGGCATCGCCGCTGCGGTTCAGCGGCCAAATCCTGGCCGCCGCGCCGTTGTGTTATTTGGCGGTGCCGGTATTGCAGGTCGCCTTGGAGGGCGAGCATGTACTCGACGGCGACAACCTGCTGATTAACGGCCTGTTATTGGTGGTGGCGTTATCATTGTGGGTGGTGCGGCGGCAGTTTCGCAAACGCGTGCGCCTGGCCGAGCCTCACCCGCTTTGGGTCGGAAAGGTCACTGAGGGGCAGCCTAAGCACCTCACCGAAACGGAACGGGAGGCGGGTTCTGCTTATTAGGCAGTATGTCGCTGCGCGCCTTATTGTGGTCGTAGAGTGGCACCAATAAGCGGGCCCATGGTCTCCGATGTTCTCCGCTTGGGAGAAATAAAAAGTCTGGAACAGATCGGGGACAAGGGTTCTGTGGCGAATGCTTCGCCATCAAGGTAGTTCAGGCGGTTCCCTCGAGGGCATCGTGGCGTTGTATTAGCGATGTGCGAGTGCATACCGCTAGCGGTATGCACTCAGGTTGATCGTCTTGTTGGGTGCTACGGCTTCTTTGCTGATGGGTACGCGTTGCCGGCTAGCGGTTGGCGGGAAAAAATACCCATAATCGGCGTGCCCTGTGCCTGCAAGACCGGCTCAATATCCCGATGTAGGGCGTGGTAATTATAGAACGGCACACGCGGAAAAAGGTGATGGATGGAGTGCAGGTTCTGGCCCAACCAGAACCATTCCAGCGGCTTCATCCAGCGCGGCATAATCAGGCTGTTAGTGTTGCGATAACGTTCACTTACCTTGTAAGGGTGGTGTGGACGATAGGCAAACCAGTAGGCGGTGAATAGCCCGCCAGTGTAATATCCCAGCAGCAGCACGGCGATGGTGCCGGGCTGGTCTACCATCGTTAGGAAGGCAATGCGCCAGCCGATCGATACCGCCAGTTCGGTGCAATAAATCAATCTTTCCTTGGATGACGCAGTGGCCCAGCTGTGTTGCACAAAAAATGTGTTCTGCACCCACTGGAAGCGTAGCCCGGCGGCCAGTAACCCCAGTAGTCCTTGTTGCATCCCGCTGATAATAAAGTCCGGATCCTTGCCCGGTTGATTGGTATAGCGGTGGTGGGTGAAGTGCTCAATGCGATGAGAGGCATAGGGGATCGCAATAATGGGGGCTACTAGGTACCCGCACAAATCGTTGATCCATTTGCGGCCATCATTCTGTCCGTGAATATTGCCGTGGGCGGCCTCATGTAGTGGCGTATAGGACATGTAGGTCAGTACGGCGACCAGCAGATAAGCGCCCCAGGCCGGTAGCGTACCATTGGCGAATAACGTGAGTGTGGCAATAAAGGCGGCGACTACGGCCACGGTTAGTAAAATTGTCGGCCAGGCGGTTTTGCCCATATAGTGTTTGGCACAGGCAATGGCTTGTTTGTTCAATGCTGCCGCGTCCATGGTGCTGTCTCTTGTTGGTATGATTAGGGTGAACATTACGTAGACGGCACAACAATCAGAATAGCCACCGTGGCCAATCACCCTGCAAAAGTGGCCAGTGTGTGACAGGGGGGTATCAACGGAACGGTTAATGCATCAATCAAACGACAAATTGCACCCGGTGGCCATCAGCCAGGTGATGCTCAATTTCGCTCAGCGAAATGGCATTGACCGGCAAACCTGCCTGCTCGGCACGGGTATCTTGGAAAGCGAATTATCCAGTGGTGAAGGACTGGTGACCCGCACGCAGGAAATGCGGCTGATCGAAAACTTGATGCTGGCCCTGCCGGAGGTGGGGGCTTCCGGGTTCGAGCTGGGTTTGCAGTACAATTTGGCCACCTTCGGGGTTTGGGGTTTTGCTCTGCGCACCTGTAAGACCTTGCGCGAAGCTGTTGCACTTGGGGTGCGCTATCTGCCTTTGAGTACGGCCTATTGCCGCATTCTTTTGTGCGAAGAGGAGGATGCCTTTGGCATCACCTTTGACCCCGATCCCATTCCGCCCCATCTGCGCCAGTTTCTGCTGGAGCGGGATATGGCCACTTCTCTTAATCTGGCCAGGGAAATCTCCCTTCAGGGGGCTGAATTCAAAGCCATCGAGTTCACCGGCACCCCCGATGTGGATGCTGCAGCGTTGAAAGCACTGTGCGGCATTGCCCCCACATTTGGAGCTGGATCCAACCGCATTATGGTTAACCGCGCCGGTGCCAGCCGGCCCTTTTCCGGCTACGATCCCGCCCTCACTCGCATGCTTGAGCAGCAATGTCAGCAACGTATGGATACCGTGGAAAGCAGCGGTATCGCCGGCAAGGTCCGTCAAAAATTGCTTGGCGAGTTGGGGTTGGGAGCCAGCCTCAATGATATGGCCCGCGACCTGGCCCTTTCCACCCGAAGCCTGCGTCGCAAACTGGAGCAGGAAGGCACCAGTTACCGCGATTTAGTCGAAGAAGAGCGCCGCCAGCTGGCCCTGCAACTACTGGGCAACACCACCATGAAGATCGAAGAAGTCGCTGCTCACTTGGCGTACACCGACGCAGGCGGATTTGTCCGCGCCTTCCGGCGCTGGCAGGGCTGCTCGCCAAGTACGTATCGGGAAAATGAGTGATGGGGGCGTGCTGTTGATTTTTGATAGCCCATAAAAAAACCTCCCGATGGGAGGTTTTTTTATCTGGTACGCCCGAGAGGATTCGAACCTCTGACCTTTGCCTCCGGAGGGCAACGCTCTATCCAGCTGAGCTACGGGCGCAAAACTTGAAGAACTTGGGGGTTCAACGGGCGCGAATGATAGCGGTTTGTGGCGGCCTCGTCCATGGATTGGGTGCATCCTGTGTTGTGATCGCTATAATCGGCGCGTCGGGAGCGTGTCCCGGTATCTGACCATGAGCAGGCTGTCTCTTTCCGGGTTTCCGGCAGTTCTGTTTTCCTGACGAGCCCGTGTCCGCCGTGTGCCAATGTGGTGGGCGGGCTTGTGTTGGAGAAAGTGGGGATGAATCTGTATTGGGTCGTGTTATTACTGGCGGTGATTGTGGAAATCGCTTGGGCCATGAGTCTCAAATGGATCCAGCTTAGCCCAGGGGTGCTCTCTATTGGCACTTCACTTGTGCTCACCGGCTTGAATATGTTGATGTTGTCCTATGCGATGCGGGGCATTCCCGTGGGCACGGCATACGCCATCTGGACAGGGCTCGGTGCGGTGGGTATTACCCTGATCGGTATCGTGTTCTTCAAGGATCCGGCCAATGCGTCACGGCTGGCCTTTATGGCATTGATTGTGGTGGGGATTGTCGGCCTGAAGTTGACCAGTGGTCCGGCCTGAAAGAGGCGAGGGTGAGGTAAGGGTTGGATCTGATGGCTGATGTGGTGCCGAATCGTTCGTTCGGGTATTTTACAATCTTTTCCCGCTAACGCGTTGATACATCGGTACCCTTTGCGGGCAGATGTTGGCCTGCAACAGATGGAGTTTAACCGTGCGCATTGCTTATCTCGAAGATGACATGGCCCAGGCGGAGCTGGTCACTCACTGGCTTAAAGAGGCTGGCCATAACTGTATTCACATGGCCAGTGGCCGTGATTTTATGTCCCTTCTGCGTCGTGACACCTTCGATATTTTGGTGCTCGACTGGGAAGTGCCAGACATGAACGGCTACGCTGTGCTCGAAGAAGTACGAGCCAGCGGTAATCGCACCCCTGTGTTATTCGCGACGCAGCGTGATGATGAATCATCCATTGTCGGCGCACTTTCTCAAGGGGCGGATGATTATATGGTGAAGCCTACCAAGCAAGCGGAATTGCTGGCCCGTATTAGCGCTCTCGGGCGTCGGGCAGGGGTATCGGAAATGGATGAAGAAACCACGCTGAATGTGGGGCCGTGGACCGTGGACCGGTCCCGGCGTCAGATCCTGCTGGATGAAGAAGCGATTAAATTGACTGACAAGGATTACGAGCTGGCCTGCTATTTGTTCCAAAATGTGGGCAAACTCATGAGTCGGGCGCACTTGCTGGAGAAGGTTTGGGGTATCATGACCCCGATTGAATCACGCACCGTTGACGTGCATATCAGCCGGATTCGACGTAGCCTGCAAATTCGCCCTGAACGAGGCTATCGAATTAAAACGGTGTACCAGCACGGATATCGTCTGGAGCCGATCGAAGAATAAGGACACATCTATGAGGGTCTGGTTGAGCACGGCCATGCTGCTGTGCCTGCTATCAACGGCCTGGGCCGGGGATGATTGGCATTATACCTTGCGCCCTGGCGACTCTCTTTGGAAAGTCTGCCAACAGTTCGCCCAGACCCCACAAACCTGCTGGGGTAAATTGGCACGCCATAATGACCTCGACGACCCTCATGTTTTGCACCCCGGCGACACCTTACTGGTGCCAACGAGCTGGTTGAAGGAAAAACCCATTCCGGCCACTGTTGATGCGATCACCGGTGAAGTGATGTTGTATCCAGCTAGCGGCGGAGAGCCTCGTCGGCTGAGCAATGGTGATGTGGTTGGTTTTGGTGATGCGTTGGAAACCGCCGCCAATAGTAGTGCCCGCCTACGTTTTGCTGATCAGTCAGAAGTGCATATTAAGCCGACGAGTTTGCTGGTTGTGACCCGCTATCGTCGTTTTCTGAATCACCAAAATGAACGCACCGAGCTGCGTTTGCAGCGCGGTAATATCCGTAACCGTGTCAGTCCCCGCCAAAGTGACGAGGCTTCTTTTGAGGTCTACACCCCCGGTGCCGTGGCCGCGGTGCGGGGTACGGAGTATTACTTGGGGGTGGATGGAGCCGAGACCACGCGAAATGAAGTCATAGAAGGGCGCGTGGATGTGGGGGCTCGTGGTACGGAGCGTCAGATAGAGGGGGGCTACGCGACCCTGGCGCATGTGGATGAAGCGCCGATTGAGCCGGTGGCATTGCTGCCGGCTCCAGCCATGGAAGTGACAGCGTCGCACACCGGTGTGGTGGCAGCATGGCATACCCAGTCCGAGGCCCGGTCTTACCTGCTGGAGCTTTATAGTCAGCCGGCAGGTCGATTGCTGAATCAAGATTACCTTTCCTCTGGGCACTGGCAGAAAGAACTGCCCGTGGGCGACTACCGTCTATTGGTGCGGGCGGTAGATGAGAACGGCCTGCGCGGTGATGAAAGCTGGCACGTGTTCAGTGTGCCCGCGCCGCCAATAGAGCCCGAACCTGTTCCAGAGGAAGAAGATGCGCATTGGGATGTTTGGGTGTTCATGGGTGCGGCCGTTCTACTCTTGGCGCTATAACTTATGCGCAATCGTCTGAGCCCGGATCAACGCCGTTATTTGGCAGAGCATGTATCTGTGCTTTGCTTGGTCGTAGGCTTGTGTGCGTTGTTGACCATCAGCGGTGCGCTGTCCTTTGTGGATCGGTATATCTACGACAACCTGCTGCAAGCCCTCCCTGACGACCCCTCCCAGGATGTGGTGATCGTTGGGATCGATGAATACAGCTTGCGCGAAATTGGGCGTTGGCCCTGGGATCGGGAAGTCCACGCCCAGCTGATCGAGCGTCTTACGGAGATGGGCGCCCGTGCTGTGCTCATGGATCTGATTCTGTCTGAGCCTGACCGTAACAACCCGGGTTCTGATGTGGCCTTGGTGCAGGCCATGGAAGCCAACGAGCATGTGTACCTGCCCGTGCATGTGGAGCAATTGCGGGCAGGGGGGCAGTTGATTGAAGTATTGCCTTATTCACCGTTTGCTCGTGCTGCAGCCGGGTTGGGGCATGTGGATTTGGAGCTGGATGCCGACGGTGTGGCTCGGTCGGTCTATATGCGCTCGGGGGTGGGGCAGGCTTGGTGGCCACACATTACCCACACGTTGCTCGTGCAAGAAGGGATTTTGTCTGAACAGGTGTTTCCCGCCGATAAGGGCGAAGAGTTTTCTGGGCTGGCTAATGTCCGTCGATATCACCGTTACATCCCTTTTGTCAGCGGCCCTAATAGTTATCCGCAAGTTTCTGCCGTCGAGCTACTCAATAACCGAATACCCGAACAATTGATTCGCGACAAAATTGTGCTCATCGGCGCTACTGCCGCCGGCTTGGGTGACATGCTGCCCACCCCTATGGCGGATCAGGGGGAGTTAATGGCCGGTGTCGAGATCAATGCAAATCTGCTGGATGCCTTGCGCGCCGATCGTCTCATCCGCGATTTAGCCATGCCCAGTGCGTTGGTGCTTGGGGTAGTGCTGGCTCTGTTGGCGCCCTTGCTGATGCCTTATGTGTTGCCACGCTGGAGCATGCCGCTGGTTTTTTCGGTGCTGTTGCTGTGTTTGCTGGTTAGCATGGCCTCGTTGATTTCTTTGCGCTTGTGGTTTGCGCCTAGTGCGGCCATGGCATCGGCCATCATGGCCTATCCATTATGGACTTGGCGGAGGCTGGAGTACTCGCTGTCCTATATGCGTAATGCCCTAGAGCGGTTGTCGGAATACAGCGATTTGAACCAACGGCTGACGCAGCCCTCCTCATTGGCACAAATGAGCCGTATGTTGGACCAGGTGCTGCCGGTGCGCTCCTGGCGCTTATTAGGTGGAGAGAAGCCGTTGCGGGGCGGCGACAGCCTGCCGGCGGCCACATGGAAAGGCGAGTTGGCGCGCCAATACCGGTTCCGCCATGATGGCCGGCGCTATGAGCTGGATCTGGTTTGGGAACAGGCATTACACGCGGATACCTATGATTACTGGGTGCGGGCCATGTTGGTTCGTACCCGTACGCGGGCTCCCAATGTGGGGCCACGTTACGAAGTATTGGAAAAGCACATTGAACGGTTGCGTCGTGAAGAAGAGCGGCAAGAGGCGCTGACGCGTTTCTTTCAGGTGACCTTGGCGCAAATTCGAGAAGGCGTGGTAATTGCTGATGCCTGTGGGGTGATTGTCTATGCCAACCCGCAGGCGGTTTTTTTACTGGGGCTGGAAGTGGGCGCGCTGGATTCCGGGCAGCCTATGGTCACGGAACTGAACAGGGAGTTGGAACTGCGCGAGCACTGCTGGGACGATCTGCTATGCCAGACCCTCAGTGAGGGGCGGACCCAGATTGAATGCCGCAACCGGCAGGGTACGGATCTGTACTTGGATATGCTGCTAGTGCATGCAGGTGATAATCCGGGGCGGATGATGATTATCTCCTTCAAGGATATTAGCGATGTGAAGCTGGCCATGCGGGCCCGCTCAGAAATGCTGGATTTCCTCTCTCACGATTTGCGTTCGCCCATGGTGTCGGTGTTGGCGTTAACGGAGAAAATGCGTCATTCCGGAGCAGAGCGGGATTTGCCGGTGTTCTTAGATAATGTTGAGCACTATGCCCGGCGTAACCTAAATATTGCTGAGCAATTCCTGCAGCTTGCGCGGGTGGAAGCGGTGGATTCCGTGGAAATGAACGAGCAAGACATGCTTGATGTGGTAGAAAGTGCGATTGATCAGGTGCACATTCAGGCCCAGCAGCGTGATATCGTCCTGCGTTTTGAATACGACCCGGATCAGGAAGTGTGGGTGCTGGGTAATAACGAGCTGCTGGAGCGCTTGGTCGTGAACTTGCTGACCAATGCGGTGAAATACAGCCATGAAGGTAGCTCGGTAGATGTGACCTTGTATGTCGATGGTGAGCGGGTTGCCTGTGACGTGCGTGACCGTGGTGTGGGAATTCCGCCTGAGTTCCAGGAACGACTGTTCGATCGCTTTAGCCGGGCCAGTACCAGCGGAGGCGCCCGAACCCGTGGCGCGGGCATGGGTCTGCGTTTCGTCAAAGTGGTTGCTGAGCGCCATGGCGGGGAGATTCGAGTTCACAGTGTGGTTAACGAAGGAAGCCGCTTCACCCTGTTTTTACCGCGTGTTGAGCTGACCTGATACTCCCCGAATCGCTGCGTTGCGGTGGCTCGACGGGTGATCTTTCTGTTGTCATAGAGGCTCGGGCGGAGCCTTATCGAGCGCTTTACTGAACAGCCGCTTGTCTCTAACGGGGGCGGCAGTTTTGCATTCATCGTTCGCTGTAACATCAAGCGTTTTGTCCCTACGCCTTGAGCGGGTATAATCGCCAGCCGCAGCGCCCATAAGGGGCCGTTTAGGGCCTCCGCGGCGAATCACAGAGAATTAGAGGTGTAATCGTGAAAAAGATGCTAACCGCCAGCCTGGTACTGGTCGCTACCCTGTTTGCCGCCGGTAGCGTGGCTGCCAAGAGCACCAAGGAAATTTCTCCCTACCCACTAGGTGAGCGCTCTGTTTTTAGTGATCGCGCCATTGAAGAGCGCATCAAGCCGGTGGGCTCTGTGTGTGTAGAAGGAGACGAGTGTGGCAGCGCTGCAGCTCCGGCAGAAGAAGTGGCCAGCGGCCCTCGTTCCGGTGAGCAAGTCTACAACGGTTCCTGTGCCGCCTGTCACGGTACCGGTGCTGCTGGCGCCCCAAAAATGGGTGACGCCGCTTCCTGGGCACCGCGCATTGCCAAAGGTGAAGCCACCATGCTCAAGAATGCTATCAATGGTATTAACGCCATGCCTCCTAAAGGGATGTGCATGGACTGCTCTGACGATGAAATCAACGCTGCCATCGAGTACATGGTTAGCAAGAGTCAGTAGCGGCTTTGCAGAAACTCTACTGGTACTCAATCGCAATGGTGTTGCCAGTGTTGTGGCTGGCCGGCTGTTCCGATGATAGCGCCCCGGCTAATGGGCCTGCTCAACAGGCCCGCGACGGGGCGCAGTTATATCGCCAATACTGTGTTACCTGTCACGGCTCTGGCGCCTTGGGGGCTCCCGGTGTAGGTAAGGAGCATCGACCCTACTGGTCCCATGAAATCGAAGAAGACGGTTTCGACGCCCTGGTCCTAGATGCTATCAATGGCTTCAACTCGATGCCGCCTCGCGGTGGCTGCTTTGACTGTAGCGACGACGAAATTCGCAGCACGGTGATCTATATGCTGAACAAAAGTGGGGCAAAGTAAGAAAAGACGCCGCACGCGATATGCTTCGCACAACAACGCGAAATAGTTTGTCTTTTTTATATTGCAAAGAGGCCGCGCCCCGGACGGGAACGCGGCCTCTTTGCATTTGGCACAAAAAGAACGTGCTCGTGTTGCCGTGTCAGTGCCGCGTTACCTAATCCAGTAACGCCCGAAGATTAGCAATGCTGGCTTCGGCCACTTCCGCTTCTTTGGCTTCATCTTTCTGAATGCCGATGCCCAGATAGTCGATGTCATCTTGCGGCATTTCATCCACGAAGCGGCTGGCAGTGGTGTCGATTCGCTCGCCGTATTGTTTGCGCGTCAGCGCCTGAGTCATGGCCAGGGTTTCTCGGGCGCGGGTGATGCCCACGTACATGAGGCGGCGCTCTTCGACGATGTTGTCTTCTTCAATGCTGGTGCGGTGGGGCAGGAACTCTTCTTCCACCCCCATCATGTAGACGTGGGGAAATTCCAGACCCTTGGAGGCGTGCAGGGTCATCAGTTGCACCCGGTCGGAGTCGTCTTCTTCTTGCTGCTGCTCGAGCATGTCCAGTAGCACCAGCTTCTTGATCACCGATTCCAGATCGCTGGCGCCTTCTTCGTCGTCTTCCTGTTTTTCCAGCATGCGCTCAATGCTGCGCACCAGTTGCCAGATATTTTCGATATTCTTTTCGCCGATACGTGGGCTGGAGGCGTTCTGCATCAACCAGCCTTCATAATCCATGTCGGTGATGAGTTCTTGCACCGCTTGCAAGCTGTTCTGGCCGAAGCAGAATTGCCGCTTGGCATCGAGCCAAGCCTTGAACTTTTGTAGCTTCTCGGCGGCTTTCGGGTTCATGACCTCACTGAGCGCGAAGTCATCACACACGTGGTACAAACCCTGCTCGCGCTTGAGTGCCCAGGTGGCCAGTTTTTCCAGTGTGGCGGGGCCAATTTCCCGGCGTGGCGTGTTGATGATACGTAGAAAAGCGTTGTCGTCATCCGGATTGACCAGCAGGCGCAAGTAGCACATCAGGTCTTTAATTTCGCTGCGGGAGAAGAAACTTTTGCCACCGGATACCTTGTAGGGAATCGACAGACTTTGCAGTTTCATTTCCAAAATACGCGATTGGAAATTGCCACGGTAAAGTACGGCAAAGTCTTTCCACTGCAACCCTTTCTGTAGGCGACGGTGAAAGATGTCGCTGGCGATCCATTCGGTTTCAGCCTCTTCATCGCGTAGAGCAGAAAAGCGGATCGGTTCGCCGTAACCATAATCGGACCACAGGCTTTTCTCGAATTCGTGGGGATTGTTGGCGATGACGGTGTTGGCGGCTTTAAGAATGCGCCCGGTGGAACGGTAATTCTGTTCCAGCTTCACCACCTTCAGGGTCGGCCAGTCTTCCTGTAGCTGCGCCAGGTTTTCCGGGCGGGCGCCGCGCCAGGCATAGATGGACTGGTCGTCATCGCCCACCACGGTGAATTTGCCCTCCGGCAGGGTGAGCATTTTCACCATTTCATACTGAGCACCGTTGGTATCCTGGTATTCATCCACCAGCAGGTACTGAATACGGTTGCGCCACTTTTCCAGAATGCGTGGCTGCTCGTGGAACATGCGCGCGGGCATCAGGATCAGGTCGTCGAAGTCCACCGCATTACACACCCGCAGCATACGATCATAGCCACTGTAGGCCATGGCTGCGCGCAGGTCTTCGTCGGTTTCGGCAGTGCTCACTGCTTGTTCGGGTAGCACCAGGGCGTTTTTCCAGCTGGAAATGCGTTTGTGGATCACATCCACCGCGTCCAGGTCCCGTTCCGATTCACCTTGGCGAAGAATTTCCTTGAGGATTTCCTTGCTGTCCGCCCCGTCCAGAATGGAGAAACCGTTGCGCAGCCCGCAGGCTTTTAACTCGGATTTGAGGATGCGCAAGCCCAGGTTATGGAAGGTGGAAACAATCAGCCCCCGGGTCAGGTCACGGCTGACCAGCTGTTGCACCCGCTCTTTCATCTCCCGCGAAGCCTTGTTGGTAAAGGTCACCGCTGCAATATGGCGTGCCGGAATGCCCCGCTCCTGGATCAGCCAAGCGATCTTACGGGTGATCACGCTGGTTTTGCCGGAGCCCGCACCGGCCAGCACTAACAGAGGGCCGTCCGCGTAGTCCACTGCTTCCTGCTGGCGGGGGTTAAGCTTGCTCATAGGGCTCCGGTAACTCTGGGCGGGAATCGGGCCGCTATGATACCAGTGATGCCCTCGCGGCACCTTATGTCGGTTATCATGGCGGTTTTACTGGTAACGGTTTTTTGCCCATGCGTTTGGACTATTTTCTTGCCCACAGTGCCGGCCTGACTCGCAAGGAGGCCAAACAGCTGATCAGCCGTGGTGCGGTGACGGTGGAGGGGGAGGCCAAGCCCAAAGCCAATTTGCAGTTGCGCCCGGATCAGGCGGTGACCGTTCACGGTGAGCGGGTGCAGCCGCCGGGACACCGTTATCTGATGCTCCACAAGCCTGTGGATGTGGTCTGCTCCACGGAGGATCCTGGCCACCGCACCGTGCTGGATTTGCTGCCGCCAGAACTGCGCGCTCAGGTGCATCCGGCCGGCCGGTTGGACCGGGATACCACCGGCCTGGTGTTGCTCACCTCCGATGGGCAGTGGTCCCATCGGCTTACCTCTCCCAACCATGCCTGCGGCAAGCGTTACCGGGTGCAGTGTGCGGACCCGGTCAGTGATGAGGATATGCAGGCGCTGCGTGAGGGCGTTTTGCTACGCGGGGAAGACAAGCCTACTTTGCCAGCACAGGTGGAACGGTTGGATGAGGCTTGCTTGCTGCTGACCATTCGGGAAGGGCGTTACCATCAGGTTAAACGCATGTTGGCCGCCTGTGGTAACAAAGTGCTTGGGTTGCACCGGGAGCAGATCGGCGAGATTCAGCTGGATGCGGCTCTGGCGCCGGGGGAATATCGCGCGCTGACTGAGGACGAGGTCGAGAGTATCTGACGCTATTTTTGCTGGTGTGCCGGTAGTGCGCTGATAGGAAAAGCGAAAAGGCGGAGATGTTTTGCCGGTATTTTTTCCTGCGTTTTTATTCTTTGCGCCAAGCCACATGTCTTTCTTTCAACGGTCTACGCAACGGCATTACGTCCACGGCGCTCAATGCTTAGCGGGTTTACTAGGGCGTGGGCATCGTTATACGCCCACGGCGTTTGGTCGCTCCCCAAGGCGGCCCATCACCTCAATGGTCGTAATGCGGGTGATGATAATGCTGCCCAGGGCAGGAACCATAGGTCATGCAGTGGGCGTGGCGTGAAGGTGGCGGGGCCGAGGCCCTTCTTTGCTACATCACAAAGGGTGCGGGCATTATCGGTGCCGAACCTGGCGATTGTAAGTAGATGATCCCGTTGTCTCGCGTTGCCCTTGGATATCTGCGATAGGGATATTTACCGCAAAGGGATTGTCAGAGAGACAGAGAAGGGCTGTCGCGAACTGCAAGGCTAGACAGCTTTCGGTCATTTTCGGACAGGTGGAGAAGTGGCGTATAATGGCTCCATGAACCGCTATCGTTTTATTCAGCTTGATCCGGGCACTGGCCGTTCGCCGGTGCCGGTGAACTACGTTCGCAATCTGCTCGAACTGATCAGCGAGGTGGGGGTGGACACCCGGCGTTTACTGCGTGAGGTGGGGTTGACCGAAGAGGCTATCTATAACCCGGAACCGACACTGCGTTTTGAGCAGTTCCGCCAAGTGATGGTGGGGGCCCGGGAAATGACCGGCAACCCGGCGTTGGGTCTGGTGTTGGGTCAACAGCTCACGCTCACAGCCCACGGCCTACTGGGCTATGCAGCTATCAGCAGTGTGGATCTGGGTGATGCTTTGCGTTTGCTGGAGCGTTATTTCCGGACTCGTACTCGCTTGTGTGTGCCGCGCATTGAGTCCTCCACCGAGGGGGTTCGCTTCTGCCTTCTGGAAAGTGTGCTATTGGGCGATATTCGCGAAACCTACCTGGAAGTGGTGGTTGCGGCAGTCGTGGGCGGGATTCGCTACCTGCTGGGTGAGCGTTTCCGCGGTGTTGTACTGGAGCTGCCCTATGCGCCGCCGGCCCATGCAGACCGATACCGTGAGCTGTTGGAGATGCCGGTGGAGTTTGGTGCTGAGGTGGCCGCCCTGCGGTTACCGCATTCCTTGCTCAACGAACCGTTCACCTTGTCCGACCCGGCATCGCGGCACATGGCTGCGCAGAAATGCGAGCAAGAGCTTCGGCGTCTGGAGGCGGACCAGGACTGGGCTAGCCGGGTGTATGCACGCTTGATGCAGGCGGAAGGTATGTTGCCCAGCTTGGAGCAACTGGCGGGTAATTTTCATGTCACCTCGCGGACCCTGCGCCGTTATTTGAATGCACTTGGTGTGAGCTACCGTTCCTTGTTGGAGGAAGTGCGTATGACCAAAGCCATGGCGTACCTGAAGGCGAACATTACCGTGCAACAGGTCGCCAGCCGCTTAGGCTACGCGGATCCTAGCAACTTCGCCCGTGCCTTCCGTAAATGGACCGGTCACCCACCGAGTCACTTCCAGCCTTAACGTTTCCAGTGGCGATCTTTAGCAACAATACGAAGCGGGTGGTGAGTCATGCTCGGCCCATGCCCGCCCCACGCCATCATCGTTTGTGATATGCCGTGGGCACGGCGTTCCAAATGATGGGGGCAGTCCAGTGTTGTTGTGTACAGCGTTCCTCATCTGGCAATCCCCGCGCCATAACGCTAGTGTTCCCGTCCTTGTCAGCAAGAAAACAACCCATGAGTCATCACGAACCCGTTCTGCTGGTTTCCCGGCATAACCACCCCCGCGGCAGTTGTCAGCGTGGGCGCATGCAGCGTCAGCGGTTGATTCATCGTGCGTCCTATGTGGTGGTGACAGATCTAGCAGGAAGGGTATGCGTGCAGAAACGGGCAGCAGACAAGCACTTCTATCCCGGTGGCTGGGATTTGGCCGCCGGTGGGGTAATGCGCCCGGATGAAAGCGTGGCTCAAGGGTTGTCGCGAGAGTTGCACGAAGAGTTGGGTCTGCAGCGCCAGTTTTCTTGCTGGCAATGGTTCTGGTTTGCCAATCCTCATCACCGCGTCTGGGGCGCCCTGTCATCAACGGTAGCCTGCCCTGAGGCGGTGTCCCTCAGTGACGAAGTGGTCGCCGTACAGTGGCTGCCAGCCTGTGAAGCGCTGGCGTTGCCCGGTGCCACTCCGGATACTCGCCACGCGCTGTCCTTGCTGTTGTCATCGTCCTCCTGAGCGTTTTCGTCCTTGTGGCCGGGTGTCTGGCTGGATAGGTTTTTGTATCAACAGGGGGAGCTTTATGACTCAGCGATTCAGTGTGCGCGGTAAACGTATTCTCATCACCGGGGCCTCCAGCGGCTTTGGCGCCCATTTTGCTAGGGCTCTGGCCGAAGAAGGCGCAGACCTTGTCCTGGCCGCTCGTCGTGTAGATAAATTGGAAGATACCGCCAAGGCCGTGCGTGAACAGGGCCGAGACGCCATCGTGGTGCCCATGGATGTAAGCGACCACGCTAGCGTCGAGGCGGCTTTTGGCTGCATGCCAGCACTGGATGTGGTGGTGAATAATGCCGGCGTCTCCCACGAAGGTCCCACCGAGAATATTGCCGAAAGTGAGTGGGATCGAGTGATCGATACCAATCTGAAAGGCGTCTGGGCGGTCTCCAAATTTGCCATTCAGCAATGGCAACGCGATGAGCGTCCAGGCAGCATCGTGAATATCGCGTCCATTCTTGGCTTGCGGGTAGGCGGCCGTGTGGCGGCCTATACCGCTTCCAAGGCAGCGGTGGTTCAGCTCACCAAATCTCTGGCGCTAGATTGTGCGCGCTACAACATTCGCTGCAATGCCATTTGTCCTGGGTATGTGGAAACCGATATCAATCGCGACTTCTTTAGCAGCCCGCAGGCGGAGAAAATGCTTAAGCGTATTCCTTTTCGTCGGTTGGGCAATATCGATGAACTGGTTGGTCCGTTGTTATTGCTGGCCTCGGATGCGTCTTCTTACATGAGTGGTGCCATTATTGCCGTAGACGGTGGCCACCTTTGTACTACTCTTTAATGCTCGCCTACCGCTAGCCGCGGCAATCGTCGTTGCGGGTAAAGCGGCGCTTTTTTCAATCAGTAGCAAGGAATGATCATGGATTTTTCCCTGGGTCAGGAACTGGAAAGCTTGCGCCAGCGCGTGGCCATCTTTGTAGAAGCGGAAATCATGCCGCTAGAAAACGACAAGACCAATTACGACGGCCATGAGAACTTCAAGGAAAGTGTTGTCGATGCTCTGCGCGACAAAGCCAAAGCTGCGGGCCTGTGGGGTTTTCAGTTACCGAAAGAACGCGGTGGCCTGGGAGTGAATGTGTCAGGCATGGCGGTGCTGTATGAAGAGGCCGCCCGCAGCCCGTTTGGGCCGGTTGTGTTTAACTGCGCACCGCCGGACGACGGCACCATGATTATGTTGAACAAGATTCTCAATAATGAACAGAAAGAGCGTTGGTTGCAGCCGATGATCGACGGCAAGGTACGTTCCGCTTTTGCCATGACCGAACCCGAAGGTGGCTGCGGTTCAGACCCTTCGTTGACCTACACCTCGGCGACCAAGGACGGTGATAACTGGATCATCAAGGGGCGCAAATGGTTTATCACAGGCGCGGAAGGCGCGCAGACGTTTATCCTGATAGCCAAGACCAGCGATGACCCACGCAAGGGGCTTACTGCGTTTTTATTCGATGCGGATCAGCCCGGTTGGGAAGTGGTACGTCGCATTCCCATCATGGGGCCGGAGGAACACGGCGGCCACTGCGAATTGAAATTCGATGGCTTGGTCATCCCAGATAAAAACCGTTTACTGGACGTGGGCGATGGTTTGAAAGTCACCCAGATTCGGCTTGGCACGGCGCGGCTGACCCACTGCATGCGCTGGCTGGGGTTGGCCAAGCGTTGCATGGAAGAAGCGGCCAGTTATGTAGAAAATCGCATGAGCTTCGGCACCACCCTTGCTGAACACGAAGGCGTGCAATGGATGCTGGGCGACGTGGCCAAGGAAATCGAAGTGGGCCGGCTGTTAACCATGCAAGCGGCCTGGATGCTGGATCAAGGAGACTTTGCCAAGAAAGAAATTGCCATGGCAAAAATTCATGTGGCGGACACATTACATAAAGCGGCAGATACGGCGATTCAATTATGTGGAGCCCGTGGTTATTCCAAGGATACGCTGCTGGAGTGGATCTATCGCTACGCTCGCCAGGCGCGCCTGGTAGATGGCGCTAGCGAAGTGCACAAAATGGTGCTCTCGCGTCTGTATTTGAAAGAGAAGCGTGATTTCTTTAAGTGGCGAGTGTAGGGCCGCTGTGTGTTTGCTATGCGCGTCGCTTGCGGTTGTGGCGTTGTGGTTAACCATCGCAGAAAATTTCTGCTTTGGCCGTCAGTACGGTAGCGACGTTTCGTAAAGGGGCGTTAGGAGCTCTGTTTTTGCTGAAGGTTTTGCCGGTAACTTAGCGCTTCGCGAAGGTGGTCCCGCTCCACGTTGTCGCTACCCTGCAGGTCGGCAATGGTTCGCGCCACCCGTGCACTGCGGTGCAGGGCACGAGCGGACAACCCCAGCCGCTGCATGACGCCGGCTAACCAATCACGGTGAGAGCGCAGCATAGGCTCCAACTGGTCGTTTTTTAGTTCTCGGTTCAGTTGCTTTTGCCGCAACCATTGCAGGCGCCAAGCTTCTTTAACCCGTTCGCGGACCGTGTGGCTGGCCTCTCCCTGCTTATCTCCTAGAAGTTCGCTGGCATCCACGGCGGGCACGTCCAGGTGCAGATCAATGCGATCCAGCAACGGGCCGGACAGTTTGCTCTGATAGCGTTTGGCTTTTTCACAGCGGTAGCCACAACTTTTTTCAGGATCACCCAAATAACCACAGGGGCATGGGTTCATCGCCGCAATCAACTGGAAGCGGGCAGGGAAGGTGAGCTGCTGGGCGGCGCGGGCAATGCTGACTTCACCGGTTTCCAGCGGTTCGCGCAAGACCTCCAATACCCGTCGGTCGAATTCCGGTAATTCATCCAGAAACAGAATGCCGTGGTGGGCCAAGGATATTTCACCTGGTCGCGGGTAGCTGCCGCCGCCTACCAGTGCGGTTGCTGACGCGGTGTGGTGCGGGGCTCGGTAAGGCCGTTGATGAAACAGGCTGCTGTCACGAGGCTGGCGTAGAGAGTAAATCGCGGCCACTTCCAGTGCCTGGTTCGGGTTCAGTGGCGGCACCAGCCCGGGTAAGCGGGATGCCAGCATGCTCTTGCCGGCACCAGGCGGTCCGCAGAGCAACATGGAATGTCCGCCAGCTGCGGCAATCTCCAGCACCCGTTTAGCGTGGGCTTGGCCGCGGATCTCCGAGAGGCAGCCACCTTGATAGACCCCAGCCAGTGGCGCGTCACAGTGGTGCAGCGGCAACGGCGTTTGCCCGGCCAGGTGGGCAGCAACGTGTGCGAGTTGGTCGGCGGCGATGGTGCCGGCCCCGGCGAGGGCCGCTTCGTCGGCGTTGTCACGGGGGACGATCAGGGTGCGGCCGGTGGATTGGCAAGCCAGGGCACAGGGAAGCATAGCCGGGACCGGGCTAAGGGAACCGTTCAGGGAGAGTTCGCCAATAAATTCGAATGGGTCTGTGTCGATGCGACCCAATTGGCCGCTGGCCAGCAAAATACCCAGCGCGATGGGTAGGTCGAAGCGACCGCCGTCCTTGGGTAAATCCGCCGGTGCCAAGCTCACGGTGATGCGCCGCTGGGGAAAATCGAAGCCGCTGTTAACCAGCGCAGAGCGTACTCGGTCGCGGCTCTCGCGTACCGCGGTATCGCCCAATCCGACAATAGTAAATGCCGGCAAACCCGGAGCTAGATGGGTTTCCACCCGCACGGTGCGGGCTTCAATACCTACCGGTGCCCGGCTGTATAGCAGCGCATGCGTCACGATACCTCACAAATTCAATGGGCTGTGAAGCAGTGTACGGGGTGGGGGTCAGGGTGCCTGTAGGCTGGTGTAGATGCTGGCTGTAGGAAAAGGGCTGGGCGCACCAAGCGATGGCTGCAGCCGGGGGCGCTTGCAGGCAAGCTTCCACAGTGAAAGTGTGCTGTAGTTCAGGCGTCCTGTGCTTTTTCCAGTTCGGCTACCTGTTTCTCCAGCGCTTCCAGTTTTTCGCGGGTGCGCAGCAATACTTGCTGCTGGATATCGAACTCTTCACGGTTAATCAGATCCAGCCGGCTGACGGTTTCTGCCAGCACGCCGCGTACGTTGCGTTCTACTTCGCTACGCAACCCGCCCAGGTCAGTAGGCAGGCGGCGGCTGATGTCGGCCATAAGGCGGTCGATGAAGGGTTGATCAGGCATAACAACGGCGTCCTTGTAATGATGCGCGGATGGTAGCACGGTGTGCGGGGGTGAGGCACCGGGTTGCTCAGGCAGACATTCTGCACCAACCTGGATCCTGCCCCATTGTGGTGCGCTATAATGGCGCGCTTGGGCTGGATGATGAATCCAGGCCGTGATGCAAGTGACTGATAAAGCATGATTTTTTAAAACTGGCATGGGTCGTGCACTAATTGGGTCAGAGCGTTCGCGCAAGATGTGGATCGGGAACCATAACGGGGCTCGAAGAGAAACGGACGTCACCGGACGCGGTGAAAGCTGAGGAGAAAAAAATGAAATTGGTTACTGCCGTAATTAAGCCGTTCAAATTGGATGACGTGCGTGAAGCACTCTCCGAGATTGGCGTGCAGGGCATCACTGTTACTGAAGTGAAAGGCTTTGGGCGTCAGAAAGGTCACACCGAGCTGTACCGGGGTGCCGAGTACGTGGTGGATTTCTTGCCCAAGGTAAAAATCGAAGTGGCCATCGCCGAGTCGAGCTTGGACCAAGTGATTGAAGCCATCGCGAAAGCCGCTAATACCGGCAAAATTGGTGACGGCAAAATCTTCGTTACCTCCCTTGAGCAAGCGATTCGCATCCGTACCGGTGAAACCGGCGAGGACGCGATTTAAGTTTTACCGTGTTTTGAATTGACCCATGCCAGGGCTTTAAGAGAACACGCTTCCATTTTCGGAGGGTTGCATTGTGGAAAACCAAATTTTTGAATTGAAATACGCGCTGGATACGTTTTATTTCCTTATCTGTGGCGCGCTAGTTATGTGGATGGCTGCGGGCTTTGCCATGCTCGAAGCGGGCCTGGTGCGCGCCAAGAACACCACGGAAATTCTCACCAAAAACGTGGCCCTGTTTGCCATCGCCAGCATCATGTACATGGTGTGCGGTTACGCGATCATGTATGACGGTGCTATTTTCCTTTCTGGGATTGTGGGCGACGGGGTTGCTGGCGCAGAAGAAGCGGCTACCTACGCACCATCTGCTGATTTCTTCTTCCAGGTTGTGTTTGTCGCAACGGCCATGTCCATCGTATCTGGTGCGGTGGCAGAACGGATGAAGTTGTGGGCATTCTTGATCTTCGCGGTTGTTATGACCGGCATTATCTATCCGCTGGAAGGCTCCTGGACGTGGGGTGGTGCGGATGTGTTCGGTTTGTATAACTTGGGCGACCTGGGCTTCTCTGACTTCGCCGGTTCCGGCATCGTTCACATGGCGGGTGCGGCTGCTGCCTTGGCTGGTGTTCTGCTGTTGGGCGCACGAAAAGGCAAATATGGCCCGAACGGTGAAGTACACGCCATCCCGGGTTCTAACCTGCCATTGGCCGCACTGGGTACCTTCATCCTGTGGTTGGGCTGGTTCGGTTTCAATGGTGGCTCTGTGCTGGCAACGTCCAGTGTCGGTGACTCCAACGCGGTGGCGGTTGTGTTCATGAACACTAACGCGGCTGCTGCCGGTGGTGCCATTGCTGCGCTGATTGTTGGTCGCATCTTGTTCGGCAAAGCCGACCTGACCATGCTGCTTAACGGCGCCTTGGCAGGGCTGGTGGCGATCACTGCGGAGCCCTCTACCCCGACTGCTTTGCAGGCAACCCTGTTCGGTGCCTTGGGTGGCGTGCTGGTTGTATTTAGCATCCTGACTCTGGACAAGATGAAGATCGATGATCCGGTGGGTGCGATCTCCGTGCATGGTGTAGTTGGTTTCCTCGGCTTGATGCTGGTTCCGATCACCAACCCGCTGACCGACGATGGTGGCGCAAGCTTCTCTGGTCAGCTGATCGGTGCAGTGACTATCTTTGCTTGGGTGTTCGTTGCAAGCCTGGTGGTATGGGGCATCCTGAAAGTGGTAATGGGTATCCGTGTTAGCGAGGAAGAAGAGTACGAAGGCATGGATATCGCGGACTGCGGTATGGAAGCCTACCCTGAGTTTGTTAAGGGTTAATAAGAGGCGCAGCAAGCAACACGCGTCATGCAACAAAAAAGCCCCGGCCGGTTGGTCGGGGCTTTTTTGTGAGTGGCGGATTTTTGCGTTTTCTACAATGCGGCTATAGGCGTTTCTTGCCAGTGCCGCTTTGTGTTTTTGTGCGCAGCACTGCGCAGTGGTTGACCGTGCCATTCCTCCCCTATGCTATCATCGCTCCCTTTCCGGCCAGCAGTATGTGTGCACCATGACTGAACCAACCGTTATTCGCCTGCGTAAAAATGAAGAACGTCGCCTGAAAGCGGGCCACTTGTGGGTTTATGCCAACGAGATTGATACCCGACATACCCCGCTTAAGGATTTGTCTGCCGGTACTTGTGTACTGGAAGATAGCCGTGGCAAACCGTTGGGGCGCGCCCTGCTTAGCCCGCATTCATTGATTGCGGCGCGTCTGTATAGCCGTGATGTGAAGCAGGCGCTGTCGCGTAGCTTTTTCAAAAAGCGTATTGAGCAAGCGCTGACCTTGCGGGAACAACTGTTTGACGATGCCTGCTACCGGTTGATTTACGGCGAAGCAGATGGTCTACCCGGCCTAGTGGTGGATCGCTTCAACGATGTGCTGGTGGTGCAGACCGGTTCCGGTGCCATGGAAGCCCACCTTGACGTGATTGTTAGTGCCCTGGATGCGGTGCTGGCGCCAACCCATATTATCGCCAAGAACGAAGCCGTTGCCCGTGAAATTGAAGGCTTAGACCGTTATACCAAGGCGTTGAAAGGCGAGTTGTTGGATGAAATCAGCCTCACTGAAAATGGTGCGGCTTTTGTGGCGCCCTTAGCGGAAGGGCAAAAGACCGGCTGGTTCTATGACCACCGAGCTGCTCGCCAGAAAATGCAGGCGCTGGCCAAAGGTGCTCGTGTGTTGGATGTGTTCAGTTATTGTGGCGGTTGGGGCGTGCAAGCGGCATTGGCCGGGGCGGAATCGGTGACGTGTGTGGATGGTTCCGAAATCGCCACGGATTATGTGCACCGTAATGCGCAGCTGAACGGTGTTGCCGATACCGTGGGGAGCATTCAGGGCGATGCTTTTGCGGCTATGAAGCAATTGATCGCTGACGGTGAAAAATACGATTTGGTAGTGCTGGATCCGCCAGCGTTTATCAAGCGCAAGAAAGATTTCAAGAACGGCTTGGCCGGTTACCACGCCATTAATGAGCTGGCCATGCGATTAGTAAAGCCGGGTGGGTACCTGGTATCAGCCTCTTGTTCTATGCATATGCCTGCAGAGCGCTTGCTTGAGGTGGTGCATAGCAGCGCTCGCCATATTGACCGCAGTATTCAGGTGGTGGGTTATGAGGGGCAAGGGCCGGACCATCCTGTGCACCCGGCCATTGCCGAAACCGCCTACCTGAAAACCTGGTTCTGCCGCGTGTTGTTCAGTCTTTAGCCGTCTCTACGGCTGGATTTCGCGCGCTGTTCCTGAAAGTCACGGCGTTGATGGTTGGGTATGATGATCTGAGCTCGTCACAGGCTAGCACCCAGTTCGTGGTCATTCTTATGGCCATACTTGGCACTTTTTGTGCCCGGCGCTGTTCTTTTGCTCCCGTTTTCCCGTCGTCATTCTAGGAGATCATGTCGACACCATTCACGCTGATGCGGCCCACCTCCAGACACGTTTTAACACGACGCCCCCCCGCATTAATTTCCCGCACATAGCGAAACGGGCCTGCGCGACAACCGGCACCCGCGGCCCCAGCGATCAGGCCTTTCCGAAGGCGGCTAATTCTTCGGTGATAGGATGCAATCATTTATCCTGCTGGACTAGCGGGCGGGCCTACAGCTCTGGCTAGCGATCTTCGTCGGGTCGGGAAAAAGAAAAATCACGATCTCGGCCTCGGTTTTTGTTTTTTTTGACAACGCAGGGCTCCACAAAAGGGGGGCGCGTATAGTGTAGAGTATGTGCAGGGGCGTCCTGATTTGCTGGGCGCATGGCCCGCAGGCACGAAAATTGAAAGGTATAGAGAGCTGACATTCACGCTGGCGAACAGAGAGGTGGTCGCGTGTCTTTACCCCCGGATTTTATGCATGCCCGTGTGGATGCAGTGAGGAAGAAATTGAACGTGCAGGTGTGCAGCCTGTATCAGGCCGATAGCAGCCGAAAAAGCTTGGAAATCGTTGCCACCAGTGGTCTGAATCAGCGTGTGCTGGGGGCTACTCTAACGTATAGCCAAGGATTGACAGGCAAGGTGGCTCGCACCCGAAGTACTGTGGTGGCGCGGGACGTGCAGGCTCATATGGATTATTTCTATGTGCCCGGTTCGGATGAAGAACATTTCCGCAGTTACCTGGGCATTCCGCTGGAATGCGACAGCGTCCTCTACGGTGTGTTGGTGGTGCAAACAAGGGTGAAAAAAACGTTTTTTCTGAAAGATATCAGGGAGCTTCACAACGGAGGCCGGGATTTATTGGATGCGCTCAAGTTGAGCGTACGGTGGGCGGGCTAGAAGCGCTTGTGAGCTTCTAGCCACGAGTAAATAAAAGGCAAAGTAAGTTGCCATGCCATGGTGTTGATATATTCGCCGTTAACAGTGCGAAGCTTTGCCTTATTCGCTCGCCAACCAGGCCAGTGCGTTTTTCTGTTCGGCCTCTATTTAAAGGCTTTCACTTCGCCGGGAATCAGCGCGCTTGCCTGTTGAGCGACATTGCTGATCCAGTCGTGGCTGGTGACGACGGCGATGCGGTGCCAACTGAGCGGGTGACGAAGGCCGACCAAGGCATCCTGCAACATGGCTCCGGCTGAGAAACTGTCAAAGGTGGGCCCGATTTCGTAGAGCAGGTTAATTTTGTCGTGCTGGCTCAGAGCGCCTTCGATGGCCGGTGCTAGTACTTTTCGGTAGTCCTCGGCGGTGAGTTCTCCGTGGGCGCTGACACCAGCGGTGTCTCCGGGATTGAGCCGCGAGGTGTGTTGGATAGCCAGGTTCCGGATATCTTGCGCTTCGTGATGAACTTTGGTTTTCCCGCTAAACGTGATTATTCCTTTTCCTTCCCGTAAGCCCGCAGAAACATATCTACAACTTGTTCGGCATGGGGTTTCGCTTCGCTGGCTGTCATGGGCGCATTGCAGCCGATCATCACGCGCATGTGCTCACAGCCTTGCAGCAAGCTGAAGAAATTCTCTGCGGCTTGCTTGGGGTTGTCCGCCTGCAGGAGCCCAATGTTATTACCTTTGCGTACCAAGTTTTCCATGGCGGTGACGGTACGTTGTGGCCCCGCCTCGAAAAATAGCTGTGACATGGCCGGGTCCTGTGTCGCTTGGCTGGTCATTAGTCGCTGTAGTTCAACTACCTTGGGTGTATGAATCAGTTGTAGAAACGCTAGGCCAATTTTGGTCAGGGTGGCGCGAATCGAAAGGTGCGGTTCCAGTGCGAAGATAGGCATGGGAAGTAAGTTGTGACATGTCGTCTCAATCGCTGACGAAAATAGCGTCTCTTTATCACTAAAATGGCTATAAACCGTGAGTTTGGAGACACCAGCCTGCTTGGCCACGGCATCCATGCTAGTGCCGGTAAACCCATGCTTGAGAAACAACGCTGTAGCCGCCTTAAGGATGGCGGTGCGCTTTGCCGGGTCTTTAGGGCGCCCGCGAGGATTGGGTTGATCTGGGGAAACACTGTCAATCATATTTCAATACTGGACGGTTCAGTTTAATAAAATTACTATACTGCCGAGTATAGCATGCCGGCAAGTTAAGCCCGGCAGAATCTGCATCACAAGCAGAGCCACTTAATGAGGTGGGATCAATAATGAGGGTGCCTGTCATGTTTCGTTCTTTATTGCTGCCGGGGTTGATTGCCACGGGAATGGCGGCAGGGCTGTTGTCTTTGCAGGGTTGCTCAGAGCCTGAGTCTGAAAACAAGGTACCTGCCCGCCCGGCGTTGGTAGCCCAGCCTCTCTCGGCGGATCCTACCCAGGATGTATTTCCCGGAGAAATTCGCGCCCGCTATGAGCCGGAACTGGGCTTCCGTATCGGTGGCAAGATTAGCCAACGGTTGGTGGATGTGGGGGATCGGGTGAGTGAAGGCACGGTGCTCGCCAAGCTGGATACGGATGATGTGAGTTTGAAGCTAGATGCTGCCCGTGCCCAGATGGCCTCCGCTCAAGCTGACCACAAGTTGGCCAATAGTGAACTGGAACGCTACCGCGAACTGATGGAACGCAATGTGATTAGCCGTTCCCAATTTGACTCATTTGAGAGTCGTTATGACGCTAGTGTGGCGCAATTGCGTCAGGCGCGGGCTAACCTGAATGTGGCTCGTAATCAGGCAGACTATGCCTCGTTGAAAGCTCCCCGTGATGGCGTGATAGCACAGCGTTTGGCGGAAGCTGGTCAGGTTGTTGCAGCAGGGCAGGCGGTGTTTGTGCTGGCTGTGGATGGCGACCGTGAAGTGCGTATTGATCTGCCGGAACAGGATGTAGGCCATTTTAAAATTGGTATGCCGGTGGGCATCGAGTTGTGGTCCCGGCCCGGTCAAGTGTTCGAAGGAAAAATTCGGGAATTGTCTCCTGCGGCGGACCCTCGCTCGCGAACCTTTGAAGCTCGGGTTGCTTTTGAGAATACGACGGTCGGCGCAGATCTGGGCCAGTCTGCCCGGGTCTTTGTTAGCGGTGTGGCGAATGCAGATATACTCAGTATCCCGCTATCGGCATTGACGGCTGAAGGCGAGGCTACCTATGTGTGGGTGATAAACCCAGATACGGGCCTTGTGCATAAGGCGCCGGTGGAAGTGGGACCCTACCAAGAACAGATAGTACCAGTGCTGCGGGGTTTGCAGCCGCAGGATTGGGTTGTCAGTGCAGGCACGCATTTGCTACGTGAAGGGCAAGCTGTGATCCCTGTGGACCGTCAGAATCGCCGGTTAGATCTGAAGCAAACCGCTTTGGCTTCGCAGCTAGAATCTACCGGAGCTGTAGAATCTAATAGTGAAACCGGTGCGCAGTCAGGTCCGGGCGCGGACCAATAAGGGGAGTATGACTATGTCGTTCAATCTCTCCGAATGGGCGCTAAAAAACCGAACGCTAGTGCTTTATGCCATTATTTTGCTCGGCGCCTTGGGGGCCATTTCCTATGGCAAGTTGGGCCAGAGTGAAGATCCCCCCTTTACCTTCAAACTGATGACCGTCAATACACTTTGGCCCGGTGCCAGCGCCGAAGAAGTCTCCCGGCAAATTACCGAACGGGTGGAAAAGAAATTGATGGAGACCGGAGATTTCGAGCGGATTACGTCCTATTCGCGCCCTGGTCAGTCGCTGGTTATGTTCAAGGCCCGGGATGATATGCGCTCCAAAGATATCACTGATCTCTGGTATCAGGTGCGCAAGAAGATCGGTGATATTCGTCACACCTTACCCCAAGACGTTCAAGGCCCTTTTTTCAACGATGAATTCGGCACAACCTTCGGCAACATTTATGCGTTGACGGGAAAGGGGTTTGATTATGCCATTATGAAAGACTACGCCGACCGTTTGCAGCTTGCTCTGCAGCGAGTGGACGACGTGGGTAAGGTGGAGTTAGTTGGTCTTCAAGATGAAAAAATATGGGTGGAAATTGCCAACACCAAACTGGCGTCCTTGGGAATCCCGTTAATCACAGTGCAGCAGGCATTGCAGTCACAGAATGCCGTGTCAGACGCGGGTTTTTTTGAAACACCCAGCAGTCGCGTTCGCATCCGGGTGACCGGTGAATTCACCAGCGTGGACGATATTCGCAATTTTCCTATTCAAGTAGAAAATCGCACGCTGCGTTTAGGTGATATCGCAAGAGTGTATCGTGGCTTCAGCGATCCGCCGCAACCACGTATGCGATTTATGGGAGAAAATGCCATTGGTATTGCCGTTTCCATGAAAGACGGTGGCGATATTCTCAAGCTTGGCGAAAATTTGGATCGCACCTTTGCCAAGTTGCAACAAAGCCTGCCAATCGGCATGGAGCTTCGTCAGGTTTCTGATCAGCCTGCGGCGGTAGAAGCTGGGGTGGGAGAATTTGTTCAAGTATTGATGGAAGCGCTGGTCATCGTGTTGCTAGTGAGCTTTTTCTCGTTGGGGTGGAGAACGGGGCTTGTGGTGGCGCTCTCTATTCCGCTGGTGTTGGCGATGACATTTGCGGCAATGAAGTATTTTGACATTGGTTTACACAAGATTTCTCTTGGTGCACTAGTACTGGCGCTGGGTTTAATGGTGGACGATGCCATCATCGCAGTGGAAATGATGGCGATAAAAATGGAGCAGGGCTTCAGTCGCATCAAAGCTGCAGGTTTTGCCTGGACGAGTACCGCCTTTCCGATGCTTACAGGCACCTTGATTACAGCAGCAGGCTTCCTGCCTATTGCCACGGCCCAGTCCAGTACTGGTGAATATACGCGTTCTATTTTCCAGGTGGTCACTATTGCCTTGTTGGCGTCCTGGGTTACAGCGGTGGTTTTTGTTCCCTACCTGGGTGAGAAGTTGCTTCCCAGCTTGGCTCGCCGTGATGCCAGTGGTGATGTGCATGATCCCTATCAGAAGCCTTTTTACCGGCGTTTTCGCAGCTGGGTGGAGCGGTGTGTGCGGTACCGCAAAACGGTGATCGGGCTAACCGTTGGTATTTTTGTGTTCTCTATTATTTTGTTCAGCGCTGTTCCGCAGCAGTTTTTCCCGCCGTCTGGCCGGCTTGAACTGATGGTGGATATGAAGTTAGAAGAGGGCGCATCGCTAACAGCGACACAGGCAAAGGCCCTGCGTTTGGAAGAGATGCTTGGTGAAAACGACATGATCGAAAATTACGTGGGTTACATGGGGAGCGGCTCGCCACGTTATTACTTGTCGTTGGATCAGAAGTTGCCTGCTGCTAGTGTCGCTCAGTTTGTGGTGCTTACTCGTAATGTGGATGATCGCGAGCAAGTGCGCGATTGGTTGATAAACACTCTTGACCGGGAATTCCCGGCGGTACGTACTCGGGTGTCGCGATTGGAAAATGGTCCGCCGGTGGGGTACCCGATACAGTTACGTATTTCCGGTGAACATATTCCTCAAGTACGTGAATTGGCCCGGCGTGTTGCGGAGAAAGTGCGCGACAACGGCCAGACTGCCAATGTGCACCTTGATTGGGAAGAGCCCAGCAAGGTTGTGCGGCTAATCATTGATCAGGATCGGGCGCGTACGCTTGGCATTACGACTTCGGATTTGTCTACTGCGTTGCAGGCCTCTCTCTCCGGCGTGGCGGTCAGCCAGTACCGTGAAGATAATGAATTAATTAATGTTGAAGTTCGCGGTGACAGCAATGAACGCCATGCGCTGGGTTTGCTTGGCAATCTTGCGGTGCAGACCGCCAGTGGGCGTAGTGTGCCGTTGAATCAGGTGGCGACACTGGAGTCCGGTTTCGAAGAAGGGATTATTTGGCACCGTGACCGGCTGCCCACTGTGACCGTATTGGCGGATGTGAAAGGCGATGTGCTGCCCGCTACGCTGATGCAGCAAATCATGCCTGAGTTGTCCCAGGTTCAGGCGGACTTACCGCCAGGCTATCTGCTAGAAGTGGGCGGTACAGTGGAGGAATCCGCGCGGGGTCAGAAATCGGTGAATGCAGGGATGCCGTTGTTCATTCTGGTAGTGATTACTCTGTTAATGTTGCAACTGCGCAGCTTCCCGTTGTCGCTGATGGTCTTCATCACAGCACCTCTGGGGCTGATCGGGGTGACGTTCTTCTTGTTGCTGTTCCAGAAACCGTTTGGGTTTGTGGCCATGCTGGGCACCATCGCGTTGGCGGGGATGATCATGCGTAATGCGGTGATCCTGGTGGATCAGATTGGGCAGGATATGGAGCAGGGTCTTACCGCTTGGGATGCGATTATTGAGTCCACGGTACGCCGTTTCCGACCTATCGTGTTGACGGCTCTGACGGCAGTGCTGGCTATGATACCGTTGTCGCGCAGTGTCTTCTTCGGCCCCATGGCGGTGGCGATTATGGGTGGGCTGATTGTGGCCACGGCTCTAACTTTATTGTTTCTGCCCGCATTGTACGCGGCTTGGTTCCGGGTCAAGGAAGAGCATGCGGATGCACAATAACGGGCGTTGACTCTGTTGCCCGATAGTTTCCTCTTACCCCGGCATTTGCCGGGGGGAGTGTGGTGGGCCGGTGCGGGTGCCTGCCGGGTACAATCATCAGGTCTCGCGTATGGGGATGACGGCAAAATCTCGATGGGTATTTTTTTGTCATAAAACCAATGGCACAGAAGATTAACGTCGCTCGGCTGGGCTCGACGAGGGTGTGACGGCCCTCATCGCCAGGGATGGATTACAGTTAGGAGCGGACGTTTGTCGTCGATAAAACGGCGTGCATGAAGAGTACGTCAGGGGCTCTCCAGAACCCCGCTAAGCATCGCTGTCATCAAACAGTGCGGCCAAGTTCCCCAGCTCTTCTTCCAAATTCCAGTGCATTTCCCGTGTGGTGATACTCAGCAACACGAGTGCATTCACGGATGCGTCTGATTCTCCATGCTGGCGTAGGCGGTCGGTAAAGCAACGATTTAGTTCATTGAGTGCGCGGTAACGGTCATTTAGCCCATCCAGAGACACGGCTTGTTCAGGTTGTTGGCGGTTGCGAATGTAATGATGCAACAGATACAAGCTGGCGGTGCGCACAAGCGTTTCCGTGTCGCTACTCAGTGGAAGATGGAAGTGGGCCATGGGCCGCAGAAAGCGTGTATGCGGGCAGTCGCTCAGCGCGCAGATCAGCCCAAACAGGGAGCTCAGAGCCCGCTGCAGGGTGGTCTCTTGTTGGTAACGTCGTTGGGGCGTTTCCACGTCCAAAAGTACTGCTTGAAACGAATCCCCTAGCGCAGATTCCGGCAACAGATAGGCCAGGTTACGGGCAATGGGGCAATAGCGATTTTCGTGAGGGTTCAATGGGCAGTGACTGCACTGGTTATAGCTCAGCGCGGCCCAGTCGGGGGGGGTAAACGTATCGGGAATGGCAATGGCGCCGTGCTCTTCTAACAGAGAAATACGGATGCGTTGTTGCCACCCCGTCGGCGTGGTCAGAGTGTAGACGAAATCAGGCTGCATCGGCCCGGTCGGTCTGCTTTAGCGGTAGCCGGATCGTAAAAATGGTACCGGCGCCGAGTTGACTTGCCACAGTCATGGTGCCGCCGTGGTGCTGAATGATGTCATGGGAGATGGACAGCCCAAGACCGGTGCCCTGGCCTATGGGCTTGGTGGTGAAGAAGGGTTCGAAGATCTGCTGTAGGAATTCATCGGCAATGCCTGGTCCATCGTCGGCAATGGTCAGAGTGCACCATTTTTCATCGCACTGGGCTGCAATAGTGATGTGACCTTTGTCTTCGATAGCCTGGGCTGCGTTGACGAACAGATTCATGAACACTTGCGACAGCTGGCTTGCCGATCCACTAATCGTAGGTAGAGAATCGGGTAGAGTGTGAGTAACCGTAATCCGATTTTTAATTTCATGTTTGGCTAGGTTCAACGCAATCGCTAGGCAGGCAGGAATATCGGTAGGGCAGAACGCTTCTGGCTGGTTATGGGAGAAGTGCTTTAAGTCGCGAATGATTTTCTTGATCCGCTCAATCCCTTCCTCGGTTTCATTCAGCAGTGCAGGATAATCTTCCATCATGAAGGCCAGCTTTTTTGTGTCTATATTCAGGTTTTCTGCAGTGCTTAGAAATTTCTGGAACTGATCATTGCTGATACGCTTTTTAAGTCCCTTAATAAGACCTGCCATGGAGTTGAGGTAATCCCGGCTGCGATTCAAATTGGAAGAAATATAGGCGATAGGATTATTTATTTCGTGGGCAATACCTGCCGATATGGTTCCCAATGAGGCCATTTTTTCCGAGTGTAATAGCAGCGATTCCACCTGATCCAGTTTTTGGCTCTTGTCTTTCACCTCCTGCATTAGTTGATTGTTTTCGGTTTTGATGTCGGTGATATCGGTGCCGAAATAAATATAGCCGTCGTCTTCATCGGAAATGTAAGAAAGAGGAAATAGGAACATGTTCATCCAGTAACGGCTACCGTCTGCATGACGGTTGCATACCTCCCCGTTCCACACACCAGATAGCGCCTGCCCGCAACGCATGAGCGGTAGGGAATCATCTTCAGGATGATTGATCTTTTCGTTCTGACCGATAAGTTGTGAAAAAGAGTGACCGCTGAGAGCGAGAAACTTACCGTTGGCAAAGGTTATGGTGCCGTGGCGGTCGGTTGTCAGTACACAGTATTCGTCGATAATGCGCGCCAGTGGGCCAAGTAGAGCTTTGTTCAGTTTGTATTCGTCAGCATTTACCTCGATCAAATGCAGCTTGCGGCCGAACGGGTTATCCGTTAACGCCGAGAACTCTGTCAGTTTAGCTTCCACGTTAATTGAGGTGCGGTAGGTTTTATACAAAAAGAAAATAATGATCAGCAGGATGACCGTAGAGGACACTAAAAATAGCCCTTGAGCTTCCATGCCAAAGCCAATACTCGTTTTGTCCAGCAAGCTGTTCATGCGCCGAGCCGTTATTAGTTGTTTGAAGGGCGAAAAGTTAAGGGCCTAGCCCTCATAACCCATACTACGCAAGGCTTCTTGTTGCTCCCGAACCGTTTCTGCGAGCATTCGATTTTCCAAAAGAATGTCACGGAATTTTAAGCCTTCACGAATGTTGTCGAGGAGTTGCTCGTCATCCCAAGGTTTGGGGATAAAGCGAAATGCACCGGCCTTGTTAATGGCCGACATGACCGTTTCGATGTCGATCACCCCGGTCAGCACAATGCGAATAGTATCCGGCTGCAGCTCGCGCAGTTCCTGAAGCAGCTCCAAACCGTTCATTTCCGGCATCATATAGTCGGTGATGACCGCATCGAAAACCGTGGTGCGTGCCCGGCGCAGGGCTTCGTGGGGGCTCTGATAGGTCTCGACATCCCAGTCGGTGTAGGTATTGATGGTGCGTTTCAAGGCTTTGAGGATGTACTCCTCATCATCCACGATCATGACCTGATACATGATGAATCTCTCATTCACAGCGTGATATTACGCTGGCGTCCTGTCGGCGACTGCGTGCGCTCAGCAACATTGCGTCCTGCCCTATGTGTCGACAGGACAGGGACGGGAGTATTAGGTTTTACGATACCCCCCGCTCCGGGGGGTGACAATTAGAGCGGGTAACGATAAGGGCCCGCTCATGCGACCCGGATAGCCGTTTGTCAGGCAGGCAAGAAAATCATCAAAATCACAGCGTAAACGTGAAAAAAACCAACTAGGGAAGGGGGCGTGGCTGATCAATGTGCGGGTCTTTCCCGTGGAAATGTATACCGCTTTTTTATAACCTTATCGGCAGGGTTGGGATAAGGCTGTACCGTTGAAGATTCTGATTGTTGATGATCATCCGTTATTTGCTGATGCGTTAAGCGTTACGCTCAAGAATGCCTATGCTGAGGCAATGATTACTACCTGCGAGCAGCCAAAATGGTTGCTGGATAATCGTCAATTCTTACCGTTGTATGATCTGGTAATTCTTGACCAGACGATGCCGCATCTTGATGGTCTGACCCTGTGGAGCCTGATCGGTCGCCTGGTGGGAGGGGCGAAGGTGCTGGTGTGCTCTGGCTCTGCCACGGAAGCCACCGTGCGCCGTGCGGTGCAGCTGAAGGTGAATGGTTTCGTGGACAAGAGTGAGTCCGTGGAACAGATCCTCTTTGCCATCCGGGAGATCATGGCCGGCCGCAGCTACTTTTCTGAATCCTTCCGCTTGATGGCCGGGGCTGCCCCGGAAGAAGCGCTCACCCTCACCCGTCAGCAGTTGGCCATTCTGACCATGCTCCAGGAAGGTCATGGTAACAAGGAAATCGCCCGCCAGCTGTTCGTCAGCGTGAACACCATCAAGACCCACTTGCGACTACTCTACGAAAAACTGGACGTGCCTAACCGCACCGCCTGTATCGAAAAAGCCCGCCAGATAGGCCTGCTTTAGCTTTTCTTGGAGGACATCATTTCCTCCAGTTTTGCGGTTAGCGTATCCGCTGCTACCGGTTTGAACAGCACATCAATGTCCTCCGGCAAGGACTGAATGAATTGCGGATCGGTATTGCCGGTGATGATCAGGGCGGGAATTGGCTGGCGGAACAATGCGGTTACCGCGGCGATGACCGAGCCCGCATTGGTATGCGGTCCTATCTGATCATCGGTAATGACCACTGAAGGTGGCGCGCCTCGCTTTTTCAATGCCTGCATGGCTGGCTCCAGCGAGTGGTGGGCAGTTACTGTTGCGCCCAGGTTGCCCAGCAGGCTGCTCAGGGCTTCTGTAACCCTTTTGTCATCATCTATCAATAGCACGGTCAGTGTTTCAAACAGTGGCAGCGCATTGACCACGTTGTGAGCGGGCTGTGTCTGGCTGGAGGCCGCCGCCGGTAACGTCAACGTGAAGGTGGTGCCTTCGCCCTTGCGTGACTGCATATTGAACGGAATGTCGCACAGTGCAGCCAGTCGGCTGACGATGGCGAGGCCCAGCCCTAGTCCGTTCTGGATCCAACGTTGGTCGTTGTCTATCTGCATGAATTCGTCGAACACCTCGAACTGATAGATTTCGTCAATCCCGATGCCGGTGTCTGCGATGTCCAGCAACAATTGATTGTCCTGCTGCCGGGCGGCAATACGAATATGCCCGCGCTCGGTGTATTTGAGGGCATTATTGACCAGGTTGCGGACAATGCGAGCGAGCATGACCCCATCGGCGAACACATGCTGGCCGGCTAGATTTTTGGTGACCACAGCCAGTTGCTTTGCGTTTGCCTGTGGTCGAATTTCATCAAGGATGGGCTGCAAGGTGTCCAGTAGGCTGATAATGCGTTTGCGGGGTTTTAGTCGCCTGGACTGCAAGCGCGACAGCATGAGCAAGTGCCCCAGCAGTTCATTGCAGGAGCCAATGGCGGTATCCAGCTTGTCGACGATATCGGGTTGTGGGTCGGCATTGTTTTTCAGCATGGCGGCATACAGGGTGGCCGCCTGCAGCGGTTGCCTCAGGTCGTGGCTAGCGGCGGCCAGAAACCGGGTTTTGCTTTCACTGGCCTTGCGGGCACGTTCTTTGGCCTGTTCTGCTTCAATTCGCAGGGCGATAGTGCTGATCTGTGTGCGGTGAACATAAAGACTAAACACGATCATGGAAATCAGGTTGGCCAACGGAATGATTTTTATGATCCCTGGCGCTTGCGGTACGTAAATCAGAATAAAGGCCAGCCAGGCGAGATAAACCGGTGTTATGAAACTGATAAAAATATCCGGATACACACCCATGGATACAGACGGGATCGAGGTGGCCACCGAGAGGATAACCAGACAGGTCAGCAGGGTTACCGGCGTGGCCCCTTGCAGGAAGAGATAAGGGAAACTTGACCACAGTATCGCCCAGATCACGGCAAGGTAGAGGTTTAGCCGATGCCATTTCCGGGTTTTAGGCGCTTCGTGTTCCCGATGGGCGTTGTAAAACCGGATGAGGAAAAAAGATTGTGCTGCGACACAAAGCAGCACGGTATACCAGCCGATAAAGGGCGGCTCTGTACGCAGCTTCAGAAAAAATAATGGCAGTGCCGCTGCAATAAAAAACGACAGCACCATGCGTGACCCCACCTCTTCCATGAACAGGTTGTGGCGCTCCTGAAGGATGCGTTCGCGGTTTTCCGTCACCGCACGACGAAGGGTTTCTGGCATGGCTGGCGGGTTTGTAAAATGACTGGCACCCAGTCTAGCCCGATTATTACGGCATGTAAGCGCCCTCGGGTGAAATTCACCCATCAGGGTGAAGAAGCCAAATTCCTCCCGGTGCTCTAATAAACGCCTCTCTGGGATGAGTAACCAATCGGGGTAAGCGCAATGATCAACAAGCAACTCACTCAACTGGCTGCCGCCATCGGCATGGCCACCATGATGACCGCCTGTGGCGGCGATTCTTCCAGCTCTGGCGGCGGTGGCACCACCGTGGCAGAAGGGGGCAATGGCTTTGTGGTATTTCCTGCGGTTGAAAGCGCTGGCGCGATCGCCGTTCGCAGCGCCACGCCACGGGCGGCAGCGCTGACAGAATACCTTTACAAGACGGACGGTACCTCTGCCGGCACCAGCAAGATCGTTGATGACAATAACAACGGTTTTGAAGTGGGCCGTTTCGGCAGTGGTTACATGGCGGAGCTGGACGGCACGTTCTACTTTGCAGGCAAGGACAGCAACGGTGATGTAGAGCTGTGGGCCACCGACGGCACCGGCGCGGGCACCGAGCGTGTGGCGGATATCTATCCCAATGGCAACGGTCAGCCGCACAATATGGTGCCGGCGGCTGGAAAATTGTTTATGAATGCGGTGGTGGATCAGTTTGGCCGCGAGCTGGTGGTTTTCGACCCCGTTTCTAATGACACCGTAGTGCTGTCGACAAATATTAACGGCAACCCGACCAGCAATACGGCGCCTGAGTCCCTGACCCCGGTGGATGGCGGCCTGTTCTTCTTTGATCAGGATGCCGGCGATGTCTACTTCACCGATGGTACGGCGGCAGGAACCGCGAAGATCGCCACCAATAACGACACCATCACCGGTGGCTCTCTGACGAAATACCCGCAACTGATTGGCGATGATGATTGGCTGGGTTATAACGGCAAGCTGCTGTTTACCGGGCGTTTCAACGCCACCGATGCAGAAACCCGCCTTTACGAGCTGGATCAAGATGGAAATATCGAGGAAGTAGCCTTTGATGATGGTGGCAGCACGGTACGGCTCGATATCACCGAGAATGTGGTGGCCAGCAACGGCAAGGTGTATTTCGTTGCGGATAAGGGAACCAGCACCTCAGACCTGAATATCTTCGAGTATGACGGCAGCACGGTGACCAACTTGACCGCCAGCGAAGCCAATAAGCCTTATGACGAAGATCTGGTCGGCACGTCACTGGGTGTGTTGATGTACGTGGAGCAAGCCGGGCTAACCCCGTATCTTCTGCGCATTGATAATACCAGTGGCTCTGCAGAAATTGATCCGGCAGTGCGTAGCACGGGAGATTATTCCTTCTCTGATGTTGAAGCCTGGACCATGGTGGAGGCTAACGGTACGGTGTTCTTTGCGGCTGATACCGAGGGCGCCGGTGGCAGTGATTTCGGTAACGAACTGTGGAAAACCGATGGCACCTCCCAGGGAACGGAGCTGGTCAAGGATATCAATGATACAGCGGCGGGCGCAGACTCGGAGCCTTTCCCGCTGACGTTCACGTATCAGGTGCCGCCCACCGTGAATGGCGAGCTGGGCAGCAAGTACCTGTTCGTTGCGGATAATGGCAGTGACGGTTATGAGCCTTGGGTATCCGATGGCTCGGCAGCGGGCACGGTTATCCTGAAGGATATCAGCGCCGGAGGGGGTAGCAGCGTGATCGACTGATTCAGGTTGTGAGCAATAGCAAAGCGGGCCTCTGGCCCGCTTTTTTTTGGGGAGCAGATTCTTGCTGGCAAGTGTGTTTTTTTACGGGTGATGCGTTTCGTTATTGCTATCAGGGTGTGAGGCAGACGCATCCCGTTGCCACACGGTGGCGAGAAGAGAGCCAGACAAATTATGCCAGACACTGAACAGGGCGCCCGGTAGCGCGGCCAGTGGGGTGAAATGTTTAATGGCCAATGCCACCCCCAGCCCGGAGTTCTGCATACCTACTTCAATGGCCAGGGTACGCGAGGTTTGCCGGTCCAGACGCAGTAGCCGGGCGACCCCATACCCACCCAGTAATCCCAGTCCGTTGTGCAGCGCTACCGCCACAAACACGGCCAGCCCGGCTTCCCCGATACGCCCCTGATTCAATGCCACGATAATGCCGATGACGGCCACAATGGCGGCCACGGACACCAGCGGGAAACAATCCCGTATTGGTGTGAGCTGGCGGTTGAAAAACGTATTCAAGGCGCAGCCTGCCACCACCGGGACGATGACGATTTGTACCAGCGACAGTAGCATGCCATTCACTGGCACCGGGATGCGCTCGCCCAAGTATAGCCAGGTCAGCAAGGGGGTGGCGATGATCGCTAGCAGGGTTGAAGCGAATGTGATGGCCACCGACAGCGCCACGTTGGCCCGTGCCAGATAGGCAATCACATTGGAGGCGGTGCCGCCGGGGCAGGCCCCGACCAAGATCAGGCCGACTAATAGTTCCTCGGGCAGTTGCAGTGCGATGCCAATGCCCCAGGCGATCAGTGGCATCAGGCTGTATTGCAGGGCAACGCCCAGGCCAATCACGCCGGGGCGTTTCAGTACCCGCTGAAAATCCGCCCAGCTTAATGATAGCCCCATGCCGAACATAATCAGCATAAGCAGTGGCACGATGGCGTCCTTGCCGGCCACTAGCCACTGTGGCTGCCAATAGGCCAGCAGAGAAAACAGCAAGGCCCAGAGTGGGAATAGTTGGGCGAGGCGGTTGAGCATGAAGATCGCCTGTTCGTTGGGAAAGCGGCCAGTGTAAGCTGTCAGACGAAATGACGCACAGGAGTAATCTGTGAAAGCGGTGATTCAAGAAGAGGATTCAGGCTGTGGTATAGCGGCTGTGGCCGCCTTGGCAGGTGTTAGCTATGGGGAGGCGAAGCGGCGGGCAAATGCTTTGGGGATTTATGCTCAGGACCCCGGTTTGTGGTCAGACACGGGTTATGTCTGCCGGTTATTAGAGGAATACGGGTTACATGCGTCTCCGCAAGAACAGCCATTTCAGGATTGGGCGGCCCTTCCTGATCGAGCCTTGTTGGCGATCAAGTGGCACCGGGAAAACGG
Source organism: Alcanivorax sp. 97CO-5 (assembly GCF_000524665.1). Classification (NCBI taxonomy): domain Bacteria; kingdom Pseudomonadati; phylum Pseudomonadota; class Gammaproteobacteria; order Oceanospirillales; family Alcanivoracaceae; genus Alcanivorax; species Alcanivorax sp. 97CO-5. The sequence continues at coordinate 349,562 of NZ_KI965888.1, forward strand.
CACACCCTTTTGGCATTGGGTGGTGTTTGTCCGCGACGGTGGGGACGCCTATGTACTGGATTCCAAAAAAGCCCTGAAACAACACTGCCGCCGGGATTTTTGTCGCATAAAACCCAAATGGTTTATCCCCGTCCGTTCCGGGTAACCGTCATAATAACCGGTGTCATCTGGTGGGTTTCCGTTGTACTCAACGCAACGATGGGGTGGGCAATTTTTACTGTAAAAGGGGTATCGCTGGCGCGATATCAGCGATAAGTGATCACGCCACCAGCGACGCTTCTACGGCACAGAAGGGATTGATGACTAAACCGTCAAATAACGCTTGATCAGCGTCTCATCCAGTTCGCCCATGTCCCCCTCTGCTACTTTACTGCCCCGGTCGATAATGGCGAAGCGATCGGCGGTGGCGCGGGCGAAGTGAAGCTTCTGTTCTACCAGTAGCACGGTGAGCCCTTCTTGTTGGTTTAGAGTTTTGATCACCCGGCCAATCATGTCGACAATGTTGGGTTGAATACCTTCTGTGGGTTCATCCAGAATGAGCAGTGTTGGGTCCAGTGCTAGGGCGCGACCGATCGCCAGCTGTTGTTGCTGTCCGCCGGACAAGTCGCCACCGCGACGATGGCGCATTTCGTGCAGCACCGGGAAGAGTTCGTAAATACGCTCTGGAATTTTCTTGCTGCGATCCGGTCGGGCCTGTAAGCCGGTTTCCAGGTTTTCTTCCACGCTTAGCAGAGGGAAAATTTCCCGCCCCTGAGGGACATAGCCAATGCCCGCTCGGGCCCGCTCTTCGGCGGCTAGCGTAGTAAAATCGGTACCATTGAATTCAATGCTGCCACTTTTAACCGGCAATAAGCCCATAATCGTTTTCAGCAGGGTTGTTTTACCCACGCCGTTGCGGCCCATGACACACAGGCATTCGCCTTTCTTCAGGTCGAGGTCTATATCCCAGAGGGTGTGGGATTGGCCGTAGTATTGGTTAACCTTGTTCAGTTGTAACACGGTGATTCTCCGAATAGAGCAGCAAGCAAGCTATAAGCTGCAACGCGGGAAGGAGCGGTTATAGCCGGCCAGACTTCTCGCCGTGCATAGGGAAAAAGTCTAAAAAACCGGCAATCAAAAAATATTCCTGTCTCTGTCTAATGTGGCAGTGTGTAGCTGCGAATTTATTCGCCCAAATACACTTCAATCACTTTCGGATCGTTCTGTACTTGCTCCATGGTGCCTTCGGCCAGCACACTGCCCTGGTGAAGTACCGTGACGGTGCTGGCGATGGAACGAATAAACTCCATGTCATGCTCGACGACAACGACGGAATGTTTGCCGGCAAGGCTTTTCAGCAACTCTCCGGTGCGCTCGACTTCTTGGCGGGTCATGCCGGCGATGGGTTCGTCCACCAGTAGCAGCTGCGGTTTTTGCATCAGTACCATGCCGATTTCCAGCCATTGTTTCTGGCCATGAGACAGCAGCCCAGCCACCTTGTTGCGCTCGCCTAACAGCCCGACGGTGTATAGCGTTTCTTCAATCCAGTTTGTTTGCTCGCCGCTGAGCCGAGTGAAAAGAGAATGCCAGGGGCCCTTGGGGCTGTGCATGGCCAGCTCCAGGTTCTCGAAAGCGGTGTGTTCCGGGAACACGGTGGGCTTCTGGAATTTTCGGCCGATGCCGGCGGTGGCAATGTCCGTTTCACTCATGCGGGTGAGGTCCAGGGTCTGGCCGAAAAAACAGGTGCCGCTATCCGGACGGGTCTTGCCGGTGATCACATCCATCATGGTGGATTTACCGGCCCCGTTGGGGCCGATGATGCAGCGTAATTCGCCGGTTTTGATATACAGAGTCAAATCATTGATCGCTTTGAAACCATCAAAGCTGACGGTGATATCTTCCATGTAGAGAATATTTTTACTGGTACCAGAATCCAGTTGCCCTGGGAGCACTGGGCGGGTGCCTTGGCGCATGAAATCGAATACCTGATCACGGCGAAAAGTCTCGCGCAGGTTATCCAGTGCATTCATGACAGGTCTCCTTCTGCAGGTCTGGCGGAGCCGGATGGTTTGTTGTTTCGATTCAATCGCGCTTTTATTTTTTCCCAATTTTCCGATACCAAACCCACTAATCCATGGGGAAGGAATACGGTAACGGCTACAAACAGCCCCCCCAAGGCGAACAGCCAGGCTTCGGGCATGATGCCGGTGAATACGGTTTTACCGTAGTTCACCAAGATGGCGCCGATAACCGCCCCATATAGGGTGGCGCGACCGCCAACGGCCACCCATACCACCAGCTCGATGGAATTCAGTGGTGAGAACTCTCCAGGATTAATGATGCCCACCTGGGGCACATACAGCGCCCCGGCGATACCCGCGAGGATGGCGCTGAGGGTGAAAATCCACAGTTTGTAATGTTCAGTGCGGTAACCCACAAAGCGCGCTCGGGATTCTGCATCACGCACCGCCAGTACCACGCGGCCCAGTTTGCTGCCGGTGATCCAGCGGCATAGTACAAAGGCACCGGCCAGGGCTACGGCGGTGGCCATCAACAAGCCCACGCGAGTGGAATCCGATTGCAGGGAAAAGCCGAGCAAATCCTTGAAGTCGGTGAGCCCGTTGTTGCCGCCAAAACCCAACTCGTTACGGAAGAACGCCAGCATTAACGCATAGGTCAGCGCCTGGGTGATGATGGACAGGTAGACCCCTGTGACTCTAGAGCGGAACGCCAGCCAGCCGAATACGAATGCCAGCAGACCGGGCACTAGCAGAATCATCAATGCGGCAAACCAAAATTGGTCAAAACCCTGCCAATACCAGGGCAGCTCACTCCAGTTCAAAAAGACCATGAAGTCAGGGAGGTCCGGGTTGCCATAGACGCCGCGATCGCCGATCTGGCGCATCAGGTACATGCCCATGGCATAGCCTCCCAAGGCAAAGAAGGCGCCGTGGCCCAGGCTGAGAATACCGCAGTAGCCCCACACGAGATCCAGCGCCAGCGCCAGCAGCGCGTAACACAGGTATTTGCCAAGCAGCGTCACGGTGTAGGCGCTTACATGCAGGGCAGAGTCAGCTGGAAACAGCTGGTTGAGTATGGTCACCAGCAGGGTGGCACCAAACAGCACGCCCATAAAGGTTTTTGCTGCGCGGTCGCTGAAGGCGCTTTTGAATGTTGAATCTCGCATGTTATTCCTCCGCCGCCCGGCCACGTTGCGGGAACAGACCCCGCGGTTTGCGCTGTATAAACAGAATGATGAAGACCAGCACCACAATCTTGGCCAGTACCGCGCCGGCCATGGGTTCCAGTAATTTGTTGGCAATGCCGAGGCTGAAGGCCGCAGTGAGAGTGCCCCACAGATTGCCGACTCCGCCGAACACTACAACCATGAAGGAGTCGATGATGTAGCTCTGGCCCAGGTTTGGCCCCACGTTGGTTAGCTGTGCCAATGCGACGCCGGCCACTCCGGCGATGCCTGAGCCCAGCCCGAAGGTGAGAGCGTTGACCCGTTCACTGCGAATACCGAGGCTGCGGGCGGTGGCGCGATTTTGGCTGACCGCACGGACTTGCAGGCCCAGTCGGGTTTTCTTGAGCAAAGTGAGAAGGGCTAGAAAAACCGCCAAGGCAAAGAAGATAATGTACAGCCGGTTGTAGGTCAGCGAGAACACGGGGTTGATTTCCAATGCACCACTCATCCATTCCGGGGTAATTACGGTGCGGTTCAGTGGGGAGAAAATGACCCGTACTGCCTGTTGCAAAATGAGGCTGACCCCAAAGGTCGCTAGCAGGGTTTCCAGTGGTCGGCCATACAGAAAGCGAATGACAAAGCGTTCGATAAGTATGCCGACAAAGGCGGACACAAGAAAAGCAGCGGGAATGGCAATCAGCAGTGACCATTCGTGACTGGTGGGCAACAGTTGTTGCACTACATAGGTCGTGTAGGCGCCCAGCATGATCAGTTCGCCATGGGCCATGTTGATGACGCCCATCACCCCGAACGTAATGGCCAGGCCGATGGCGGCCAGTAACAATACCGAGCCCAGGCTCAGACCGAAGAACACGGTGTCGGCGGTTTGGAACCTTTCAATACGTGCTTCGATGCGGGCGATGGCTTTTTCCAGTGCCTTTTTTTCTGTTGGGTGTTGGGTTACACGCAGGCGCTCATTGAACGCATTCTTAACGTCTGGGTGCAGGTTGCCAGCGAGGGTGTCAATGGCGCTGAGTCGTGTACTCAAATCGTCACTGCGCAGGGCGGCAATATTCAGAGCGGTGTCAATTTGTACGGCAACACGAGGATCCGCTTCCTGGGCGCGGCGGCTTGCCAGCGCTGTTAGCATTTCCGGATCATCATTGCCGATCAGTTGGTTGGCGGCCCGATAGCGAACATCGCTGTCCGGGTCGTTCAGAGCAGCCAGTGCCAGCTGGTTATTGATCACGGTACGCAAGCGGTTGTTGATGATCACTGGCCGTGCAGCGCGGCTATCTACTTGGCCAATAAGCTGGGTGGTTTCTGGATCGCGTAGTTCCCATTGACCGTCTTTCTTGCTGCCTAAGACGATGCTGTTATCTTTTCGATTATGCACCAGTTCGCGATTCATCAAGGCGTTGAGTAGCGCAATAACACGGGGGTTGTCTTGGTTTGCCAGTTCACGAATAGCCGCTTCTTTTTCATCAAAGCTACGACTGGTCAACCGGTCAAGAATGTTTTGGAGGGTAGGGGTGGGTATGCCAGTGGCGCCCTCGCTGTTCTCCGTGATTGGCTGGGTTGGTGTTGTTTGTTCTTGCAGTGGCTCTTCTGCCCAGCTCACACTGACCTGCAGTGCTATTAGCAGCGCTATCAGTATTCGGCTAAATTTACGACCCATGACGGGCTCCTTACAGGGCGTCAAAATGAAAGCCAGATCAATACGTTGGAGGGCGCGCCTGTGAAAGGCGATGGCCACTGTTCTGGTGCTGGCTTCATGTGTTATGCGTAATGTTGGTCTAAGCGACGAGCACCCTGGGCGTTGCCCAGAGTGCTGTTGCGTGCAGCCTTACTCGGCAGAAGCACCGCCACAGGTGTTGGTCTTGGTGTTGTAGTTGCCGCAACGAGTCGGTGCGGTCCAGTCGGAGATCAGGTCTTTGGAGCCCGGCAGGAAATCAGACCAGGCATCACCTTGCACCAACCCTTCGGTTTCCCAGACAACGGCGAACTGACCGTCATCCTGAATTTCACCGATCAATACGGGCTTAGATAGGTGGTGGTTCTTGTTCATCACCGCTGTGCCGCCGGTCAGGTTGGGGGTCTTGATGCCGATCATGGCGTCAGCCACTTTATCGGTGTCGGTAGATTGAGCCTTTTCAACCGCCTTCACCCACATATTGAAGCCGATGTAGGTTGCTTCCATAGGGTCATTGGTCACGCGCTTGTCGTCACCGGTATAGGCGTGCCACTGGTCAATAAAAGCGTTGTTGGTATCGTTGTAGACGCTTTGGAAATAGTTCCAAGCAGCCAGATGGCCAACCAGCGGGCCGGTGTCGATGCCCGATAGCTCTTCTTCACCTACAGAGAAGGCCACCACGGGAATGTCTTCGGCGCTCACTCCTTGGTTGCCCAGCTCTTTATAGAAAGGCACATTGGCATCGCCGTTCACTGTGGAGACCACAGCGGTTTTTTTGCCTTGGCTACCGAAGGCTTTAATTTCGCTGACGATGCTCTGCCAGTCAGAATGTCCGAACGGGGTGTAGTTGATCATGATGTCCTTTTCGGACACGCCTTTGGACTTCAAGTAAGCTTCCAGAATCTTGTTAGTGGTGCGCGGATAAACGTAATCGGTCCCGGCAAGAACGAAGCGTTCAACCTCCAGATCGTTGATCAGGTAATCCACCGCAGGGATCGCCTGCTGATTGGGTGCTGCACCGGTATAGAAGACATTCTTGGACGACTCTTCACCTTCATACTGGACCGGGTAGAACAACAACCCGTTCAGCTCTTCCACTACGGGCAATACGGACTTGCGCGATACCGATGTCCAGCAGCCAAAAATAACGTCCACGTTTTCTTGGGTGATCAGCTCACGGGTTTTTTCTGCAAACAGCGGCCAGTTCGAGGCGGGGTCAACCACAACGGGCTCAAGCTTTTTGCCCATGACTCCGCCCTTTTTATTCTGTTCTTCGATCATCATCAGAACGGTGTCTTTCAGTGTGGATTCACTGATAGCCATCGTGCCGGACAGAGAGTGCAGCACCCCGACCTTGATGGTGTCGGCGGCCATAACGACACCGCTATAGGCAATGGCGCTGGAGGCGATAACCCCGGCAGCTACTTTCTTCATGGATTGTGAAAAACTCATGGTATTTCTCCTTGCTTCTCAGTCGCGTTTAAATGGGCGTTTGTATTGCCGTGAACCCTCCTTCCTACTCCTGTTGGCTCACTGGCTTGTTGTTTCCCTCTAATACGTTAACCATCACTCTTGTTGATAGAGCTTGCGGGTAACTCAGCGCGTACGCTGGCCTCGTGCAGCATGTGTACGGTGATTTTTCTGACTTCGTTACGTGATTCTTCAATGTGGGCACACAGCAGAATTTGTGCTTGCTCCACCTGGCGGTGCAGGATGGCTTCCAGCACTGCCTGGTGTTCGTTATAAGTGGCCTCCACTCGGGAGGGGCTGGTGAAATCCAGGCGCCGTATAATGCGTAGCCGCTCGGTGAGATCATGATGAATGCGTGCCATTTGATTGTTGCCGGTGCTTTCCACCAGTCGTTCGTGAAAATGTTCATCCATGCCGCTGACCACAGGGCCATCGGATAATCTTTGTGCCTTTTCTACACACCATTGGCTAACCAGATTATCCAGTTTGCTTAGTTCACCGCCGTGTTCGCATAGCTTGCGTACAGCGGCGCATTCGAGAACGGTGCGCACGTCGTATAATTCTTCGAAATATTTGAAGTCGAAGGGCTTGACCTGCCAACCGCTGCGATAGAGCACATCTACAAAGGTTTCCCGTTGTAATCGGAACAGGGCTTCTCGCACGGGGGTGCGTGATACACCCATCCGTTCGGCCACTTCGTTTTCACTGAAGCGGTCGCCGGGCATTAGCCGAAAATCAAACATGTCCTGCTTTAATTGCAGATAAATTTGTTCAGCCAGACGTTCGGTTTTTTTTCCCGCTCGCGTATTCATCTTTGATTCCTCAGGCCATCGCGGCGGTGTTGATGGCGATCACTGGATCGCGGGCGTTAATGATGGCTCCAGGCAGGCAATGCAGAACAATAACGTTGCCGCTGATGTGTGCATTGATCAGATGGCTGTGGCGGTCGCTGCTAGCGGCGTTCTGTGCCGTGAGACCGAATTCACAACGCTGTTTTGCAGCGGTTAGCGCCCCCCAGCGCCACGGCTTCATCAGTGTGTTTCCTGAGCGTTTGTCGCCACTTGCGCGATGTAGTTTCTCCAGCCGCCCAGTGCGGTAATGTCGGTGGCGTCCCCAATGGCCCAGGGTTCACAGATAAAGCCTTTCACCCAGCGACCGTCGGTGGTTTCCAGACTACCGATGCCCAGTGGGGCGGGGATTAAGCCGACAAAACTGCCGAAGTGCTTCATCGGCATTCGCCACAGCTCGATGGGAATGCAGTCACCCCCGTCTTTTTCGCTACGAATCAGCCCGGGTTTGGGCGGCACAGTGTTGGCCAGGGCGTAGAGCCGATAACAGGGCGCCGTGTGGGTGGCTTCGAGCAACACGCCGTCGCGTTCGGTGAGCTGGGTATTGAGGGGCATGCCGGAAAGGTGTGCGCCAACCACGGCGACAGTCATTACATCGTCCTCATCATCATTGGCCGCATGGGTCTGCGGCTTGGCCAGCCGCTGTCCGGTAGCGCCGGCCTGCCAGGGCTGGGCCTGCTGCCAGCGCCGGCCGAAGTCGGCCAGGGCGTGGTCCTGCCAAGCGGGGCCAATTAGGGTGACACCGCCGGGCAAGCCGTCTTCACGGAAGCCGCCGGGCAATGCCAGGGCGCACAGGTCCAAGAGGTTGACGAAATTGGTCCAGGTGCCTAGCTGGCTGTTCAGGGTGATGGGGTTGGCTTGCACGGCGGCGCGGGTGTAGATGCCGGGCGTAGTGGGGAGCAACAATGCATCAACCTGGGCCATTAGTGCTTCGGACTGCCGTTTCAATTCAGCCAGCTGGTACTGGGCCCGGAAACTGTCCGCTGCTGTCAGGGCGGCGGCGGGGGCGAGAATGTCACGAATTACTGGCAGCAAGGTGTAGGGGCTTTTTTGCAACAAGGGTTCGGTGACAATGAAACGTTCCGCCACCCAGGGGCCCTGATAGAGTAAAGCGGCGGCATCCTGCAACACCGTGGTGTCGATAGTGATCAGGTTGGCAATCTCTCTGAGCTGGTCCAGCTGTCGCTCCCACAGCTGTTGGGCTTGGCTATCCTCGAACCAGGGAAGGTCTTTGGGGATGCCGAGAGTCGGGCGTTCGGGGAGTCCGGTGGTTAGCAATCGGGGAGCTGCGCGGCTGTAAGGATCTGCGCTGTCGAACTGGCTGATGAGTCGAAAGATCTCTTGGGCATCGTCCACGTTCAGGGCAAAGATGCTGACGCAATCAAGGGTCCGGCAGGCAGGAACAACACCGTGGGTGCTAATGGCACCGCGGGTGGGCTTGAGGCCCACCGTGTTGGTGAACGCTGCAGGTACCCGGCCGGAACCGGCGGTATCGGTGCCCAGTGAAAAGGGTACCAGGCCCAGGCTCACGGCCGTGGCGGAACCTGAACTGGAGCCACCACTGAGGTAATCCGGGTTGAATGGATTGGGTACTTCGCCATAGGGGGAACGAGTGCCAACCAGACCGGTGGCAAACTGATCCAGATTGGTCTTGCCTACGACGATGGCGCCGGCGTCGCGCAGTAGTCGTACCACGGTGGCGTCTTCCGTCGGGGTGTAGGCGAATGCCGGGCAGGCTGCTGTTGTGGGCATGCCCACAACATCAATGTTGTCTTTCACGGCAAAGGGAATGCCATAGAGTGGCAGCGATGGATCCGTTAGCGCTTGCGCCTGGGCCGTCAAGGAAGCCTCATCCAGGAGATGGATCCACAGGGCGCGCTCACTATCCTGCAGAGTGGTGGCCAGTTGTTTCATGGCCTGTACCGGGGTGAGTTCACCGCTGCGGTAGGCCATCTGCCATTGTTGAAGAGTCCAGCCAATCATTCGTTAGCACACCTGGTTGTACACAAGTTGGTATTCTTATTTGTGCAAAGGGGGTGCCAGCCATGAAAAATATTTAACGCTTTGTTTTTACAGTAATTAATAAGGTTAATGTTGAGTGAAGAGAGCTATGTCCAGACACTGGGTGCGCTAATCTGATGCAGCTGCGCGGTATCGGTGCAGCCCCGCAGTGCCTTCCCTGACGGCGGCTGTGGGATGTATCAGCGATGACGATGAAAAGGACAGTAAGACTCTATTTCCCTTCTTTGGGAGGCCTTGGCATCGTTGTTGAACCGATTCAAGGACGTACAGCCCAGACCGGTTCGAGGTGGAGGGAAAAGAATGTCACAGCGTGCGTTGGTAGTGGAAGGCGGTGCCATGCGCGGTATTTTTGCTGCCGGGGTGTTGGATGCGTTTTTGGAAAAAAAACATCAGGATTTCGATTTCGCCGTGGGCGCGTCTGCCGGCTCGACCAATCTGATCGGCTATCTGGCAGGTAATCATGGCCGCAGCCGTCAAGTGATCACCGACCATGCCTGTCGACCGGACTTTATCAACTGGTCACGTTTTATGTCGGGTGGACATTTGTGTGATGTGCACTGGTTGTGGCACCAGTCTCGCATAGACGTGCCGTTGAATTTGGAGAGACATTGGCAGGGAAATACTTCTCTGTGGGTAGTGACTACCTCGATAGAAGACGGGGCGCCGCGTTATTTTCAGACCCAGCCGAGTAATTTAGATGAGGTAATCACCGCGTCCTGTTCTATTCCTTTTGCCTACCGAGACTTTCCCAAGGTGGCCGGCCACCCCATGACCGATGGCGGGCTAGCGGATTCCATTCCGGTGCGTTGGGCTTACGAACAGGGCGCGCGGGATATCACCGTGGTGTTGTCCCGCCCTCAGGGTTTCCGCAAACGCCCTAGTGCGTTGACGCCTTTATTAAAGCCTTGGGCTCGTGATATCCCCGCCTTTTATGAAGCCATGGCGAAACGTACAGATGTCTATAATAGAGCATTGGATTTTATTGACAGCCCGCCTGATGATTGTTGCCTCAATGTTATCGCCCCACCGATGCACTTCCCGGTGAATCGGTTGACCACCAATGTGGAAAAATTGCAGCAAGGATATCAGCAGGGGCATCGTGCGGGATTACAGTCGTTGGGGGTGGAGAAAGCAGTAGTGGGGTAATGTGCAAGCGCTTCACGCTGCAACAGGTTTTGCTTTCTACGTGGCGTAATCCTGCCAGGTCGAGCTAAAAGGTTTGGGCGTGGTGTTTTGTGAGCCAGGGCACTTCAAATAGTGTAGCGCCTAGCGCTCTTTCTCTTCGCAGTGCCAAACCCAGGCATCCAGCTCAATATGCTCAATACCGCGAAAATGATTCTCCATCATAAACTCGCGGCGGTCGCTGAGCATGGCGCGATTGCCGCCGGCTTTTTTGATGGCTCTGGTGAGCTTCTTGTTCACGTGGCGATCTATTCGCGCATCGCTGAACAACATGCCCCGCATTTTGCTGCCGGACGATACCGAAACCGCGCTTTTTTCTTCGCACTCCTGAGGGGCTTCGCGCAGTAGCCGTATTTTATCCGCCTGTGCTGCGAGGCAGGAGCCGAGTAGCAGAATCATCAGACAAAAACGCATGCTGTTTCCTGTTGTTATTATTGCGCTGCCATCTTGCAGGCCTGCCGGGCTTTGGCCACGTTTTCTTGTAAGTGGGCGGGGTTAATGGTGCCAGCAATGATACTGCTAACGCCGGCGATGCCAAGGATTTGGTCCAGACTTTCCTGTACCGGGTCATCAAGGGTGTCATTGAGGTGACCGCTGGCAAAGGCCTTCTTGATTAGGATGCCTTTTTGCCGGGCGGCGGCGTGCTCGATCACGGGGGCTTCGTCTTGCTGATGCAGGTTGTAGGTGACCATGGCCATGTCCGCGTGATTCAGGCTGGCGATGCCGCCAGCCACGGTTTTCGTGGACATGCCTGTGGCGCGGATCAGGCCGGCTTTTTTCAGGTCGTTGAGAGCGTCCAGAGTGCCCTTTTCGATGATTGCCAGGTCATTGCCGTCGGAGTGAATCAGCACGCAATCCAGATAGTCCGTGTTGAGCCGTTGCAGGCTACGTTCCACCGAGAAACGCACGTGTTCCGGTGAAAAATCAAAATGGCTGTCACCACTGTTGTTATCAAATTCTTCACCGACCTTGGTGACGATGACCCAGTCTTGGCGTTGGCTCATTAACTGACCGAGCCGCTGTTCACTGTGACCGTAGGCCGGCGCTGTGTCGATTAGGTTGATGCCCAAATCCTGTGCCTGAGCGAGTAGTTCTGTTACCGCACGATCATCGGGGATGGTGAAGCTGTTGGGGTACTTCACTCCCTTATCGCGGCCGATTTTCACTGTGCCCAAGCCCAGTGCACTGACGGTTAATCCTGTGTTGCCCAGTGGGCGCATGAAGGACATGATGCTTCCTTATTGGTGTCGCTGCAGGTCCGTTGCTAGCGGTGTGATGAGGAACGGTTGCAAGTTTTCGGTTCAGTAGCGACGCTGGACTTGTGTCCATTTAATGCTTGGGCGTCGCGCCCATGCCAGGTCAGTCTCGGGTTCGGGATGAAAAGATTATTCATCCTTCTCCTTTTTCCCTTTGCGCTTTAACGTTCAACTGACATTTGCGCAGCACCAACGACGCCTTGCTACAGTAATCATTAAAAACAGCGATGCCAGTACGGTACGCCCATGGGCGCCCGTTGAAGGGCTGGCGGTATCGTTAATGGCTCGCCGGGTTGAAGGCCCGTTTCTTCCACCAGCGCCATTACCCGGTCGCCTAGATCCGGCGCCAGGGTGAGTTTAGTGGGCCAGGCGATGATCAGGTTTTGATCCCGGCGGGCGTAGGCGTTATCCGGCTTGACCAGCGCATGTTGTTTGGGTTCGGCGCGGGTCACATCTAGGGTGGCGAATTGAGCGTTGCTAAAATCTAGCCAAGGGAAAAGGTGCGATAATTCTTCCCGACCGGCATGTAGTTGTTCTTCATCAGTACGCTCTACCCCCCGCTCTGCCAAGTCGCCGCCGAGGTACCACACCACCTTGCCGTCCGGACAATCGTGGGTGGTCACAGTGAGCACGGGTTTGTTGCTGGTGCCAACACAGTGGGCGTAAAGCCGATGGCCTTGGTCGTGTTTTACCAGCACCATTTTCAATGGCCGCAGCTGGCTGTGTTCCTGTTCCAAAAGGTGGGCGCGATGAGCGCCGTCAAGCAGAGCTGGGTTACCGTTGCCGGCGGCCAGCAGGGTCAGCCGTGGCTCAATGCGCTGGCCATTAATGGTGACGGCGCGCAGGCCGTCGTTATTCCATTCTAGAGTATCGCGCTGGGTATCGAACGCCAGTAGCCGGTCTCGGACCGGGGCGCTAAGGGTGTCGATCAATGATTCAGTGTCGATCACTAGGTCGTCGAGTTTATAGACGTTGCCTTTGAAAGCCTTATTGGCCAGCGCGCTGGGGAAATGGTCACGCTTGAGTTTTTCGATTCGGCCACGGAGCATCTTGCTAGCGAAAAAGTTAGTCATCCGTGAGGCCACTGATCCGCTGGACCACATGTGTTGAGTATCGCTGAGCACTTTCAGGTTGCGCAGGTCTACCGAGTCGGTGCCGGCCATGGCGGCACGCCAGCGATCCGGCATCTGGGCAATCGCTTCGGATTCGTTGGACAGGTTGCCGCTTAAGGCATACTTGAGGCCGCCGTGGATAATCCCCTGGCTCGCGAGGGTCTGGTCGCCACCAAGGCTGGCGGATTCCAGCAGTAGGCATTGGTAGCCGGCGGCGTGGAGCCGGTTTATTAGCCACAGGCCGGCAATGCCGCCACCAAAGACCACAATGTCTGGGTGGATTGTGTCGGGTTTTAGGGTCGAGTCACTCATGGCTCACCATCGTTGAACTGTGCGGCTATGCTAGCATAAGCAAGGCCGCTGGCACGCGCATCGGCGCTGACACAGACAAGATGGATCATGTGTTTTGGGCTGTGCGCGTTGCCCGTGTATTGCCTCTACATTGAGATAAGAGCCCCTATGCGAACTATTTATTCCGCCCTTTGGTATTTGCTGCTTCCCGCTCTTTTTCTGCGCTTGTGGCTGAGAGGTAGAAAAGCACCGGCTTATCGTTTGCGGTGGAAGGAGCGCATGGCGTGGGGGTACCGGTCCGGGATCTTGAAAAAAAGCCTTTGGGTGCATGCGGTGTCGGTGGGGGAAACATTGGCGGCGGCGCCGTTAATTGAGCGGTTGCTGGAAGACTACCCGGATGTGCCTTTACTGGTCACCACCACTACGCCCACTGGCTCAGAGCGGGTGCAGGCGTTGTTCGGGGGCCGGGTGACTCACGTTTATTGTCCTTGGGAATTGCCCACGGCGTTGAACCGTTTTATGCGCGCCTTTGATCCGCAACTGGTAATCGTGCTGGAAACCGAGCTGTGGCCGAATCTGTGTGCGGCGGTAAAGCGCCATGGCGCTAAACTGATGCTAATGAATGGGCGATTGTCGGAAAAAAGTTATCAGGGTTACGGCAAGTTGCCGCGGTTGATTCGCCCAATGATGGCACGCTTTGACGCGCTGGCAGTGCAGACACAAGTGGAAGCCGAGCGTTACATGGCGCTAGGGGCTTGGCCGGAACGGGTATATCCCATTGGCAGTGTGAAATTCGATATGACACTGGATGCAGCAGTGAAACAGGCTGCGGCGGCACTGCGCTCGTCGTTCGGTAACCGGCCGGTGTGGATCGCTGCCAGCACCCATCCCGGAGAGGACGCTCTGGTTTTGGCTGCCCATAAAGCATTGCGTGAACAGAGGCCCGAGGCGCTGTTAATCCTGGTGCCTCGACACCCGGAACGGTTTGCTGCAGTGGCCGATCAGATCCGTGAGGCAGGCTTGTCGGTGGCTCGGCGCAGCCAGCAGGAGTCGGCCGCCGGCGTGGATGTGTACTTGGCCGATACCATGGGTGAGCTGTTGATGTTGTTTGGCACCTGCGATGTGGCTTTTGTGGGCGGCTCTCTGGTGCCGGTAGGTGGGCATAATTTGTTGGAGCCGGCGGCTTGGCAGAAGCCGGTGCTCACCGGGCCGCATTTACATAATTTTACTGCTATTGGGCAGTTGCTTGATGATGCTGGCGGGCTCAGTGTGGTGGAGGATGCGCAATCGTTGGGGGCGACCTTGCTGGCCTTGCTGGATGACCCGGCACAATGCGCTCGGCAAGGCAAAGCTGCTGCCGGCGTGGTGGAAGCTAATCGAGGGGCGCTGGAAAAAGGGCTGCGGTTGGTTGCCATGGAGCTGAATACTGGACTTGGCCCTTCGGGTTAATGCGATCTGCTGTTTAGGTTGTGTACCTGCGCATGAATTTTTAGTGTGAAGGGCTGAACATCAACCGTCGGATTTTTCTCGCAAGTAAATATAAAAAAACCGCTGTCCGGTAACGGCTAGCGGTTTTTTTATATTTTACGATCCTGTTGACGGCAATCTCTGGCGCGGTGTTTGCCTCAGGTGGTTAGCGTCAATCGATGGACGAATTCTCCGGGACCATTTTTTCACTCTTACCGTCCAGATCCGGGTTGTAAAGGTCTAGGGGTTGTTCTGGTGCCAGCCAGTTATTCACCGCAGCGAGGTCTCCCTGCTGCAGGTCTCCGGTGGTGGATTTCAGGGTCAACGAGTTGATGATGTAGTCGTAGCGGGCATTGGCGTAATCACGTTCGGCGGCGAACAGGGCGCGCTGAGCATTGAGCACGTCGACCACATTACGGGTGCCCACTTCATAACCGGACTGGGTAGCATCCAGAGCAGAGCGAGTGGAGCGGATAGCCTGCTGGCGAGCCTTGATGCGCAGGGCGTCCGCTTCCACGGTGCGGTAAGCGCTACGGGTCTGTTGGACGATATCGCGTACGGCTTGATCGTATTGGTAATCTGCCGCATCTGCTCGCAGGTAGGCTTCTTTGCGGCGGCTGTTCAGGCCGCCCCCCTGGAACAGAGGCATGCTAACTTCAATGCCGATCTGTTTGGTTTCAGTATCGTAGAGTGAGCTGCTGCTGTAGAGTGAGCTGCTGCTTAAGCTGCCGGTTGACGATGAACTGTCTGGAGAGAGGTGGGAATGCTGATATTGTCCCACTAGTTGAACCTGAGGCAGCATGGTGCCCAGCTGACGTTTGGCCGTGTTTTCGGTTAGCTCGGTATTGTAGAGCGCGGCCAGCACTTGTGGATTTTGTGCTTTGGCTTTTTCAATCCAGTCGTTCATGTCCGTAGGCTGCGGGCCCTCCATGGGCAGTTCATTGCGCAGCTCTAGCAGGGTTGCCCATTTTTGGCCGGTGAGTGTTTCCAGCTGGTCACGGGCAATCTCGTATTGCTGGCGGGCGACAATCAGGTTGACCTGGGTCAGGTCGTAGGTTGCTTGCGCTTCCTCCACGTCGGTGGCCGGTACTAGGCCCACATCAAACCGCTCTTGGGTCTGTTCCAATTGGCGACCGATGGCCTTCTCTTCAGCTTTTGCCGATACCCAGGTATCCCAGGCACGCAGTACACCGAAGTAGCCTTGGGCGACGCGCAGCACAAAGTCTTGGCGAGCTTGTTCGAAGTTAGCCTGCGCGATATCGGTGCTGGACTGTGCTTCTTTATAGCCATACCAGGCATCAACACGGAACAGGGGCTGCGTTAGAGTGAAGGTGCTGACTTCGCTGCCGTAATTTTGCTCGTCGGGTGCGAGAGGAGGAGCGTCTTCGATTTCACGGTCGTTGTCGTAACGTCCGTAGCTGGCGGAGATGTTCGGGAACAGGGCGGCACGGCCTTGTACCATCAGCTCTTGGTCGGCATTCCAGTTCATCCGGGCAGAGCGCCAGGTACCATCGTAACTCCAGGCGGCGTTAGCGACTTGAGTGAGATCAGCGGCCTGTACGGCGCTGGCCAGTGAGGTAAGAAGAAGAACTAGGGACGTTGCCGGACTACGCTTCATTCTGGTGCACTCTTATTGTATGTCTGGTTGGTCATTATGGTACTGGCAAGTACAGAAAATTAACACTGCCTGTTTGGGCCAGTTCCGCGGTTGTTTGGCTGCTGGGCGCTGACGTATAGTGTCGCAATTCCTGAATTTCCTTTATTTTAGCCTCTGGAGGCCGACGTGCCAGACGATCAGCGCCCCATCGCCAACGCCATTGACGAATCTTGTCAGCCTATCGCCGGTTCACGAAAAATCTATGTCACGGGGTCGCGCCCGGATATTCGTGTGCCCATGCGGGAAATCCAGCAGCATCCGACCCCTTTGGCGGACGGAAAGTTCGAGGATAACCCACCGCTGTCGGTTTATGATACCTCTGGTCCTTATACCGACCCAGATACCTATATCGACATCCGTAAAGGGCTGAACCCAATTCGGGATGCCTGGATTGCTGAGCGTGATGACACCGAACAGCTGGCCGGGTTGACCAGTGAGTATGGTCGCAAGCGAGCCAATGATGTTGCCAAGGCAGGGCTACGCTTTGAGCACACTCGCATTCCTCGTCGTGCCCGTGCGGGCAAGAATGTTACCCAGATGCACTACGCGCGCCAGGGGATCATCACCCCGGAGATGGAATATATCGCCATCCGCGAGAATCAGCGCTTGCGTGAACATCGCGAAGCGGGCCTGCCTGTGAACCAGCATCCCGGCCAGAGTTTTGGTGCGGCGATTCCGGCGGAAATTACGCCGGAATTCGTCCGTGATGAAGTGGCCCGTGGTCGAGCAGTGATTCCGGTGAATATCAACCATCCGGAAATTGAGCCGATGATTATCGGCCGCAACTTTCTCACCAAGATCAACGCCAATATCGGCAACTCGGCGGTGACGTCCTCCATCGAGGAAGAGGTGTCGAAGATGACCTGGGCCACCCGTTGGGGCGGCGACACGGTGATGGACCTGTCCACCGGTGACAACATTCACGAAACCCGCGAGTGGATTCTGCGTAACTCGCCGGTGCCCATCGGTACGGTGCCGATCTATCAGGCGTTAGAAAAGGTTAACGGCGTAGCCGAAGACCTGACGTGGGAAATTTTCCGCGACACCTTAATCGAGCAGGCGGAGCAGGGGGTGAGCTACTTCACCATTCACGCGGGTGTGCTGCTGCGTTATGTGCCGATGACCGCTAATCGCGTTACCGGTATCGTCTCTCGGGGTGGTTCGATTATGGCTAAGTGGTGCCTGGCGCACCATGAAGAAAGCTTCCTCTACACCCATTTCGAAGATATCTGCGAAATCATGAAGGCCTACGACGTGACCTTCAGCCTGGGTGATGGTTTGCGTCCGGGTTCTTTGGCAGATGCCAACGATGAAGCCCAATTCAGCGAACTGCGCACTTTGGGCGAGCTGACCAAAATTGCCTGGAAGCATGATGTGCAGGTGATGATCGAAGGGCCGGGCCATGTGCCCATGCACATGATCAAAGCCAACATGGACGAGCAGCTGAAGCACTGCGGGGAAGCGCCGTTTTACACCCTTGGCCCGCTGACCATTGATATTTCTCCGGGTTATGACCACATTTCCAGTGCCATTGGCGCGGCCATGATCGGTTGGTATGGCACTGCCATGCTGTGCTACGTGACGCCCAAGGAGCACCTAGGGCTGCCGAACCGTGAAGACGTGAAAGAAGGCATCATCGCCTACAAGATTGCAGCCCATGCGGCGGATTTGGCGAAGGGTCACCCGGGAGCCCAGTTGCGCGATAATGCGCTGTCCAAGGCCCGCTTTGAGTTCCGCTGGGAAGACCAGTTCAACCTGGGGCTGGATCCGGATCGTGCCCGCGAGTATCACGATGAGACTCTGCCAAAGCAGGCCCACAAGGTGGCGCATTTCTGTTCCATGTGCGGGCCCAAGTTCTGTTCCATGAAGATCAGCCAAGAAGTCCGCGAGATCTATGGTGACGGCACCGCCCAGGTGGCTCAGGCTGAAGCGGGCATGGAAGAAAAATCCAAGGAGTTTCGAGAGCAGGGCTCCGCGCTATATCATGAGGCCCATGAGTAATCATTCGTTAACACCGCCATTTGGCCCTCAGGACGTGGAAGTGTTGGCGCGGGAGACCCCGTTCCAAGGCTTTTTCCGGGTGGATACCCTGACCCTGCGCCACAAGCACTATAACGGGGGCTGGGGCGAGCCTGTCCGCCGGGAATTGTTTGTGCGCCCACCGGCAGCGGCCGTGTTGCCCTATGATCCGGTGCGTGGCGAGATTTTGCTGGTGGAGCAGTTTCGAGTCGGCGCGCTGGAGTGGCGAGATACCCCTTGGTGCCTGGAGTTGATCGCGGGCATTGCAGACAAGGATGGCGAGAGCGCTGCCGACCTGATTCGTCGCGAAGCGGTGGAAGAGGCGGGGCTGACCTTGGGCACCCTGGAACCGATTGCCGCTTACATGCCCAGCCCGGGTGGTACCAATGAGCGCTTGCAGTTGTTTGTGGGCCATGCGGACTTGGCTGGTGCGGGTGGTATTTTTGGTTGTCCAGACGAAGGTGAAGACATTCGTGCCGTGACAATGAGTGCTGATGACATTCCTGCGTTATTGAATGGTGGCCAGGTAGATAACGCGGCCTCGCTGATTGCCCTGCAATGGTTGCTGTTGAATCGTGCCCGGTTGGATGCGGGTTGGGGAGGTAAGTGAGCCGCCGCGATCGCTACCAGCTGGATTTCCGTGCGCTGATGACTCAGTGCGAGGAAAACTATGCGCGGCTGTTGCCCTTGATGAAAGCGTTGGGGGAGCGTGACAGCATGGCTGTGGAAGTGGGCCATGATCACCATTCCCATACTTTGCAGATGAGCGTGCTGGAGCGTTCCCCCTATACCACTACGGTGCGCCTGGAGGATCAGGAGCTGCTGGCTACGCTGCCGGCGTCCCGCCTTACCGTGCGCATGTACCATGATGCGCGCCTAGCAGAAGTTACCGAAGCTCGACCTTTTCGGCGGGTAAATGCCCGTTATGCCTACCCCAATCGGAACATGCACCAGCGGGACGAGAAAGTGCAGTGGAACCGCTTTTTGGCAGAATGGTTGCGTCACCTACACGATCATGGCCGCGACAGTGGTCAAGCTTGGCGACAACAAGTCACCGGTGGCTGATTGCTTGCATGCTTTTAGTCAATAAACAACCTTTCGTGTCACGCTATGTGGAGAATTGGTAACCAATTCCTGCTCTTGGACATGTGTCCTAGAAAAGTGCCATCATCTTGGTTATAAGTGTCAAGCAGAGCTGTTCCGCGGTGCTGGGGAGTACAGGGAGGAACAGGCAAAAGATATTATATAAATAGTTAAGGGAGCGGGGATCTTGACGCAGCAGTTGCAACCCCTTCGCGTTGTGCAGTTGTCAGACTGCCATTTGTTTGCCGATCCGGAAGGTAAGCTGCTGGGCTTAAATACCCAATTCAGCCTGGACAAGGTGCTGGAACTAATCCGCAAGGAGCAACCCAATCCGGATCTGATTCTGGCCACCGGGGACCTGTCTCAGGATGCTTCCTACGAATCCTACCAACGCTTAGATCGCACTTTGTCGGGTTTTGATGTGCCCGTTTACTGGCTGGAAGGGAATCACGATAAGCCCGCTCCCATGTTGCAGGCGCTGGGTGCCCACCGCGAAAAAATGAGCCCCTGTGTGCTTAACGTGGGTAATTGGACCATCGTCATGCTCGACTCCACCATTCCTGGTGAGGTCCCAGGTGAGTTATTCGACGGGGATCTGTCATTCCTCGATAGTGCTTTGCGTGACGCCACCGGAGACCATCTGATGGTATGTCTGCATCATCACCCGGTACCGATGGAGTGTACTTGGTTGGATGCTCAGGTGGTGGGCAGTGCCGACAAATTTTTCCAAGTCATTGATCGCCATGAGCGAGTGCGTGCCATTATCTGGGGGCATGTGCACCAAGAATATGATAAGCACCGCAACGGCGTGCGGATGATGGCGGTGCCTAGCACCTGTGTGCAGTTCAAACCCAAAAGTGAAGACTTCGCAGTGGATGATGCCAGCCCCGGTTACCGTTGGCTGGACTTGCATCCGAATGGCCAGATCGACACGGCGGTGAGCCGGGTGGAGGGCATTCCCTTCGAGGTAGATTTCACCATCAAAGGGTATTGAGTTTAACGTTGGAAGTTGAAACGTGGGGTTAGGGCAGACCATTTATCGGTCATCTCTTCGCGTTGCAGGGATAATCTGAACAACGGGCACTCAAGAGATACTCTTGAGGATCACGCTCGTGCTTTTAACTTTGAACTTGCAACTCTTCCCCATCCCGGCACACTTCCGGATAGTGCAGTCATCAGGAAAGATTATGCCGGTCCCCGAAACGTCTCTTATTTATATCCACGGTTTCAATAGCTCACCAGCATCCCATAAAGCCGGGTTGTTGCGATCAGTGTTTGAGCAAGCGGGCTGCCCGGAACGGTTGGTCGTGCCCGCATTGCCGCCTTCGCCAGTGCTGGCCATGGCGGAATTGGATGCAGCCATTGCTGGGGCTGGCCCGGTGGCCCTAGTGGGATCGTCGTTGGGCGGCTTCTACGCCACCTGGCTGGCGGAGCACCATGGTTTGAAGGCTGCAATCGTAAATCCTGCGGTAAGGCCGTGGCGACTACTGGACAAATACACAGGTATCCAGCATAACTACCATACTGGCGAAGCCTATCAGTTCGATCCGGCTTGGCTGGAGCAGTTGCGCCGCTATGAGGTAGCAGAGCTCACCCAGCCGGAAAATCTATTGTTGCTGACCCAGACGGGTGACGAAACCCTGGACTGGGAAGATGGCTGGGACTATTACGGCGACTGTCACCGTTATTGTGGCTTGGGTGGCAGTCACGGCTTTGATAACTTTGACGCCTTCATTCCGCTGATGCTGCGGTTTTGTGGGATTGAAATACACGCCTGATGCCCGACGCTAGGGGCGGGACATGCGGTAGAGCATGTCTCGCCTCTGGCGCACTGCGTGAGGTGCTGCTGGAAAATCTATGACCAATAACTATACGTCCGAAAATATTGAAGTGTTGTCGGGCTTGGACCCGGTGCGTAAGCGCCCGGGCATGTACACCGATACTTCGCGCCCCAACCACCTTGCCCAGGAAGTGATCGATAACTCGGTGGATGAAGCGCTGGCAGGCCACGCCAAATCGATCAAAGTCACCCTATTCAAAGATGGCGGCGTGGAAGTGGAGGATGATGGTCGCGGCATGCCCGTGGATATGCATCCGGTACAGAAAAAGCCCGGCGTGGAAGTGATTCTGTCCACCCTGCACTCCGGGGGTAAGTTCTCCAATAACAACTACCAGTTTAGTGGCGGTCTGCACGGCGTAGGTGTGTCGGTGGTTAACGCCTTGTCCACTAAGCTGGAAATTCTGGTCAAGCGCGATGGCCAACTGCACCGTATGGAATTCGGTGATGGCGAGAAACGCAGTGATCTGGAAGTAATCGATACGGTTGGTAAGCGCAATACCGGCACCATCTTGCGCTTCTGGCCAGACAGTCAGTATTTCGACTCGCCGAAAATATCGGTGAGCCGTCTCAAACATTTGCTGAGGGCTAAGGCGGTTCTCTGCCCCGGCTTGTTGGTGACGCTGGATAATCAGCAAACCGGTGAGAGCGATGCCTGGCAGTTTGATGATGGCTTGATTGAATATCTACTGGAGTCCAGTACCGGGTGGGAACGGGTTCCTGCGGAGCCGTTTAACGGTGCCATGAGCGCGGAAACAGAAGCGGTGGATTGGGCTGTCACCTGGCTACCTGAAGGCGGCGAACTGGTTCAGGAAGCCTATGTAAACCTGATCCCCACGGCCCAGGGCGGCACCCATGTAAACGGGCTGCGTTCCGGCCTGTTGGAGGCCATGCGCGAGTTCTGTGAATTTAGAAATTTGTTGCCCCGGGGAGTCAAGCTGACGCCGGAAGATATTTGGGACCGTGCGGCCTTCGTGCTTAGCGTGAAAATGCAGGACCCGCAATTCGCCGGGCAAACCAAAGAACGGTTGAGCTCCCGTCAGACCGCGGCGTTTGTTTCCGGGGTGGTAAAAGACGCCTTCTCTCTGTGGCTGAACCAACATACCGATGAGGCCGAGAAGCTGGCGGATCTGTGCATCAATAATGCCCAGAAGCGACTACGGGCCGCCAAAAAAGTCACCCGAAAAAAAGTCACCAGTGGCCCGGCTTTGCCCGGCAAACTGGCAGATTGCACCAGTGATGACCCTTCCCAGAGTGAGATTTTCCTGGTGGAAGGGGATTCGGCGGGCGGCAGTGCCAAGCAGGCCCGAGATCGGGTTTATCAGGCGATTATGCCGCTGCGAGGCAAGATCATGAATACCTGGGAAGTGGATTCCAACGAGGTCTTGGGTAGCCAGGAAATTCACGATATCGCGGTGGCGCTTGGCATCGAGCCGGGCAGTGATGATCTCAGCAGCCTGCGTTACGGCAAGGTGTGTATCCTTGCGGATGCGGACTCTGATGGTTTGCACATTGCCACGCTGATCTGCGCGCTGTTTCTGCGTCATTTCCCCGCATTGGTGAAACAGGGCCATGTATTTGTGGCGATGCCGCCGTTGTATCGCATCGATGTGGGCAAAGAAGTCTATTACGCCCTGGACAAGCAAGAGCGTGATGGCGTGCTGGATCGCATCAAGGCGGAGAAAAAACGCGGCAAGGTCAACGTAACCCGCTTTAAAGGGCTGGGTGAAATGAACCCGTTGCAATTGCGCGAAACCACCATGGCCCGCGATACCCGCCGCCTGGTGCGCTTGGATGTGTCCACCGACGACGGCACTCACCAGCTGATGGACATGCTGCTAAGCAAAAAACGGGCTTCTGATCGCAAGGTTTGGCTGGAAGAAAAAGGCAACCTGGCAGAGATATAGACGCTGACACGCGACACGCCACCGCGCTCTAAGGCTGCATGTGCTGAAAGATGTAAGCATGATGGTTGTGCTGGCTTTTAAATGGGTTCGAACTTAAAAATAGAGCAGCTGACGTGCTGCGTTGATTGCAGAAAGGCAATGCAGAAAATGTGTTGCGTGACGCTATTAGCGTGCAGGCCAGCGAGTATAGCGAGCAAAAATGGCTGACGAATTTGAAAGTTTTCCGTTAAAGGAATATACCGAAAAAGCGTATCTGGATTACTCCATGTACGTGATTCTAGATCGGGCTTTGCCCAATATTGGCGATGGTCTGAAGCCGGTGCAGCGGCGCATTGTTTACGCCATGAGCGAGCTGGGTCTTAAAAATACGGCCAAATACAAAAAATCGGCCCGTACCGTGGGTGATGTATTGGGTAAGTATCACCCCCATGGTGATTCGGCCTGTTACGAAGCCATGGTGTTGATGGCCCAGCCGTTCAGTTATCGCTATCCGCTGGTGGATGGCCAGGGTAATTGGGGCAGCGCAGACGATCCAAAATCTTTTGCTGCCATGCGTTATACCGAGTCCAAATTGGCACCGTATGCGGAAGTGCTATTGTCCGAGTTGGGGCAGGGGACAGTGGAGTGGCTGCCTAATTTTGATGGCACCATGGATGAGCCTAAGTTGTTGCCAGCTCGCTTGCCCAATGTGTTACTCAATGGCACTACGGGTATCGCGGTGGGCATGAGTACCGATATTCCACCGCATAATTTGCGCGAAGTAGCCAATGCCTGCATCCATTTGCTGAAAGATCCCGGCGCCTCGCTGGATGATTTGATGCAATACATTCAGGGCCCGGACTTCCCTACCGAAGCAGAAGTAATCACCCCAATCAACGACATCATTCGCATGTATGCACAGGGCAAAGGCTCTCTCAAGCAGCGCGCGGTGTATGAGCGTGAAGAGGGTGATATTGTGGTGACGGCGCTGCCGTATCAGGTGTCTGGCGCCAAGGTGCTGGAACAAATCGCGGACCAAATGAACAAGAAAAAGCTGCCCATGGTCAGCGATCTGCGTGATGAATCCGACCACGAAAACCCCACCCGACTGGTGATCACGCCGCGCTCTAATCGGGTGGATGTGGAACAGTTGATGAGCCACCTTTTTGCCAGCACTGACCTGGAGAAAAACTACCGGGTTAATCTGAACATGATCGGCATCGATGGCCGCCCCCAGGTGAAAAGCCTGGACATGATTCTCAACGAATGGCTGCAGTTCCGCATGGTGA
This sequence comes from Alcanivorax sp. 97CO-5, assembly GCF_000524665.1. Lineage (NCBI taxonomy): Bacteria > Pseudomonadati > Pseudomonadota > Gammaproteobacteria > Oceanospirillales > Alcanivoracaceae > Alcanivorax > Alcanivorax sp. 97CO-5. The sequence goes on from NZ_KI965888.1 coordinate 373,840, forward strand.
CGGTGCGTCGCCGGTTGCAACACCGCCTCGATAAAGTACTGGAACGTTTGCACATTTTGGAAGGCTTACTGGCAGCATTCCTTAATATCGATGAAGTGATTCACATCATCCGTACCGAGGATGCGCCAAAGCCGGTATTGATGGAGCGCTTTGGTGTCAGTGATCGCCAGGCAGAAGCAATTCTGGAATTGAAGCTGCGCCACCTGGCGAAATTGGAAGAAATGAAAATTCGCGGTGAGCAAGATGAGCTCAACGAAGAACGCGAATACTTGGAAACCACTTTGGGCTCCATGGCGAAAATGAAGAAGCTGGTTGCCAAGGAGTTGAAGGACGACGCCGAGAAATATGGTGATGACCGTCGCTCTCCTTTGGTGGAGCGTGAGGACGCCAAGGCGTTGGATGAAAGCGATCTGCTCAGTGCCGATCCGGTAACGGTAGTGCTCTCGGAAAAAGGCTGGGTGCGAGCCGCTAAAGGCCATGAAGTGGATGTGGAAGGGCTGAGTTACAAGGCTGGTGATAAGTACAAGGCCTGCGCCAAAGGTAAATCTAACCAGGCGGTGTGCTTTATCGATAGCACTGGGCGAACCTATTCTTTGCCCGCACATACTCTACCCAGTGCGCGGGGGCAGGGTGAGCCACTGTCTGGCCGAGTGAGCCCACCCTCCGGTGCCAGCTTTGTGGCAGCAGTGATGGGTAAAGACAAGGACGCGTACTTGATGAGCACCGATGCAGGTTACGGTTTCGTGGTGCGTTATGCGGATTTGTTGGCCAACAAGAAAGCCGGTAAGACGGTACTTAATGTACCTAAAGGTGCGCGGGTCTTGTCGCCACAACCGATTGCCTCAACCACAGATGATTTGATTGCCCTGGTGTCAAACGAAGGCCGGTTGTTGGTATTCCCCGTAAGCGAGTTGCCGGAAATGGTCCGCGGTAAGGGCAACAAGATGATGTCGATTCCCGGCGCCCGCGTGGCGGATCGGGTGGAGTTCGTACAGGATGTTCAAGTAGTTGGGCCGAATGACGCGTTGACCCTCTATGCGGGTAAGCGCCACCTGACCCTGAAAGCCAATGACTTGGAACACTACTATGGTGAGCGGGGGCGCCGTGGCGCGAAGCTGCCCCGTGGTTTCCAGAATGTGGACGCCATGGCCGTGGAGCGTAAGGGCTGATCGTGCGGGTGTAGACGGGATAAGGTCGGAAATGCGATCGGCCTTTTCTCGCTGTGCGCAGGGTATGCTGCTGTGGTGAGTGCTCCCTTAATGGTAAAGGTTCGCCGGGGTAATTTAGCGCGAACGCATAAAGATTAATCGTATTAACGAGGTTTTCGCGACATGCTGACGGGAATTCTTGCCATTGTTCTGTTGTTTCTCAACACAGTGATTTTAATTGGCCCGATGTTGTTGGTGGCACTTTTAAAGCTGGTGCTGCCTGGTGTTGCAACAAAGCGTGCCTGTTCAGCTACGGTCATGTGGATTGCGGAAAGCTGGGCGGAGATTTGTAAGGGGATTTTTACGCTGCTCACACCGACCCACTGGGATATTCGTGGAGCCGAAGCATTGCGCAAGGATACTTCTTACTTGGTGGTCAGCAACCATCAATCCTGGGTGGATATTCCGGCGCTAGTGCAGACCTTCAATCGCAAAACACCGTACTTTAAGTTTTTTCTGAAAAAAGAGCTGATCTGGGTGCCGTTCTTGGGGCTGGCCTTCTGGGCGTTGGATTACCCGTTCATGAAACGCTACAGCAAAGCGTTCCTGAAAAAGAACCCCGCATTGAAAGGGAAAGATTTGGAGATTACCCGGCGAGCCTGTGAGAAGTTCCAGGGTATCCCGGTGACCGTGGTGAATTTCTTGGAAGGCACCCGGTTTACCCCAGCGAAACATGCGGCACAGCAGTCCCCTTATCGTAATCTGCTCAAACCAAAGGCGGGTGGGGTAGCGTTTGTGTTGGCTGCGCTGGGCGATAACCTGGATGCGCTGCTGGATGTGACGGTGGTGTACCCGGATGGCGAGACACCGGGGTTCTGGGATTTGCTCAGTGGCAAGGTGCGAAGGGTCATTGTGGACGTGAGAACCTGCCCGTTAGAGCCGCGCCTGTGGCGTAGTGATTACCAGGAAGATCCAGTGTTTCGTGAAGAAATTCAGCAGTGGGTGAGCGAACTCTGGCAGCAAAAAGATGCGCGCATTGATGCGATTCGTCGCGAGCTCCAAGACGCTCAATAACCGCCAGCGGTGCCATCCGTAGGTGGCGTAGGTGTCAGCCCTCGGCCTGCCTTCGCGCCGGCGCTACCGCCTGATGTCGGGTTACGTCTTTGAGGTTAGCGTGCTCTTGGGTAACGCCGGCTGTCAGTCCGGTTATGCTAGGTTTCATTCGGCTTGCACGCCAAGGGCCGCTCAGGCCCCAGGCGTGGGCGGCTAACGGTTTAGAAACTCAGTGAAATGGCAAGGTAGGGCCCGCCAATATCCAGGTCGGTATCCAGATCATTCACGTCATCGAGCACGATATTCATGCGGCTGTACCCCAGCTCCAGCCCTAACAGATAATCCGAGCGCCAGCCTATCCGAGCGTTATAGTCATTCATTTTGCTGCCATCATAGGCAATGGCGTTTACTTCCCCTCCCACATACAGGCCGGATAGGGGCAGCTTCGCTCGGATGCCGCCATGGAGCATGGGGACGGTTTCATTAATGCTCAGGCTGGTTTCTTCCGTTGGGCCGTCGAGTTGAAGATCGCCGTCCATACGCCGCACGGTGAGGCCAAGGTCGACCTTAATAGCGTTGTTGAGAGGACTGAAATAAAGGGTTCCGTCTACCATTTCCAGGTCGAAATCAGTGGCTACCCGAGTATTGGCAACAAACGTTTGTCCGTTGAATTCAATGTTTCTGCTGATGATACTGCTGGCGCTATCGGATAGATCGATATAACGCAGGCGAACATTGGGCACCAGCGGTACGCTATGTTCCACGCCCAAATAAAGTACGTTTTGGTCCGCCTCATCGAAGCCTAGCTCATCTTGCATACTGATGTCCGATCCTCCAGACGCTACATGGCCTTCCAGTTCTGTGTCCCAAGTATAGCCACCCCCATAAATGGTCAGGCCGGGGGCTGCATGGGCGAAAGGGGCGGTGGTCAATAGCGCGGTTAGGAGTAAGCTGGCACGTTTCATGAAGGAGCCCTCATTATTCTGAATTTGTTCCAGTATTGCAGGTGTGGAGGGTGGCACCAAGTCCATGCGGAGTCTGCTATCATTACGAACATACCGTGTTAATTGTTTGTTAGTGCCTTAAGGTGCTGCCTGAACCGATGATGACCCTATGTTCCTTGATGAAATGCCTGGCAAATTTCGCTACCCGCAGCCGGAAGATGCTGAAGATAAAACGCTGTTGGCCGATATCCAGCGCAAGGGCTGGCACCACTTTGCCGTTTCCGGCGGTGATGGCCTGCCCGGTTATACGTTCAGCGTGGGGCACTTTCTCAATCTGAATCACCCGGAATTGATTGTGGTCGGCCTGAAAGACGCACTGGCCAGCAAATTGTTGGATAGCGCGGCGGTTCGTATTCGTGGGCTGAAAAAACCTTATCAGCCGTACCGCCTGTATAACGACATTGCCGATGGTCTTGAAGTGATGTTCTTGCCGGTGGCTTTTCCGCACTACAAGGAATATCTGGGTTTCGCTAACTGGTTCTACCAGAGCCTGCCGGCACCGTATCCGGCGTTGCAGATGGTCTGGCCAGATCCGAAAGGCGTGTTCCCTTGGCAGCCCGGTTATGATGCGCGTTTTCATCGTGCTCAGCCGTTGCTGGGTAAGGCTCCGGCCTCGCCGCTAGGCCAGCGTTAATAGTCTGTCGACGGCCCTTCCTGAGAGGGGGCATCTGTTTATGGAGAAAGAGAGAGCATCATGGCGAACTCACTGCAGAAGCAATTAATGAAAGCGGGGCTGGCGGACGAGAAAAAAGCCCGCAAGGCCAAGCAGCAGAAGCGCGAGGATGTAAACAAAGCCAAGCGCGGCGAAATCGAGATGGAAGATCCAGCAGATCGTGCCCGCCGCCTGCGCGAGGAAAAGGCCGAGGCAGACCGCCAGCGTGAGGCCCAGCGTAAGGCCGAGCGTGAAAAGAAAGAAATCGCCGCACAGATCAAGCAGATGATCGAGCAAAGTCGGCTAGAGCGAAATGGAGAGGTCGCCTTCCAGTTCGTGCAGGACAAGAAGATAAAAAAAGCCTACGTAACCGGTAACCAGCAGAAGCAATTGGAACGGGGGCAGATCGCCATTGTCGCCTTAGGTGAGAGCTTCGAGTTGGTGCCCACTGTGGTAGCGGAAAAGATTCGTCAACGGGACGAAGCTGCGGTGTTGTTGCTCAATGAGCGTGGCACTGAAACGGTGGACGAAGATGATCCCTATAAGGACTTTCCGATCCCTGACGATTTGATGTGGTAAGGCGTGCTGTACCTGCTACAAGCGACAGTCCAGGGTTCCGCAGATTCCTCCACTCACGTTTTCAACCAAGCAGGCCAGAGCCATGACCGTAACCCCTAAACTGGGCACCCGCCATTCCCTTGAAATCCTAAAGGTCATCCGCAATGGTTTGCTGCTCGATGGCGGCGAGCTGGGCGAGGTGCTGCTGCCGTCGCGGGAAGTGGAAAACCAGTCTCTGGCTCCCGGGGACAGTGTCATGGTGACGCTGTACAGTGACGGTGAAGCTCGCCCCATGGCGAGCTTGCGGACCCCGAGAATACAGCTTGGGCAGGTGGCGTTATTGAAAGTGGTGTCCACCAGCAAGATCGGTGCGTTTGTCGATTGGGGCATGCCTAAGGATTTGCTGCTGCCGTTTGCCGAACAGAAAGGTCCAGTGCGGGAAGAAAGCTGGGTGTTGGTGATGTTGACCACGGACCGGGAAGGACGACTGATGGTCAGCGCCCAACTGGACCGTTTCCTATCAGATACCTGCCAGGCGTATCAGCAGGGTGATGAGGTGTCGTTGGTAGCGGCGCACAGCACCGATCTGGGTTACAAGGTGGTGGTGGATGATCATGCCTGGGGGATGATTGCGGCCAGCGAGTTACGCGCCCCGCTGCGTCCGGGCCAGCGGGTGACCGGCTATGTGCAGCGTTTGCGTGAGGATCAGAAACTGAGCCTTTCCCTGAATGCGCCGGGGGCGGCCAAGAGTGATGGGCTAACGGAACAGATTCTGGCGGCGCTGGAAAACGCCGGCGGCGAGTTGCCACTGGGTGACAAGAGTTCGCCGGAAGTCATTTTTCAGACCTTCCGTTGCAGCAAGAATGCCTTCAAGCAAGCCATTGGCGGCCTCTACAAGGCCCGCCGGATTGTCATTGAGAAAGAACGTATCTTCTTTCCTGAAGGCGAATAGTGGATAGCGCCCCGACGTATTCCATCCGGGGCGCTATCCGCGTGACAATTAGAATCGATAGTCCATGTTCAGGCTGTATTTGCGAGCATCTCCGCAGTAACCCCCGTTATAAAACCCCAGGTTATTGAAGTACTTTTCGTCCGTCAGATTGCTCACGTTGGCGCCCACGGACAAGGCGGCGGTGACTTGGTAGCGGGCCATCAAATCCACCAGCGTGTAGCTTTCCTGAACGAACTTGTAGTCGGCGCTGGCCCCGGGGCGGGTTACGAACGCATAGGTTTTGTTCTGCCAAGATACTGCTGTGCCGATAGTCAGGCCGTTCAGGTCACCGCGGAAACGGTACTGGGTGGACAGACGAATCATGTCTTCCGGTGAGGTGGTGTTTAGCTCGTCGCCATCCGGGTCTTCGGTAATGCGGTAGGTGTAGCCTGCCTGTACCTGCCAGCCAGGCAGAATCTCGCCGGCTGCTTCCAGCTCAACGCCATTGGTTTCGGCGCCATCCACGGCGCGGTAGGCCTCGGCGTTGGCTGGCCCGCCGGGAATGGGCTGGCCGGTGGATTCGGCCAGGTTATCCTGATTGATACGAAACACCGCGACGGTGGTGTTTAGACGGCCCTCATTGAGCTCACTCTTCAGGCCGGCTTCGTAACTGTTGCCTTCTTCCGGGGCAAGAATTTTATTGTTGATGTCGCGCACGGTTTGCGGTTGAAAGATGCGGGTGTAGCTGGCGTACACCGAGTGGTGATCGGTTAGGTCATAGACCACCCCCAGGTAGGGAACCACTTCGCCATTTTCCTGATAGGATTCGTCGTCAATCGGGCCTCGCCCGTTAAAGCCTGTGGTTTCTTGTTTCCAGTCCACAACTTGCCCGCCGGCAATAACAGCAAGACGATCAGTGGGTTTGAAGCGGGCGGTGGCGTACAGGCTTGTTTGGCTGCTGCTCTGGTCCTCCACGGTGGTTGGCGCGGCCCAGGCCGGTTTTGGAATGTCGCCATTCCAATTAAGCAGGTCCGGTACCACGTTATTGATACTGACCGGTGACTGGCCGGTGTAATCGCTCTCGGCGTCCGAATAACTGGCACCCACCACCAGTTCATGTTGGCGGCCAAACAGTGTGAAGGGCCCGTTGGCGTAGACATCGAAAGTGTCCTGGGTTTTGTCTTCTACATAGCGTCCGGCCCATAGTGTCTTGCCGCTGCCATCGCGATTAAGCTGGCCGCCACCGGCGGAGGCTAGCTGAGCGTCGTAGTTGCTCTGCTGATTATTGTAGGCAAACTTGCTGTACCAGCCGTTTTCGAAATGGTGCTCCAGGTTCAGGAAAATCGTCTGGGTATCCCGGGCCCAACGGCTCCAGTCGGTGGCCGGGTTCAGGTCGCGGTCCAGGTCGGCGATGCCGCCGTCGCTGTAGAACAGCGGGATGCCGCCCCAGGTGGAGCCCCTGGGATCATGATCCATGTAGTCCATGCCTACGGTGAGCAAGGTGTTGTCGAATAGGTCAGCTTCGATCACCCCATAGAAGATCTGTTTGTCGTTTTCGTAGTGATCCAAAAAAGAGTCGCCCTGTTCGTAGGCGCTGACGAAGCGGCCGCGAACCCGGCCATTGTTGGACAGTGATCCGCTGGCATCGAATTCTCCGCGATAACCATCCCAGCTGTTTAGCTCCACACCCACTTGGCCAGTAAAATCACGGGTAGGTTTTTTGCGTACCAGGTTCACGGTGGCAGAGGGCTCGCCAATGCCGTTGAGCAGCCCGCTGGCGCCGCGCAATACTTCGATGCGGTCGTAGATGAACGTATCGGAAAGGACGGCTTGTTTCGCCTGGCCGGCCCGCGTGGAGGGAATGCCGTCATAGAGGAAATTGGTGATGTCAAAGCCACGGGCAGACAGTTGCAGGCGTTCTGTGTCCAGTGTTTTTACGGTCACCCCCGGGGTGCGTCGCATGACATCAGCCACACTGTTGAGGTTGAAGTCGTCCATTTGCTGGCGGGTTATCACGGAAACGGATTGCGGTGTTTCACGGGGTGACAGCACCATGCGGGTCGCGGTATTGGTGGCGTTTGTGCCATATCGATCGGTGCCTTCGGTGGTCATACTGGCATCATGCTTATCCATGCCACTGGTGCTGACATGGATATCGCCCAGTGTATGTGCCTCGCTATCGGTTATGGTGTCGGAATATGCCGCGCCGGATGCCAGCATAAGGCTGGCCAGGGCGGAAAAACGCAAATCAAACATGGTTCCCCCAGTAATGAATAGTATGCAGTAGCGATGCACGCAGGGTATGCGGACATCGGGAAGGTGATAGCTGGGGGGAGCCTGGCGAGAATCACTTAATGCAAATGATAATGGTTTTCATTTTTGAATCAAAGTAGCCATGGAGCTACCTGTGAGGCCGGGACGATGATTATGCTGTAGGCGCTGTAGCGGCGGAGATAAGCGCAGAAGCCCTGCCACAAAGTGATGGCCCTCGCCTTTTTGCATGGGTAAGGTTTGCCATACTATTCCTCTCTGAATAGAGATGATTGACGATAATTAAGGAGTAACTATGAACGCTTTCCGTTTTGGCCTGATGGGGGCCTCTTTGTGTTTGGTTTTGAGTGCGCCGGCCCAGGCGTTTGACCTGAAGTCCATAACTGATTCGGCTAACAAGGCCGTGAGTGACGCCTCTGACAAGGCCTCCTCCAGCGTGAATCAGGCCAATGAAGCTGCCACCGGTGCCATGGATAGCGCCAACAGTCAGCTGGCAGTGACCGGTGAAGCCAAGGCATTAGTGGACTCTCTCTCAACCGACCTAGGCGTCACGCAGCAACAGGCGGCAGGCGGTGCCGGTGCCTTGCTGGCTATGGCCCAGAGCAACCTGTCAGGTGATCAGTTCAGCGGCATCATGAACAAGGTGCCGGGTTTGGATTCGCTGCTGGGTAGTGGTGGTGGCGTGGCGTCTTCCATGCTGGGTAATATTTCGTCCCTGCAGGGCGTATCCACAGCCTTTAGCGCCCTAGGTCTGAGCCCGGAAATGATCTCCCAGTTCGCACCGAAAATTCTCGGCTTTCTGGATGGGGAAGGCGTTGGCGCCACTGCCTTGAACAGCCTGAAAGGTGTGTGGGGTGTGGCAGGTTAAGGTGTGATTGAGCGGCGCCTTATGCCGTATTGACGGGCTGTTGGCAGGCAGGGTGGGGACTTTCGCCTTGTCTGCGTTGTTGAGTAATTCATGGATTCATTGTCACAGGCCGTGTTGGGCGCCTCTGTGGGCGGCGCCGTTCTTTCCCGGCCTCTGGGTCGCTGGGCTTTACTCGGTGGTGCACTGCTGGGGACCTTGCCCGATCTGGATGTGTTGATTGACTACGGCGATGCGGTGGTTAATTTCACTGAACATCGCGGCTTCAGTCATTCCCTGTTGGTGTTGCTGCCCGTCTCTTTTTTACTGGCCGTTTGCCTCGCTCGCTGGCAGACGCGGATTTCCCTATGGCGTTGGTGGTTATTCACCGGCTTGTGCCTGATAACCCATCCGTTGCTGGATACATTCACTACCTATGGCACGCAACTATTCTGGCCCCTAGGTGACCCGGTGGCCATTAGTAGTGTCTTCATTATCGATCCGTTTTATACCTTGCCGCTGCTGATTGGCGTGCTGTGGACGATAGCAAAACCGTCGTCGTCACGGGTGCTGATCGGCGGCTTGGTGCTGTCCTCGTTGTATCTGGTCTGGAGCCTGGCTGCCCAGTATGCGATGACCCAGCGAGTCATGCCGGCCCTGGCTGAACGCGGACTTTCAGAGGCGCCACGATTAGTGCAGCCAATGCCGTTCTCCACTTTGCTGTGGCGGATCACCGTGCTGGGTGAGCAACAGAGGCTAGAAATTCTCACAGGCCTCCTCGATCAGGATGTGCCGTTGCAGGTGGAATCATTTCCCCGCGATGCGTCACGGTTGGCAGCGATTGAGGCGCTTCCCGCGGGGCAAACTCTATTGCACTTTACCCGAGGTTTTGTGGCGGTAGAGGTGCATGGTGATGAGCTGCTGGCCACGGATATTCGTCTTGGGCTACCTGGGCTGCATCCATTCCAGTTTGTTTTGGCTACCCGCCAAGGGGCAGAGTGGCAGCCCTTAATGGCCACCCGCCGGGTACTTCGACCGATGACACATCCGCAGGCCTGGCCGGCACTGTTGTCTCGCACCCTGTCGCGTCCGCCGGGGTTGTGTTTGTCTACCTTGTCAGCGGCGGTGGATGGTCGCGGTTGCCGTTAATCCCACAGTAAAGGCGCTCATGGATGCGGCTGTAACGGTTTCTTTCGTCGCTGGTGATGGTGGCAGAGCCATTCAACCCGGGCATGATCGGGGTTAGTCCCAGCCAGCAAGAACCAGTTTCCCCACTGTGTTGCCAGACTCCAGCCGCCGGTGGGCTTCTTTCAGGTTGGCGGCATTAATGGTGCCCAGGCCTTCGCTGACGGTGGTCTGGACTGTGCCTTGATCCACTAGTTCGCTGAGCCGGGTAAGGATGTCGCCTTGATGCTGCATGTCGGTAGCGAACATGGCGCGGGTGAACATGAATTCCCAGCTGAAGCGCGCGCTCTTGGCCTTAAGGGGGTTCAGGTCGAGAGGCGCACGGGCGTCGACGATAGCGCAGATGCCTCCCAGCGGTGCGACGGCTTGGCAGGCAGTGGCCCAATAGTCGTCCAGATTTTGGGTAATGAAGATGCCGTCAATCTGCGGGCAACCAATGGCGTCCAGCTGCGCTAGTAATGGCTTGCGGTAGTCCACGATATGATGAGCGCCGAGGCTTTGACACCAGTTGGCAGAGGTTTCGCGACCCGCAGTGGTGATCACCTTAAGACCAAAATAGTGGGCGGCTAGCTGGATAGCGATGGACCCCACTCCTCCTGCGCCACCGATCACCAGCACACTTTTCCCCTCACACTCTCCGGCTTGAAAACCGAGCTGATCTTCCAGGGCCTCCCAGGCGGTTAGTGTGGTGAGGGGGAGTGCAGCCGCTTCTTGCATGCCCAGGCTATTCGGTTTTTTTGCCACTAGCCGTTCATCAACACACTGGTACTGGGCATTGCTGCCCTGGCGTTGCACGGCGCCGGCATACCAGACCCGGTCGCCGACGTTGAAGTTTTCCACTTCCTCGCCCACCGCTTCCACCACGCCGGCAGCATCAAACCCCAGTACCCGGTAACCGGGCTGCTCCAGGGGGCGTTGGCGAAGCTTGGTATCAATGGGGTTGACCGAGATAGCGTGTACGGCCACCAGTAGGTCCCGGGGGGCGGGCGAGGGAAGGTCCAGCTGGATGTCCTCCAGGGCGTGTACATCTTCTATGGCTCTGGGCCGATTGAATCCAATGGCTTTCATTCTGGCTCCCTCGTGGATCGCTAACGTATTCTTTCAAATGCTGTTCACAATGATTAAGCATACTTGGCTGCGCAGACTATGCCACAGTATGGATTGATCGTCTGGTAGCAGGCCATTCCTGCGCTTCGGGATAGTGAAAGGGAGAGCACAATGAAGTTTGCAGAATACCGCCAGTTTGATGCCATCGGGCTTGCCGAGCTGGTGGCGCGGGGGGAGGTCACGGCAATGGAATTGCTGGAGCTGGCGATTGCCCGTGCCGATGCGGTGAACCCGCAATTAAATGGTTTGATTATTCCATTGTATGACATGGCCCGAAAGCGCGCCGCGGGGCCATTGAGCGGACCGTTGGCGGGTGTGCCCATGCTAGTAAAAGATCTTTTTCAGGAAATCGGCGGTGCGCCCAACTATCAGGGCAATAAAGCGCGCAAGGCTCGTGATGTCCATGCGCAAAGAGATTCTACCCTGGTGGCACGCTGGAAACAGGGCGGGCTGGTACCATTCGGCCGCACCAATACCCCGGAGTTTGGCGCCAAGGGCGTTACCGAGCCGGATTCGTTCGGGCCGGCGCGTAATCCCTGGAACGTAGATCACACTCCCGGTGGTTCGTCCGGGGGCTCGGCGGCTATGGTGGCTGCAGGTGTGGTACCGGTGGCCGGCGCTAATGATGGTGGCGGTAGTATCCGGATTCCCGCTGCCTGTTGTGGTCTGTTCGGGCTCAAGCCGGGCCGTGGGCGCACCCCCTGGGGGCCCGAATTCACTGAGGCCATGCATGGAATAGCGGTAAACCACGCGCTGACCCGCAGCGTGCGTGACAGTGCGTTGCTGTTGGATATTACCCAGGGTGACGAGCGCGGTAGTCTGTTTCAGATTGCTCCGCCGGAGCAAGCTTACGCCCTGTCTGCGGCTAGCCGCCCCGGCAAGCTGCGTATCGGTTTTTCTACTCGCTCGCCGCTAGGCACCGATGTGGATTCGGAGGCGATCCGGGCGGTGGAGAAAACCGTGGCGTTGTTACGGGACTTGGGCCACGAAGTGGAAGAGGCTGAGCCACAGATGGACGCCAAACAGATGTGCATGGATTGGCTATCGGTTTGGTTTGGCCAGTGTGCTGCCGAGGTGGATGAGGTGAAAACGATGACCGGTTGCGGTGATGAGGGCTTTGAGCTGGATACCTTGGCCATTGCCGCTTTTGGCCGTGCTACCCCGGCCCATGAATATGTGAAGTGCCAGACCCGTTGGCAGTTATACATGATCGCCATGGATACCTTCTTGGAGCAGTACGATTTCTGGTTGACCCCTACTCTGGCGTCCCCCCCTGTCGGTATCGGCGCTATGGCGACACCGCCGTGGCAGCAGACCGCTCTGAAGGTGTTGCTCAAGGTCGGCGGGGAAAAGCTGTTAATGAAGACCGGCATGATTGAGCAGGTGGCCATAGAGAACTTCAAATACATGCCGTTCACCCAGTTTGCCAATGTCATTGGTGTGCCTGCCATGTCGGTGCCACTGCACTGGTGTGATTCTTCTTCAGGAAACGTGGGCCTGCCGCTGGGTTCCCAGTTTGTTGGTGGCCATGGGGATGAAGGCAAGCTGCTGGCGCTGGCGGCGCAACTGGAAGAGGCGGCTCCGTGGTTCAATAAGGTGCCGATGTAATGCCCTGTCGGAACGTATCGCAAGAGATGGTTCGCAAGGTTCCCGAATGTTGCTCTCCTCGTTGGTCAACAATCAGAGGAAAGCTTACAAACATTACAAAATAAATATTGTTCGCATTTGATAATGGTTATTGTTTAGGGAATACTCTCCCCCGTTTTGATTGATATGGCAATACGGGGGTAGAGGATGAAGCGGTCTTTGGGAATGCCAATTCTGGTAGGTGTTGTGGCTAACGGCTTAGCTATGCCGGCGGTTGCGCAAGAGAATACGGTCCATGAACTGGGTGCGGTCACGGTAGTTTCTGCCGCTGGTTTCGAGCAGAAAATTACCGATGCCCCAGCCAGTATTTCGGTAATTAGCCAACAGGAACTGCATAGCCGGCCTTTCACCTCCGTGGTGGATGCGGTGCGTGAGCTGGAAGGGGTCGACGTGGGGGAAACCCGTGACAAGACGGGCCAGTCCACTATCTCCATGCGCGGCATGGGGGCGGACTATACGCTAATCCTCATTGATGGCCGCCGGCAAAATAACCACGGCGATATCTACCCCAACAATTTTGGCGGCAACCAGTTTAATCATATGCCGCCGCTAGAAGCCATTGAGCGCATCGAAGTTATCCGTGGGCCGTCGTCCACTCTTTATGGTGCGGATGCCATTGGTGGGGTGATTAATATCATCACCAAAAAAGAGTATGAAAAATGGGGCGGCAGCATCAACGTGAGTCGCACTATTCAGGAATATGACCAGTACGGTGATGCGACCTCAACGGATTTCTCCGTGTCTGGCCCGTTGGGCGATCAGTTTGGCCTGGCGTTGCGAGGCAGTCTCTACGACCAGGATGCATCTAGCCCGGAATACGATCCGGTGACCGATCCTAGTGGGGTACTTCAGGAGCGAGAACTGGGTTTCGGCAGTGGTGGTCGTACTGTAGACAATGAGGACACGGCTCTGGGTTTCACTTTGAGATGGACCCCCACGGATAATCAGCGTATCTCGCTCGATTATGATGATTCCGTGCAAACCTACGACAACTCAGAGAGTCAGTTGGGTACCCATGATAGCGCTGACCGCCTACCTCGGGCGGGCTATGCACAAGACCAGGAGTTCACCCGTGAGCAAATAGCGCTGACTCACGAGGGCGAGTGGGGCTTTGGTTTGAGCAATGTTTCGTTGACCTATTTGTCCACCAATAATGAAGGGCGCACCTTGCCACTAACCGCGGATGAGCGTCAGCAATATGACGACATCGTTGCGACCAATGCGGATTGTGTTGCGGATGCCGGCAGTGACGCCTGCCTTGCCGTGCTAGGCTCCACTTTCTTACCACGCCCGGAGCGGACTTTGGAAAGCAGCGAGCTGCGCCTGGACGGTAAGCTGGACCTGCCCATCAATGATCAGCACTTTGTGGTGGTAGGTACCCAGATTCTTCGCGGTGAGTTGGAAGATGGCGTGTTCGGCCTAGAGAGTGGTGACGCGGGCGAGGTGTTTGAGAATAATTTATGGGCGCTGTATGCCGAAGATAACTGGACGCCGGTGGAGCCGTTTACGCTGACAGCGGGTGTGCGTTACGACAACCATGAAACCTTTGGCGATCAGATTAGCCCGCGCCTCTATGGTGTTTATACGCTTTCACCAAGCTGGACAGTGAAAGGCGGTGTCAGCACGGGCTATAAGACCCCCAAAACCACTGACTTATACGACGGCATTACCGGCTTTGGCGGGCAGGGCACACGCCCCTGGGTGGGCAACCCGGATTTGGAGCCGGAAACCAGCGTCAATTCTGAAATCGCTCTTTATTGGGAAAGTCCGAACCGACATAGCGCTAACCTGACGGTGTTCCATAACGACTTTAAAGACAAGATTGTTCGCCAAGACAGCGCGTTGTGTTCAGCCACTGGTGGACAAACGCCCTGTGTGGACCTAGGGGACTATGACACGGTGGGCGGTATTGTTACCCAGCCAATGAATGTGGATGAAGCGGTGATTCAAGGTGTGGAAGTGGCAGGGCGCTACCAGATCTCTCCGCGTTGGTCGCTACGTGCCAATTACACCTATATCGACAGTGAACAGAAAAGCGGGGAAGAGAAAGGCTACCCCCTCACCGGTACAGCACGGCATATGTTTAACGGCACGCTGGATTGGCAAACCACCCAGGCGTTTGCCATGTTTCTGACGGTAGAAGGGCGCCAAGATCGCTTCCGGGGCTTTGGCAGTACAGATGCCAGCGGTGGTGAATACTGGAAGGACTATGAGATTTATCACCTTGGTGCCCGTTTGGCGCTCAACAAATCTGTCACCTTGCATGCCCGGATTAACAACCTGCTGGATGAAGACTTTACTACCTATGATGTGGGCTTCGTGAATGACGGTAGCGGTGGCTATGATGTGGAGTACTACGATGACTACAACAATAAGGATGCCCGTCGTAACTTCTGGGTGGGTCTGCAAGCGACCTTCTAAGTGATGTTCCGAAAACTGGGCTGCACTCAAGTGTCGTCGTGAGATTGAAAATAAAACGGCATGGTGAAGGAATTCGCCATGCCGTTTTACTATTGCGCGACAGCCTCTCTCTTGGAAGCTGGAGACTAATACTCCCGTTACAAAACGGCAGCTGCCTGGGCTGCCGGAGAGCGTGCCAGATAATCTAGGGCCTGTTGAGTATCGCCTTCATTGATTGGGTGAAACCGCGGCGATACCCAACGCAGGGTGGCGTTGAATAAGAAACTAAAGGTGGGCACGTTTTGTGTTTTCTGGCCGACTTGCTGCAGTTGAATGAGGAGCTGAGGAAGCAGCTTGCGAGCTAACTTACGGGTTTCTTTATCTGGGTCTTGACCTGCCAGGCTCCTGCCGCCTTCCGCAATGAAATAAATGAACAAGGGGAATACCAGTGCCATTAATGCCTGGCGGCTGACGTAAAAGCCTAGTTGAGTCTTGCACAGATGTTCAAACAGGTCGTAGGCAACAGTGCGGTGCTCTACTTCTTCGGCCAAGTGCCACTTGAATAGATCGACCATGGTGGCGTCGCCGTTTTGTTCCCAGCTTTCGTTATCCATGGCCCATTGGCCAAGCACACCAGTGAAGTGCTCGATGGCGGCGATGATGCCAACACGCAATACCAGCCAGTTTTTTTTCAGGGGCTTGCGCTTTAGCAGTGTTAAACCGAAGGGCGCATCTGCCAAAGCCGTTCCAAACAACCATTCCACTTTATTCAGGAAGGGCGCCACACGTAAGCCATGACGCTCAAGATACATCTGCGCTTTGCTGTGGGCACGCGAGTGCACGGCTTCCTGACGAATAAAGCCTTCTACATCTGCTCGAAGTTGATCGTCTTTAATTAAAGGAAGCGCCTGGTTATAAACTCGGCAGAACCACAGCTCACCTTCCGGTAGTAACAAGTGAATACCGTTGATGATATGAGTAGAGAACGGGTCATCGCGCAGCCAATGCAGTGGTGTATCGTCAAAATCGAATTGCACCCGCCGAGCTTTAATTTGATGGCGAACAGCGTTGTTCATGATGTCCGGTCTCCGTGAGAGTGTATAACTGTGTACCGACATAATTACCGTGGGTAGGCACGACCAATTGTACCGGCCAGCCTGCTTCGTGTTTTTTGGATTGATTCGCTTGTGCCCAGCGTTAGCTCGATACAGCTGCATTCCCCATTTTCCGTCATCGCCGATAGTGTAGGCATTCTAAGCGCCTTGGCTGTGAACGGTGGTGGTCATATGGGCTCCCAAAACAGGACGGGGCCGTATCTAGACGACGTCAAGTTGGGAATGTATCAGTGGCCAGTGTAACGGTCAATATGCGCCTTATGACACAAGAATGAATGCTTGGCGGGCAAAGACGCTGGAAGGTGGGCTGGTGCGAAATGAAGGGGTGAGAAAATAGAAACGGCGACCCGTAGGCCGCCGTTAGTAAGGTTGGAGCAGTGGATCAGGGATTAATTACTGATCGTTGCGTTTGGGGCGCTGTCAGGCGCACCTTTTACAGAATGAACCTTGTTTATCTTTACGATGCTACGGCCATCGTCATGGTCCACTTCGCCGGTAAAGGAAAGTCGGGTGCCGGCTTTCAGCGGACGTTCTGCAGTGAGATCTTCATCTAACTCGATCTCGACTTGGCCTTTGATGTCGCGCAGCAAATAACGCTCATCACCGAGTGCCTGAACTACTTCACCTTCCATGCGCACCTCAGTACCTTCCTTGATGCCCTGAGTGATCGCTGCGCTGTCAGTGGTAATGGTCTCGCCAGCGGTAACGGTGGCGGTAGCACCCAATAGTATTGATGCAAGAATCAATTTCTTCATGAATCATCCTCCTTGGTAGATGTCTCACTAAGTTAGTGGCGGATAAGGGGGGATCGTTCCCGGTGTTTGTAAAAGTTCAGTTAAAGCATGCTATGGGTGGGGGGGGGGATAAGCTGTCACACAGGGGTGGGGGAGGATCATAAGGAGGCAGCACGCCGTGGACGGTCTTGCCCTTCAGCTGTTCTTGTTCACTTTGCAGTATGGAGACCGGCCTGGCCATCAGGCCCCGTTGGCTTGGGGAAGCGGGGGCCACCAGTCGCTAACGGCGCCGTTTTCCCATACCGCCAAGTCTCCGAATTGCAGCAATACAAATTCGCTTTGTGTGGGGCGGAGGAATAATTGATCGTCGACCTGTAGTGCGGTGTCTTTGCTGGCGTTGTACATCATCTGGTTACTGCTGGCGCCATATAGCGGGTTGGCCTGGATGCTAGGCGGAGAGATCGGCTCGGCTTTCCAGTAACCCCCGTAAATAAAATAGCTTTGCCGGCGATTGGTGTCCCAGCTTTGCCAGAGTTCGCCCAGTGGTAGTGGGCCGGGCAGGGCGAGGCCATTCAGTTGCTTGATCACCGGGGCGGCAATAAAGGCCGCGGGTTGGAAGCGTTGCAGTAGTGGCAGATCGAAGTCGCTGGCTTTGACTAGGCAGGAGCCGGCACTGAGTTCGTTGACCACGGTGCTGTCGTCATAGAGCGCTAGCGTTGGGCTGCCGGCACCGTTAAAGCACAGGTCTTGTTTTCGATAGGCCGGATTCAGTTGGTACAACCTGTGGATATACTGCTGGTAGAGGGCCTCCGTTTCCCGGTGGCCTTCTTCTGCGCTCTGTACAAAACCGGGTAGTCTACCCACGTGAGCGTCGTAGCCCATGAAGCCACTAAAGCGTAGCTGTTCGGGGTGGGCCTCAATCAGCGCGATCATGGCGTCCAGTTGCTGGGGGTCGGTAAGCCCGCCCCGGTGCAGGCCCACATCGATCTCAATGTTGATGTTGAGATGTCGTTGCTGCTCGCGGGCAAGGCTCAGGTATTGCTCTAGGCGAGAGGAGGAATCAATCAGCCACTGCAGTTGTTGGTCCGGTTTGAACGGGCTGGGATGGCTCTGTTCATTGTGGCTCAACTCAGAATAGAAACGTCGTGCTGCCCGAATCGGCATGGGTTTACCCAGTAGCATGTCACAGCCGGGTTCGGCATCGGCCAGAGCGTTCATAAAAGGTTGATGGAATACCATTATCCGTCGGCTGCCGGTGTGGGTCATTACTTCCTGAATAAGGGGGACGCTGGGTAGGGATTTGGCCACGATACGAAGCTGGCAGTGGCGGGGCATCATGCTCATCAGTGTCTTGCAGTTGGCGGCCAGTCGTTGGCGATCGATGAGCATCAAGGGGCGGCCCGGTCCGGCGCGACGCAGGTAGTCGTTGATGGTTTGAAAGTAATCGCCGTGGGGTTGGCCCTGATTGCTCGGCCTTAGCAGCCAGCCACTGGCGGCCAGGGTGGCCATCGCGATTAGAAGTCCACGGCGTTTCATAAACGCCCCCTTTTGCTATCAATGAAGACGGTGCAGGCAAACCTCGCACTACGTAAACAGCGTCTTGAGATGGTCATTCAGCATGCGTCCTTGTGGGTCCAGCTCACGACGTACCGCTTGAAAGCGCTCAAAAGCGGGGTACAACTCCGTCAATTCTTCGCGTTCCTGGCTGTGAATTTTGCCCCAGTGGGGGCGTCCGGCGTAGCGGCGCAGAATAGGTTCAACCACACCGAAGAGGGGCTGATAGTCCTGTTCGTAGTATTGGTGTATAGACAGGCTGGCGCTGGGTTGCTGATAGAACATGGATAGCAGGTTGTTGTCGGCGGCCACATAGCGAAATTCAATGGGAAAGAAAACATTGATGTCATGCTGACGAATGGCGTCGCACACTTCTTCCAGGCAAGCCATGCCGTCTTCAGCAGGCACGCTGTATTCCATCTCGTTGAAACGTACGGTGCGATGGTTGGCAAACACCTTGTGCGACGGCCCGGTGAAGGTGGCTTCTTCGACAAATTTCGTGGCGAGCGTTTGCAGGGTTGGGGTCAGCCAGCCGGCATGCATGGCCAGTTTGCAGGCCATTTCCAGGATGTCATTTTCATTCTGGCGTGGCGGGCCATTCTTCGGGTCGTCGGTGATTTCCAATGTTTTGACGATGGCCTGCTTGCCGAGCGGGAAGGGGAAAATTTCAATATGGCGGTAGTTGTCTTTCTCCTTCTGCACATAATCCATGGCGTCACGAAGGGGCAGAGTCCAGGTTCGCTCCTTGAGTCGATAGGTTGGCTGATGGCGCAAAGTGATGTCTGAGACAATACCCAGTGCGCCGACGTTACAGCAGGCGGCAAGGAAGTGATCCCCGCCATCGGCGTTTAATTCCAGTAGTTCGCCACTAGGCAACATCAGGCGAATAGCATCCACTTGCCCGGATATGCTGGTAAGGCCGGTACCGGTTCCGTGAGTGCTGGTGGCAATGGCCCCGGCAAGGGACTGCAAATTAATGTCCGGTTCATTGCTGAAACTGTAGCCCAGGCTATGGGCCTGGGCGCTGGCTATGGCCAGCCGGGTGCCGCCGCCCCAGGTAAACAGGTCTTCATTTTGGTGGCGTAGTCCCCCCATGGCTTCAAGCGAAATCATGGTGTCGTTAGAGGGGGCCACCGCACTGAATGAGTGGCTGCCACCAAAGGCGCGCAGGGTACCGGTGCCAGACGTAACCGCATCGCGAAGTTCGTCCTGGTTACGGGGGAACAGTAACTGGCTGGGCTTGGCTTGCTGATTCCCTGACCAATTTTGCCAGGTGGCGGCTTTGCTCGTGTCGGCGAGCAGTTGGCTAGGGCTCATTGAGCCTAGAGCGCCAGTGGCGGCCAGGGATTTCAAAAAAGCACGGCGGTTCAGTGACGAAAAAACAGGCATGGGCGACCTTGTTGTATTTTTCGTACGATCGTACCACGCTGGAATTTGGGCGCCACCCTGCTCTGTGAGCCGGCGCCCATTCTAGGATTATTCCGGGGTGTCGATGCCCAGTGAGGACCACATTTCATCCACCCGGGTTTTTACAGCGGGATCCATGGCGATGGCGCGGCCCCACTCGCGGGTGGTTTCGCCTGCCCACTTGTTCGTGGCATCCATTCCCATTTTGGAACCAAGGCCGGCCACCGGAGAGGCGAAATCCAGATAATCAATGGGCGTGTTTTCGATCATCACGGTATCGCGGGCCGGGTCCATGCGGGTGGTCATGGCCCAGATCACATCTTTCCAGTCACGGGCATTCACATCGTCGTCGCAGACGATCACGAACTTGGTGTACATGAACTGACGCAGGAATGACCAAACACCCATCATCACGCGCTTGGCGTGGCCGGGGTACTGCTTCTTCATGGTGACCACGGCCATGCGGTAGGAGCAGCCTTCCGGCGGCAGGTAAAAGTCGACGATCTCGGGAAACTGCTTTTTCAGGATGGGCACGAAGATTTCATTCATGGCCACGCCGAGTACCGCCGGTTCATCCGGCGGCCGGCCCGTATAGGTGCTGTGATAAATCGGGTTGCGACGGTGAGTGATGCGCTCCACGGTGAATACAGGGAAACGCTCCACTTCATTGTAATAGCCGGTGTGGTCGCCGAAGGGGCCTTCGTCAGCCATGTCACCCGGATAAAGAAAGCCTTCCAAAACGAATTCGGCGCTGGCGGGCACTTGCAGGTCATTGCCTATACATTTCACCAGCTCGGTCTTGGAGCCGCGCAGCAAACCGGCAAAGGCGTATTCGCTGAGGGTATCCGGCACTGGGGTGACAGCGCCCAGAATCGTGGCCGGGTCGGCGCCCAGTGCCACGCTCACCGGGAACGGTTCGCCAGGATGTTGCTGTTGCCATTCTTGGAAATCCAGTGCTCCGCCCCGGTGGCTCAGCCAGCGCATGATCAGCTTGTTGCGGCCGATCAGTTGTTGGCGGTAAATCCCCAGATTCTGACGTTCCTTGTTAGGGCCGCGGGTGATGACTAGCGGCCAGGTCACCAGGGGGCCGGCATCATCAGGCCAGCAGGTCTGGATGGGCAGTTTGTACAGGTCCACCTCGTCGCCTTCCAGCACCTTTTCCTGGCAGGGGCCGGAGCTGGACACCTTGGGGCTCATGCTCAGGACCTTGCGAAATACCGGCAGTTTTTCCCAGGCATCACGGAAACCCTTGGGCGGCTCCGGCTCCTTGAGAAACGCCAGCAGCTCACCCAGCTCGCGAAGCTCTGCCACCGAGTCACGGCCCATGCCCAGTGCCACCCGCCGTTCAGTGCCGAACAGGTTGCCCAGCACCGGAGTGCCAAACCCCACCGGGTTTTCGAACAGCAAGGCTGGCCCGCCGGCTCGCAGAGTGCGGTCGCAAATTTCCGTCATTTCCAGTTTAGGATCCACCGGCACAGTGATGCGCTTAAGCTCGCCGAGCTGTTCCAGTTGGCTAATGAAGTCTCGAAGATCGCGGTATTTCATGGCCTTCCTTTTGATCCGGTAACCGAGCGGGTTGTGCGGCGAGTATAACAGTAAGGACGGCAAACGCTGGACGGCAGGAACATGAAGCAAAGAAAAATAAATAAACAGAGGGAAGGGAGCCAACAAAACACGGCAGACTTCACCGCAGGCGAAGCCTGCCGTGTTTTTTCCTATTCGCTTTTCATCAGCGGCAGGCTTATTGGGTGCAGGTCAGGCTGCCAGACGTTTGTGAGGGGGGACGAAAAGCATAACAGCTACAGTAGGTTTCTTTGCCCTGGCAGGCCAGACGCTGTTCTTCCAGGTTGTCACGCTGTTGTTGCCGGATTTTTTGCTCTAGTTCAGCGGTTCTGGCTGCTCTGGTGCGGGCAAGTGCCGCGGCTTTCTGTTTGCGGACGGCGGCATCGCGCTGTTCTGCTTGTTTGAGTTGTGCCAGTGCGTCTGCCAGGTTCCCGCTTATGTTTGCCAGTTCACGGTCCAGTTGGGCCTTGCGTTCTGCGTAGGTTCCGCCTGTGGCGCGCCATTCTCGGCAGGCTGCATCGCGGCGAGATTGCGCTTTTTTGCGGGCTCTGCGTTCTTCTAGGCTTTCATCTGAAGGGTTGCTCTCCAAGCAAAGCTTGAACGCGCAGGTGCATTGAGAGGGGTAGCTGGCTTCCTTTTCCTCGAACTCTTCCCGGGCATCACGCTGCATGCGTTGATACCGGGAAACTTCTGCATTGAAGGGTTCGGCTTCTTTGCTTATCGAGGCAAGGCGTCGCTTGTCCTGATTCGTGATGGATTGTTCTGCGAGGGTCGCGGGGTCGGTTTCCTGCTTTGTGCCATAGCGTCCATAGTCTTCGTAATGGAGTTGGCCATTGCGAGAGCTGACGCCTTTTTCATAGGGCTTGCCGTCGTAGAAGGTGCCCGCAAAGACTACGTTGCCATCGGCGTCGGTGAGCAAACCTTTCCCTTCTGGCTTGCCAAAATAGCTGGAATACTCCCCTTTATAGCGTTTGCCATCAGGGTAAATAAGCACGCCATCAGTGGTGTAATCCCCTCGCTCCATGCGTCCTTGGTAGGTCATGCCGTTCGGCAGGCGTAGCGTGCCTTCGCCGTGGGCGAGGAGCTTGCGTGCAGGCCCCTGCCATTGCCCGCCGTAGGTTTTTATTGCTTGGGCGGTTTCGGTATGGGGAACCTGTCTTGTCAGAGTGCGACCTTCAAGCGCACCGGCCTTGAATGGCCAGGCCGTGTAAAAATTCAGGGGGTTGCTGCTGGCGTCGACATAGCCCATTCCAAGCAGATTGATTTCACCGGCATCGATACTAATGCCTTTAGTTGCCATCTCACCCCCTTGGCGGTGTTTGCCTAGTGCGGTGTAGGGCAGTAGCTCGACAGTGATATCGTAATCGCCTGGCCAGAGTTCCAGCAGGTAGTAATCTGAGGTACCAATCGTGCCAATGATTTCGTCATCCACCAGTAACTGTAGCTCGTATTCCCTGATGTTTTCTTGCCAGTATTTTGCGTAGAAAACGTAAAGCAATGCTTTGCCTGGGGCTGGTGTTTGCGCAGCGAAGGGAGGCGTGCTGGAGATGTTAACGGCGGAAGTCAGGCAGCTGCTCAGGAGTAGTGTAGAGAGCAGGATAAAGGCCGCTTTTCGCAATACATGTAAGTAGGTGTCCATGTGATGCTTCCCCCAGCACCTGAAGATATAGGTCCCAGGGGCATGATGTTTGAAAGTGTTGATGTCACGAGATTAATAGAAAGATAGCGTAGCCGCTGATCGGCAGGCAAGCGCCGGTGGCGGATAACAAAAACCCCGCCGAAGCGGGGTTTTGCATGTTGCTTGAAGCGTGCGGCGCGTTGCGCCGCTTATTTGCGCTTCATGGAATCGAAGAATTCCAGGTTTGTCTTGGTCTGCTTCATGCGGTCGATGAGGAATTCCATGGCGCCAATTTCGTCCATGGGGTGCAGCACCTTGCGCAGGATCCACATCTTCTGCAGTTCGTCTTCGCTCACCAGACGTTCTTCACGACGGGTGCCGGATTTGCGGATATTCATGGCCGGGAACACACGCTTCTCTGCCACCTTGCGGTCCAGATGCAGTTCCATGTTGCCGGTGCCTTTGAATTCCTCGTAGATCACTTCGTCCATTTTGGAACCGGTGTCGACCAGAGCGGTGGCGAGGATGGTCAGGCTACCGCCTTCCTCGATGTTCCGCGCGGCACCGAAAAAGCGCTTGGGCTTTTCCAGGGCGTGGGCGTCAACACCACCGGTGAGCACCTTGCCGGAGCTGGGCTGCACGGTGTTGTAGGCGCGCGCCAGACGGGTGATGGAGTCCAGCAGGATTACCACGTCCTGTTTGTGCTCGACCAGCCGCTTGGCTTTCTCGATCACCATTTCAGCCACCTGAACGTGACGGGCCGGTGGCTCGTCAAAGGTGGAGGCCACCACTTCACCGCGCACGGTTCGGGACATTTCTGTCACTTCTTCCGGGCGCTCGTCGATGAGCAGCACAATCATGTGAGTTTCGGGGTTGTTGCGGGCAATGGACTGGGCCACGCTCTGCAGCAGCATGGTCTTACCGGCTTTGGGCGGCGCGACGATTAGGCCACGCTGCCCTTTACCGATGGGTGCCACCAGATCGATTACCCGAGTGGTAATGTCTTCGGTGGAGCCATTACCGATTTCCATGACCAATCGCTGAGTAGGAAACAGCGGGGTCAGGTTCTCGAACAGGATTTTGTTCTTGGCGTTTTCCGGGCGGTCAAAGTTGATCTCGTTGACCTTGAGCATGGCGAAGTAACGCTCGCCATCCTTGGGGGGCCGGATTTTTCCGGCGATGGTGTCGCCGGTGCGTAAATTGAAGCGACGGATCTGGCTGGGCGAAACGTAAATGTCGTCCGGGCCGGCAAGATAAGATCCTTCAGCGGAACGAAGGAAACCGAAACCATCCTGCAGGATTTCCAGCACGCCATCGCCGTAAATGTCGGAGCCATTTTTGGCGGCGCGTTTAAGGATGGAAAAGATAACGTCTTGTTTACGGGTTCTTGCCAGGTTCTCGAGACCGAGTTCCTTGGCAATGTCCAGAAGTTCTCCAATCGGCTTCTGCTTCAGTTCAGAAAGATTCATTGGCGTCTAATTTGGTGTCTTTGGATGAATTGAGAGGATGCACCACCGCAGTGTTGCAGTTGTTTTGATAATCCGGTTTTTTCGGAATCTGGCCCGGCAAGCCTAAAGGGGGCCATAAGGAAAATAGGTAACCAGAGGTTCCGAGGACTAACTAAAGGGGGTGCTTTATTAAAGCTGGTTCTGGAATCTATCACTCATGGTTGGGGCTGTCTAGCCCGTCGGTCGTGGCAGGGTAAGGAAACCCCTTCGCCGGGCGACGAAGGGGTAACAGGTTATTACATCCGTGCTTAAAGCGTGCTGTCTAAGAATGCGGTCAGTTGGCTTTTAGACAGGGCGCCCACTTTGGTGGCTTCCACGTTGCCATTTTTGAAAACAGTCAGGGTAGGGATGCCTCGAACGCCGTATTTCTTCGGTGTTTCCGGATTATCATCGATATTGATTTTGGCAATGGTCAGCTTGTCGCCGTACTCTCCGGCTAGTTGCTCAAGGATCGGCGCGACCATTTTGCAGGGGCCACACCAAGGAGCCCAGTAATCGACCAGCACGGGGCCGTCTGCGTTGATGACCTTGGCTTCGAAGTCCGCATCGGTCACGTTAATAATCTCGCCGCTCATTGAATTCTCCTGATATAAAGGTTTCAAAGACCTGTCACGGTTGCTTACCGGCCTCTGTGATGATGAATAATATCAGGTTGCGGGTGAAGAATTTCAAGCGAGGTCGTTAATTATCGCTGTAGTCGCTGCCTATGACATCGTAACGCCATGATTTTTGGATAGAATTGGCCCAAAAGAAGGAGTGACTATGGAGCATGGCGAACATCTGGCTGCCATTGATTTGGGGTCGAACAGTTTTCATATGGTGGTAGCCCGACAAGCGCAGGGAGAAATCCAGATTCTCGACGGGTTGTCGGAGAAGGTGCAATTGGGGGCCGGCCTAGACCGGGAAAATCGCTTGGATGAGGACACAGTGGAGAGGGCGCTGGAGTGCCTTGGCCGGTTTGCCCAACGGATTGCCGGAATTCCACGCGGTAGCGTGCGGGTGGTGGGGACCAATACCCTGCGCCAAGCCCGTAATGCCCGGGATTTTATCCGCCGCGCGGAAGCCGTGTTGGGCCACGATATTGAGGTGGTAGCCGGACGAGAGGAAGCGCGGCTGATTTACCTGGGGGTGGCCCACACCTTGGCTGATGACGCTGGGCAGCGGCTGGTGGTGGATATTGGCGGTGGTTCCACTGAGCTGATCATTGGTGAGCGGTTTGAATCCACGGAAACCGAGTCGTTGCATATGGGCTGTGTTAGCTTTGCCCAGCGTTTTTTCCCCAATGGCGAGATCACGGAAAAAGCCTTTGATCGGGCGGTGACGGCGGCACGCCAGGAAGTGTTATCAATCCATGCCAATTATCAGCGCCTTGGTTGGCAGCAGGTGGTGGGGGCCTCGGGCACGATCAAGGCAATCAGCCTTGTGTGTGTGGAGAACGGTTGGTCGGAATTCGGCATTAGCATGGAAGGGATGAAAAAAGCCCGTAAACGGGTGATTAAAGCTGGTGCCGCGGACAAGCTGGGATTGAAGGGGTTACGTGAGGATCGACAGCCTATTTTTGCTTCTGGTCTGGCCATTTTGTACGGCATTTTCGAGCAGTTAGGCATTGAACAAATGGATGTTTCCAGTGGCGCTTTACGTGAAGGGTTACTGTACGACTTACTGGGGCGCTTTGGTCACGAGGATGTGCGTGATCGCAGTATTCAAGCGCTGATGAATCGCCATCATGTGGAAAGCAGCCAAGCAGAGCGAGTGTGTGCCACAGCCCAGACGTTATACCAGCAGGTAGCCAGTGATTGGCAGATCGAGGGAGCCGAGGCCGCGGATACGCTCCGTTGGGGCTGTTTGCTCCATGAGGTGGGATTGGCGGTGTCTCATAGCCAGTTTCACAAACACGGTGCTTATCTGGTGACTAACTCGGATCTGCCCGGTTTTTCTCGTCAGGAGCAGCAGATGGTGGCGTTGATGGTGCGCGGTCATCGTCGCAAGGTGCCCTTGGCTGCGCTGGCGGAATTGCCGGAGGATGAACAAACCTGCTTGCTGCGACTATGTTTGGTACTGCGTTTAGCGGTGCGGTTGCACCATGCCCGTAGTGATGAAAAGGTGCCTGAAATTCACGTGCAGGCAACGGGGAATCGTCTTGCCATTACCTTTCCGGTTGGCTGGTTGGAGCAGCACCCGCTTACCCAAGCGGACCTGGAGCAGGAACTCGATTACTTTCAGGCGGCAGGGTACCAGCTGGTGTTGGCGTGAAAGGAATCGCTGCGAGCCGCTAGCGATGAGGAAAATAGCCTTAAAATGGGGGCGCGCGCTTTAGCCGGCGCAACCCCTTTAAAGCTAGAAGCTTGTTCATCCCCCTAGCGTATCGAGCAGGCTCTGTTGGGCAATGAAGCGCTCTTCGCCGTTTTGTGGTTGCACCCGCTGGTAGTGGCCGTCTGGCTGCAGTTCCCAGGCGCGAGAGTTGTCTCGCAAATAGATATGCAGGCCCTGCTCTAAGATCTGTGCCTTGAGAGCGGGGTCATTGATCGGAAAACACGTTTCCACACGGTTGAACAGATTGCGCTCCATCCAGTCGGCGCTGGAGCAATACACCAGTTCGTCACCGCCGTGGTGGAAATGGTAGATGCGGGTGTGTTCCAGAAAGCGGCCGATAATAGAACGCACGCGAATGTTCTCCGACAGGCCAGGAATTCCGGGCCTCAGGCAGCATATGCCCCGTATGATTAGGTCGATTTCCACGCCCGCTTGGCTGGCCCGGTACAGGGCCTGCATGATATTTTTTTCTGTCAGGGAATTGAACTTGGCAATAATGCGTGCAGGTTTACCTGCCTGGGCTTGTGCGGTTTCAAAGTCGATCCACTCGATAATCGAGGGGTGCAGGGTGAACGGCGAATGCTTGAGCTGCTTCAGCCGGGCCGCCTTACCCATACCCGTCAATTCCTGAAATATCTTGTGCACGTCCTGGCCCATACTCTTTTCGCAGGTCATCAGGCCATAATCTGTGTATAGCTTGGTCGTTTTTGTGTGGTAATTGCCGGTGCCTAGATGCACATACCGTTTGATGCCGTCACCATCCCGGCGCACCACCAGAAGCATTTTGGCATGGGTTTTATAACCCACCACGCCGTAGACCACGATGGCGCCGGCTTCCTGTAGGCGGCGGGCTCCTTCAATATTGGACTCTTCATCAAAGCGGGCGCGGAGCTCGACAATGGCGGTGACTTCTTTGCCATTGCGGGCAGCGGTTTCCAAATGGTCGAGGATTTCTGACTTGGTGCCAGTGCGGTATAGCGTTTGCTTGATGGCTAGCACTTTGGGATCGCGGGCGGCTTCGGCCAGCAGGTTAATCACCGGCTGAAAGGACTCATAGGGGTGATGCAGCAGGATATCGCCTTGGTCGATGGCATCAAAAATGGTTTCGCTCTTTTTCACCACTGGCGCTAATTTGGGGGTGAAGGGTGGGTAGTGCAGACGCGGCCGGTTTACGCTGGTGAACATGCGGGCCAGATTTACCGGGCCATTTACTTCGTACAGGTCTTTTTCGGTAAGCTCAAACTGCTCTAGCAGATAGTGCATCAGGTGCTGTGGGCAATTGTCGGCTACTTCCAGGCGCACTTCGTCTCCATAGCGGCGTGATAGCAGCTGACCTTTCAGGGCGCTGGCCAAATCCTCTGCTTCTTCGTCCACTTCCATGTCCGCATTGCGGGTTACTCGGAACTGGTAACAGCCGGTGGCCTTCATGCCTGGAAACAGGTCGGACACATGAGCGTGGATCATGGAGGAGAGGAAAACGAAGTTA
The DNA here is from genome assembly GCF_000524665.1 of Alcanivorax sp. 97CO-5. Classification (NCBI taxonomy): domain Bacteria; kingdom Pseudomonadati; phylum Pseudomonadota; class Gammaproteobacteria; order Oceanospirillales; family Alcanivoracaceae; genus Alcanivorax; species Alcanivorax sp. 97CO-5. The sequence goes on from NZ_KI965888.1 coordinate 401,938, forward strand.
TCGTCACCGCTTTCACTGATTTCATCGGGGATGCGAATGAGCCTGGGCAGGGACCGGGGTGCCGGTACAATGGCGAGCCCTGTGGAGCGACCGAACGCATCCTTGCCGTCCAAGGGTACGATGAAGTTCAGACTTTTGTTTACCAAGCGTGGGAAGGGGTGCGAAGGATCTAGCGCGATTGGAGTGAGAACCGGATATATCTGCTCGCGAAAATACTTCTTTACCCACTCTATTTGGGCTTCGGTCCAATCTTCGCGGCGCAGAAAATCCACACCTTCTTCACGCAGGGCAGGGAGTAGTACGTCATTGAGGATACGATACTGGCGCTCTACCGCTTCGTGCGTAATGGCGCTGATGGATTCCAGCAGCTCTTCGGGCAGCAGGCCATCGGGACCGGGCTGCCCGGTATGGGTTTCCAGTTTGTGCTTCAAACCCGCTACGCGAATTTCGAAAAACTCGTCCATGTTGCTGGAAAAAATCAATAAAAAGTTCAGCCGTTCCATCAATGGGTGGTTTTCATCCGAGGCTTGCTCGAGCACCCGCAGATTGAACTGCAGCAAGCTAAGTTCCCGGTTCAAATAATAGTCCGGATTACTGAACTCGCCGTTGCTGGAATCAATGACATTGTGCTCGTTGTCACCCTGTTCATTGGATAAAGCATTCATAGTGTCGTCCTGACTGGAGCCGGCATGTAGGCCCTATTCCATGACATTAATGTTACGCAGTAATGACAGCCGGAAAATGAATCGGCGATTCGGCTGTTGGGCCCGTTTGTCCGTGACGAGCCATGACTAAGACTATCGCGATTAAGGAAAGGCTGCTAAGGAAAGGCTGTAGGAGGAAGTAAATTCGGTAGGAGACAAAAAAACAAAAAAGTCGGAGGGTATATCTTTTTCGCCGGGGTGCGGATTTCGGTGGTCGCAGGTTAGGGCGGATACCGAAAGGCCGAGCACGATCAATAGGCAGGCCACAGGGTGTTGAGAAGGGCAGGCAGAACAGGAACGGCAAGCACGGGTCGTTCCTGTTTTGCTTACATTGAAGCGCGTGTCGCCTTCGGTTAACGCTGTTTTTTCAGTGCTTGCGCTGCCGTCTTGGCAAAGTAGGTGAGGATGCCATCGGCGCCGGCGCGTTTGAATGCCAGCAAGGATTCCATCATCACTTTGTCTTGGTCCAGCCAGCCGTTTTGAAAAGCGGCCATGTGCATGGCGTATTCACCACTCACTTGATAGGCGTACACAGGGACTTTGAATTCGTCTTTCACTCGGCGGACCACGTCCAAGTAAGGCATGCCCGGTTTCACCATTACCACGTCGGCGCCTTCCGCCAGGTCTAAGGCGATCTCATGCAGCGCCTCATCGGAATTGGCCGGGTCCATTTGATAGGTGGTCTTGTCCGCCTTGCCGAGATTGCCGGCGGAGCCGACCGCATCGCGGAAAGGGCCATAGTAGGCGCTGGCGTACTTGGCAGAGTAGGCCATGATACGGGTGTGGATATGGCCGTGGGCTTCCAGGGCATCGCGAATGGCACCGATGCGGCCATCCATCATGTCTGAAGGGGCAACCATGTCGGCGCCGGCGTCGGCATGGGATAGGGCCTGCTTGACCAGTGCATCCACGGTCACGTCGTTGAGTACATAGCCGTTGTCATCAATGATGCCGTCCTGGCCGTGGGTAGTGAACGGATCCAAGGCGCCGTCAGTGATGACTCCCATCTCGGGAACGGCAGCCTTGATCGCGCGCACGGCACGCTGGGCTAGCCCCTCAGGGTTCCAGGCTTCACGGCCATCGAGGGTTTTTATATCGCCTGGAGTGACTGGAAACAAGGCCATGGCGGGAACGCCTAGATCGGCCAGCTCACGGGCTTCTTCCACCAGCAGATCAATGCTTTTACGTTCCACACCGGGCATGGAGGGAACGGCTTCGATTTGATTGCTGCCTTCCAGTACAAACACCGGGTAAATCAGGTCGTCAACGGTGAGGGTGTGCTCGCGCATCAGGCGGCGGGAAAAATCATCGCGGCGCATGCGGCGCATACGTGTGGCGGGCCAGGAAGCACGGGTGACAGACATGCGCAGGGTTCCTCTAGTAGTATGGGCGCGCCTGGTGCTGGGGTAAGCTAGTTCAACGTTAAAACGCGAAGCATGCCAATGCCATCTTGGCTTTCTGGGCTGCGCGCTTTTGAACTTTCAATGCATCCAATCGCATTACAAACAACACGCCTATGGATGTGTTGGCATCAGGCTGAATCACGTGAGTTTAGCAAGAGCGGTAGACGATGGAAAAACAACCGGCCTTTCATTTGGCTTTTCTGGTGAATGATCTGGAAGACGCTGCGGATTTTTATTGCCGCGTGCTGGGTGGGCGTCGTGGGCGCGATGCTCCGAACTGGGTGGATGTGGACCTGCACGGACATCAGCTCTCCTTGCATAAAGGCGAAAATTTAACGCCGATCCAGGGCTACAGTGAGGTGGACGGCCATCCAGTGCCGATGCCTCATTTTGGCGTGGTGCTCAGCTTTGCCCGCTGGGAGGCCCTAGTGGAGCGGATTTACCAGCACCAGTGGCCGTTTCTGCTTAAGCCTCGTGAGCGATTCGCGGGGCAGCCCGCGGAGCAAGGAACGTTCTTTGTTCAGGACCCTTCTGGCAACACCTTGGAGTTCAAGGGGCTGCGCGAATTGCACCGGATCTTCGAGGTATAACCCATGGGCCGCTGGCGACCGAAGGGCAAACCTGCCTCCAAGTACATCACCGTTGAGGGATACCATAAGCTCAACGATGAGCTGCAATATTTATGGAAGCAGAAGCGCCCAGAGATCACCCAGTCGGTGCAGGAGGCGGCGGCCCAGGGCGATCGCTCGGAGAACGCAGAATACATCTACGGCAAGAAACAGCTGCGGGAGATTGATCGGCGGGTGCGTTTTCTTAGCAAGCGCCTGGATGACATGACGGTGGTGGATCGGGTGCCGGAAGACCAAAGTCGGGTGTTCTTTGGTGCTTGGGTAGAGCTGGAAAATGACACAGGGGACACTGAAACCTACCGGTTGGTGGGGCCAGATGAAACCGATGCGGGAAGAGGCTATATCAGTATTGATGCGCCATTGGCGCGAGCCTTGCTCAAGAAACAGGTGGATGACGAAGTGGAGGTGCGAACCCCTGCTGGCGAGCGTTGTCTGTTTATCAACCGCATTTGGTACGAAGAGCCTGCACGTCGGGATTGAGCCTAGGCTTGTACAGGCGCGTATGAGCTGGTGGGCAGGCTCGCTTGCCGAAATAATAGAGGAATTCTCCGCCGATGAGCGCTAACAACCGTATCTGGTTTTTTATTCGTAAGTCGCTGCTGGGTGGGCTCACCATCCTGTTGCCGATTTCCATTATCGTGTTCTTCTTCAAATGGATTTATCAGACCGTGACCGAGCTGATTTCTCCTTTTACCTCAGTGTTTATCAGTGCTTTCGGGTTGCCAAAGTTTGTCGCAGATTGGCTATCGGTGCTGGCGGTCATGGTGCTGTGTTTTCTAGTCGGCACTCTGGTGGCAACCCGAGTGGGAAGCTGGGCCTGGCAGCAGTGGGAAGAACATGTGATGACTCGCTTACCCGGATACACCACTGTCCGTGAAGTGATTGCCCAGTTGATGGGGAGTAGCGCAGATAGCCCATTCAGCCGGGGCGAGGTGGCGCGGGTGTGGCTCTATGGGAGAGATACGGACGTGTCTGTTACTGCGCTGGTCACGTCCCGGCACGCGGATGGTCACGTCACTGTGTTCGTCCCCACTGGGCCCAACCCCACCAGCGGATTCATTTACCACCTAGATGCATCACTGGTGGAGCTGCATCCAGAAATCGGTGTGGAAAGCATGATGAAAACGGTGGTCTCTTGCGGGGCGGGTACCGCGCACTTGTTCAAGACGGATACCCCCAAAGCGCCCTAGCATTTTCATCGAAGCCGCTAGGACGCTGAGTCTGGTTTGCCACGCGAAAGCCACGTGCTCCTATAAAACAAGTGGTGTTTGCGGGCTTCCGGTGCTTAGCTCACCCCTTTTGCGGCAAACGCCTGGCGCATAAAGTCCCGCATGGCTTTCAGGTATAAGCCCTGATCCAGATGTAGCAGGTGGTTGCCTGGGAACCAATGCACATCACAGTTGTTCCAGTGTTGGCGTAACAGGTGACTATGTTTGGGAGGAGCGAATCGGTCGCCGGCACCGCCGATAATCATGCGCCCGCTTTGCGGTATTTGGCAGGGCCAAGTTAGGGGCGAGTGCAGGGCGGTGATTTCACGAAGGCCTGCGGTATCGGTGTCATAGATGCGGTTGAGCAGCTTCACTTGTTGGTTGATCGGGAACCAGCTCTTCATCAAATCAATCACGCTGACCAACGGCACATTGGGGATCGCAAAGGCTAAGTCTTTTTCTAGTGCGGCCAGTAAGCCAGTAGTGTAACCGCCCAGTGATATGCCGGTGGCGCCGATGGCCGGTGATCCTTGTTCGCGTAACATTTGCATGAACAAACGCAAGTCATGAATAGCGTGTGCAAAGGTTTCGTTGAGTAACGCCATGCCTTGGCTGAAAAACTCGGCGCCACTGAACGGAGCGAAACGGCTTTTGCGCCGGCCATGGAACGGCAGCGTATAGAGCAGCACATCGAAGCCCTGCTTGTAGAACCAGGGCAGCGCCAGCCAGCGAGTATTCAGCCAGTAAGGGTCGGCCACAAACCCATGAATCATCACCAGTGTAGGGCGTGGGCCATCGTGGTGACGCCAGTGCTGCGCCCAGGCGGTGCCGTTACGGGTATGGTCCAGATAACGCTCCCTTAGGTCCGGGTTTTTAGGCACAAAAGGCGAAGTGAAATGTAGGGTATGGGCGTCGCCGTCTTCCGGTTGAAAATGGTAACTGGATACCGGCGTGTGCTTGATTTTTGCCGATACGGTGGGCGGTGTGAAAAAAGTATTGGGATCGCTCTCAGCTAGGAAGGGGCGATAGAAATCTGTAAGCGCCCGCTCGTCGTTGAGTCGTGCGGCGTTGAGCGTGGCAGGCAGAGCAGCCACGCCGGCCATTAAGGCCAGGCCGGTACGGGCCACTGTATCGACAGCCGCGGTACTGCTGATGCGCCAGCTGGTATCGTTATCTGCTAGGAAATGATCCGGCATGCTGTGAAAGCTGGACGGTAACGTTTGCCACCAGGGTTGGCTGAGGGTCGGTAGGTCTTCGTTGCAGTAATCGTCTGGGTGAATACGGGGCAGTAAGTCGCTCATGCCACCTCCTTGTGAGTAAACGCAAGTAAAAAAGGTTGAAGGCGGCAGAGCAATGACAGAAACGTTCAATGATTAATGCCGAAAACTTCAACCAGGGTTGGAGCACTGCGGGCTTGGTTTTTATCGCCTTAAGCGCTCGCGCCTATGCTTCTTTAATGAATGCGACAATCCGTTTCAGGTCTTTGTTCGCCTCTGGCAGGAAGGGCACCATGACCGGCCATACATGGAATACGCCGGGGCGCTCTATCCATGTCACCTTGACGCCCGCCTTTTCCGCCACGCGCTTCACTCGCTTGCCATCCGCATAAAGCAGTTCGTCGGTGCTGGCGGTGATCAGTAGCGGGCAGATGTTGGTGTAGTCTCCTAGGCAGGGGGAGGCGTAGGGCTGGCTGCGGTCTTCTGGGTTGGGGGTATAGATCTCGATAGCAGTGCGAATGATGTCTGCAGACAGCATCGCATCGCTGGGGTCTAGGGCCTCCAGGATGCTGTCGTCAGGAAAGGCGTTGCTGGCGGGCGAAAATGTCACCGCGCAGCGGGGTTGTTCCAGGCCTTTGTCGCGGATATGCAGCAGCGTGGCCAAGGTGAGCCCACCACCGGCGGAATCGCCGGCAATAACGATATCCTGCGGTTGCTTGCCTAGGCTTAATAGGTATTCGTAGGCCTCCATGACTCGATTCACTGCGGCCGGGTAAGGATGCTCTGGGGCAAACGGATAGACGGGTAAAAATACCTCAGCGTTTAATTTTTTTGCCAACCGCCCGGCTAAGTTGTGGTAGGTCTTGGTGATGCCGCCAATGTAGGCGCCGCCATGCAGGTAAAGCACCGCCATTTCTGGACGCTGCACGCTGATTCGATCACCGGTAAAAGCGGGGTGCTCCACGCGACTGAGTTTTACTCCACGGGGTAATAGGGTCAGAACAGGGGTTTCGTTGAATACCTTACGCAGATGCCTTACTAGTTGGTCTTGGTTGAGACCGGAGCGTTTGATGGTGCGCTTGGTCACGGCTTTGATGAGGCGGGCTTGAAGGCTCATAGTTTGTCCGTTATCTGGTTCGTTGTTGTGTTATGGCGCCCAACACTAGCGAGTGAGGGGGCGTATTGGCAGGGTTGATCGGGCCAGTTGGCACTGGCCCGTGAGGACGGCCGGTTATTCGCCGGAAGTCTTTGCCGGCTCGGAGTTGGCGGCGGGTTGCAGGCCGCCATCACCGGTGGCACTCATGGCGGGTATGCCGCCTGCTCCGTAGTACTCATCCTTAGTGAAGACATCCACTTCGATGGCCAGTAGGCACGCTTCGGTAGCGGCGTTCAGCGTGGCCAGCTCAGCGTCGGAAATTAGCTGCAGTGAAGCGGCCTCGGCGGCCAACGCTTCTACTTTGCCTTTGCCTAGTTTGCGAGCTTTTTGCGCCGCCCGAATTTTTTCACGTACTGGTTCGGCTTCGGTGGTCAGCCGGAAGGCCTTGAGTAGGCGTCCCAGTCCTTGATCGCTTTCCTCTGGCATGTAGTTGCCGCCAACTAAGCGTTTGTACTGGTCGCCATAGCTTTGCAGGGCTTGCGCGGCTTGGTGACTAAGCTGATCGTTCGGTAGCTTGGCCAGCGGGTTCAGACCCAAGCCGATACGGCCAATGGTTTTCAATATCACGCCCACCGGGCCGTCGAAGTTTTCATAGATGCCTTCGAAGGCCTGCTGGATCTGGGTGAGGCCGTATTCACCAGCGTATTGCACGAGCGCCAGATCTTCTGCCTTGCGGCCTTCCGCTTCAAAGCGGCGCAGCGCCGAGGTGGTAATGTACAACCAGGCAACGGCGTCGGCATAACGGCCAGTCAGGTTGCCACGGGCTTTCAGTTTCCCGCCGACAAAGAACATGGCCAGGTTAGTGAGCAGGCCGAAGCGGGTGGCGGCCCAGCCCAGGCGGCGATAAATGCTTTTCGTTTTTGGTTCCACGTTGGGCACTTTTACGGTCAAGAAACCGCGGGTGACGCCGCGTACCAGGCTCATAACGAAGCCCAGCAAGAACTGGATCATCCAGCCGGTGAGGTTTTTACGGAAGGCGTCAGCGTCGTCGTTTTCCACGGCTTGCACTACATTGTAAGCGTAGGGGTGACAGCGGGTGGCGCCCTGGCCAAAGATCATCAGGGTGCGGGTCATGATGTTGGCCCCTTCCACGGTGACGCTCACCGGGGCCGAGTTGTAAAGGCGACCCATGGTGTTGTTGGGGCCCTGCATGACGCCGTAGCCGGCGGTCACATCCATGGCGTCGGTGCCGGTATCGCGTCCCATTTCTGTAGAGTAGGCCTTCATGATGGCGGAGGTCACAGGGGGCTGGATACCCTTGTCCACGGCGGAGCAACCAAACACGCGGGCAGCATCAAAGGCGTAGGTCATGCCGGCGGCTTTACCAATCTTGTGTTCCACACCTTCCATGCGGCCCACGGGGATGCCGAACTGTTGGCGCACCATGGAATAGGCGCCGGCGATCATGGCACCATGGCGAATGCCGCAAATGCCGGTGGCGGGCAGTGACACCATGCGCCCGCCTGCCAGAGCTTCCATTAACATCTTCCAGCCCATGCCGGTGTGTTCCACGCCCCCCAACACATTGCTGGCGGGTACGATTACATCGCGACCGACAATGGGGCCGTTGGGGAAGTGCTCGCCAATGGGTTGGTGATGGTCGCCGATATGCAGCCCGTCCAAGCCTTTTTCCAGTAGCACGACGGTGATGCCTGCGTCTTCACCTTTGCCCAGCAGGTTTTCCGGGTCGTGCAGGCGCACGGCCAGCGAGATCAGGTTGGAAACCGGTGCAAGGGTGATGTAACGCTTGCGGAAGTTAAGTTTGAATTTGATCTCGCCGTCGCTGTCTTTGAATACTTCGCCTTCCGCCTTGATGGACGCCGCGTCAGAGCCGGCGGTGGGCTCGGTGAGGCCGAAGCAGGGAATGAATTCGCCGTTGGCCAGCTTTGGCAGGTAATACTGCTTTTGCTCATCGGTGCCGTAATGGCCGAGGAGTTCCGCTGCCCCGAGGGAGTTGGGAATCACTACCATGGCGCTGATGAGCCCTGAATGAGAGCTGACTTTGGCCATAATGCAGGACTTCGCCTGGGTGGACATGGGGTTGCCGCCGTACTCTTTGGCGATCTGCATGCCGAAGAAGCCATTCTCTGCCATGAAGGTAAACAGATGATCGGGCAGTTTGCGGGTGCGCGACAGAGCGTAGCTGTCGGCCATTCTCAGCAGTTCTTCCACAGGGCCATCAATGTAGGCTTGTTCGTGTTCGGGAAGGGTGTCGTAGTTTTCAGCGAGGATTTTTTCAAAATCGACCTTGCCGCCAAAAAATTGCCCGTCGATCCACACGTCGCCGGCTTCTAGCGCTTGGCGTTCGGTATCGGAAATCTGTGGCAGGATCTTGTTATCCCGCATCCAATTCATCAGTAGGTTAAACATGGGTCTGTTCCTGTGGGTGGTTGTGTGGTGCGCTAAGTAATGTGGCTAACGCGGGTTATTCGGTTTCCAGCACCATGGCGGCGCCGATACCGCCGGCGGCACAGGCAGTGGTTAACGCCAGCCCGCCGCCGCGGTGTTGCAGTTCGTGTAAGGTCTGGCTGATGACTCGGGCACCGGTGGCCCCAAAGGGGTGGCCGTAGGCAATGGAGCCGCCGTTGACGTTGAGCTTGCTGCGATCTACTTCGCCGAGAGCCGCGAGCCCAGTCTGGCTGCGTACATAGTCGTCATCGGCCAAGCCACGCAGGTTGCAGGCTACTTGGCCGGCAAACGCTTCGTGCATGTCTACCAGGGTCAGGTCGCTCAAGGTGAGCCCGGCGCGGGTCATGGCGGCGGGGGCGGCCAGTACCGGGCCCATTAATAGGTCGTCCTGGGGCGTGCGGGCGGCAAAGGCATAGGAGCGAATATAACCTAGCGGGGTGTAACCCAGTGCGGCGGCCTTTTTCTCGCTCATCATCAACAGGGCGCCGGCACCATCGGTGAGGGGGCTGCTATTGCCGGCGGTAACGGAACCGGTCTCCCGGTCAAACACCGGATTGAGTTTGCTGTAGCTCTCACGTTCGGATTGTTTGCGCACCAGGTTGTCATCTTTCAAGGCGCTGCCATCGGGTAAATGGGCAGTCATCACCTGGCGATCCAGACGGCCTTCGGCCCAGGCGCGGGCTGCATTGCTGTGGGAAGCATGGGCTAGATCGTCTTGTTCTTGACGGCTAACCCCCCATTTTTTCACCATTTTCTCGGTGCTCTCGCCCATGGTTTCCCCCACTGAGTATTCGGTGATAGACGGGGCTTGGGGAAGCAGGTCGCGGGCTTTGAGCTGGCTAAGCAGCTTGATGCGATCTTTTAGGGTTTTGGCGAAGCTCACATCGCGCAGTACCGCGCTTAGCTTGGCAGACAAGGGAATTCGAGCGCAGCTGGTTGAGTCAGTGCCGCCAGCAATGGCCATGTCGGTGTAACCGGCAACGATGTTGTCCGCCACGCTGGCGGTGGTCTGGAAACTGGTGGCACAGGCACGGGTAATGGAGTAGGCATCCACCGTGTCCATGCCCAGCGCCAGAGCGATCTCGCGGGCAATAAAGGGGGCTTCGGGAATCATCACCGTCATCCCGAACACCAGCTGCTCAATTTCATTTTGGCTCAGGTTATTGCGGGCCATCAGCTCCTTGACGGTCATTGCGCCTAGATCGATGGCATTCAAATCTCGGTAATGGGTGGCGATGCGAGCAAACGGGGTGCGCAGACCATCTACGATGGCGACGCGGCCGCCACGGCCAGCCAGCTTCATTTTGCGAACAGGCATTGCAGACTCCTTGCAGGGTGCCGGTCACGGTGTAATCTGTTTTACACCTAATGTGACATTCATTGGTGATAACGTGGGTGGAGCCTAGAAGGCTGCACTGGTTGAGTCAATTGCCGAGGAGACACTGTCCGACATGGGTGTAAGATGGATTACAGATAGGCATTGGCTAGGCGAATGAATAATCAGAGAGCGTAGGGTCTGATTGTGCAAAAAGGTATTGGAACAATGGCATTGTCCCGGCAGGATCCGGTGGTAAGAGAGCGTATTGAGTGGGCTGCGGTGCAGGTTTTTGCCGATTCGGCATTCCATCAAGTGACGTTGCAGGAGATAGCTCGGGCGGCCCGCTGCAGTTTGCAAACGATTTATCGGTATTACGGGGATGAGAGGCTGGGCAGTAAGGAAGCACTACTTAACGCCTGCTTGCATCATGGCCTGGAGCAGCTGGCCGAGCGCATGCTGGATCACCTTGCCGGTATCGATACATTTCGTGATCGGCTCAGTAAGGTGTTTTGGGTGGTGCTGGATTTCTTTGACCGCAACCCGCAAATGGGCCGTATGATGATCAATTCGGTTTATCCGGGTCGCTGGGGCAGTGATACCACCTCGGGGCAGCAACGGCTCACGGAGCTTTTTCTCAGCGGGCTACGAGAAGGCCAGGAGGCCGGGATTCTGAATGATCAGGTGACGGCGCCGATCCTGTTGGATTTCTTCTATGGCGTGTTGTTGCGTATTGCTCAGATGCACCTGTTGCGTGGTAGGCCTGGGCGTATGGCAGATCAGCACGGTGTGCTGTTTGATATGTTGTGGCGGGCAATCACGGTTTGAACCGCCGAACAGGCCAATCGCCGCGTAATTCTCATGCTGGCGCTTGAGGTTTGAGGCACCCTTTTTTATGTTGATCTATTGGCAGTGGCTCGGTTTCGACACTGCATCACAAGAATAGGCGAGCATAAAGGGTACGCATATGCAGTCAGGTACGGTCGCGAGTAATGGCATCGAGCTTTTTTATGAGAGCCGTGGTCCGGAAAACGGGGAGCCCATGGTTTTCGTCATGGGGCTGTCGGCGCAGATGGTGTTCTGGCCGGATACCTTGCTGGATGCGTTGGCGGCAAAAGGCTATCGGGTGATCCGGTTTGATAACCGTGATGTGGGTAAATCCACCCAAATCCGCAAGCCGATAAAGCAGGGGCCGGTGTCGGCGATCCTGCGCCGCATAATCGGTCTGCCGGTGGAGAGCCCTTACACCTTGCACGATATGGTTGCCGATACGGTGGGCCTGCTAGATGCATTAAATATTGAGCGGGCGCATTTTGTTGGTGCCTCCATGGGCGGGATGATCAGCCAGTTGATGGCGGGCACTCACCCGGAGCGGGTGCTGTCCCTCACCTCAATCATGTCCAGTAATAACAGCTCATTACTGCCACCGCCGAAACCCTCGGCGTTAAGAGTTTTAATTGCCCCGCGCGTGAAAGTGGAAACCGAAGAGCAGTTCGTTACCTTCGGCTTGGAAATGATGAGTAAGCTGGCCGGTACCTTGCCCCAGGGTAAGGAGGAGCTGGCGGCCATGTATCGGGCTGCCTGGGCGCGAGGCATTAACCCGAGAGGTATCCGCAACCAGTTTCTGGCGATCACGGCCACCGGTTCTTTAAGCAAAACCTTGAAGCAGATCCAATGCCCGACCACGGTGATCCATGGCGGCGCTGACCCGTTAATTCGTCCTGCCGGTGGCAAGGCATCTGCCCGCGCTATTCGCGGTGCCAAGCTGGTTATTATTCCCGGCATGGGCCATGATTTTCCGCCATCGGTGATTGATCGCATCGGTGAGCTGATTGCGGAAACTGCCGGGCGAGCCAATTCCGTAGTGCCGCCGGCGGTAGGGTGAAATGCCGTTGTAAGTAAAAAGTTAACAGCCGCAACGCAGGGAGCGGTACGGGCTAAATAAAAAGAGGCCGTGCGCAGAAATTGGGCGCGGTTTTTTTATGACTTTCTGATGGTTTTATTTTGCGATAAGCGTATGGCTGGCGGCACGATACAGCAAAATCGGAAAAGCTGAAGCGGGCTACAGGCCCAGGTACTCACCAATCAAAAACACATCTCCCTGCCCTTCGTTTTTGCCAAAATAACTGACCGGATCAAAGCTCTCGTTCTCGATGGCGCCCACCTCGCAATCAATGTTGTATTGCCGGGCAAGATCGTTGAAAAGATTCACCGGAAGCTTGAGTTGAGCCTTTTTCTTCACCGGCTGAGAGATGCCCAGGTGCCAGTCTTCGCAGCCCTCGCTCTCACATTCATTTATCAGTGTTACGCCTTCGTTGGCGTCCGTATAGGCCTGTAGGGCTGCTTGCAAATCGGGCAGGTTTCGCTTGAGCTTTTTTTCCTGCTTTTCATCAAGGCGGTCACAGGCGACGAGGAGGTACAGATGCATAGTGCTTACCGGTTCGGACATTGATGGCTACTTTATCACAATGGCCAAGCGTTCCTTGTGCTGGGTTCGATGACTAAGCAAAAAGCGAGAGGGCGACGTTACGCTCTTGGGTGGGGGAACGTCAGCACCTGGTCGATGGTCAGGGGCGGCTGCTGGGCCATGAGTAGCCGCTCAACGCCAACGGCGACACCACTACATTCTGGAAGTCCGGATGTCATGGCGTCGAGCAAATAAGCATCGGGAGCCATGGGGGGCAATCCTTGTTCGAGCCGCAGAGCATTGTCCCGTTGAAAGCGTTGTGACTGCTCTTGCGCGTCAGTGAGTTCCTGGTAGCCATTGGCCAGCTCCAGGCCCCGGTAGTAAACCTCGAATCGCTTGGCCACGATGGCACCGTCTTTGTCCTTATGGGTCTGGGCCAGCGCAGCGGCCCAGCCGGGGAAGTCGGTCACCACAGACAGTTGTTCGGCAGGGAGGGCCGTTTCCACCTGAGTGGCCATCAGATAGTCCACCGCGGCGGTTTTGTTCAGGCCAGTAGGCGCGCCGTGGAATACCGCGTAATGGATTAGCTCTGCGTCATCGACGGTAAGTGGGTCCAAGCCTGTAATGTTCTTGAACAGGTCACGAAAGGGGTATTTCTTTGCCCTGATGCCGGGAAACAGTTCAGCAAACAACGCTAGGCATTCGCTAACTAACTGGTTCAGGGAAAAACCGGGCCGGTACCATTCTAACATGGTGAACTCAGGGTTATGGCGCCCCCCAGCCTCGCCCTCGCGGAAGGCTTTGCACAGCTGGTATATAGGCCCACTGCCAGCGGCGAGCAGACGCTTCATATGGTATTCCGGCGAGCTTTGCAGATAACCGTAGCCGGGCACGGCAATACACTGGATGTGTGGGTCGCTGACGCCGTAACGGGCCAGCTGCGGGGTGTCCACTTCCAGTACTTGGCGGGCATCAAAAAAGGCGCGCACTGTGCTTAGTAGTTCAGCGCGCGCCTTGATGGCCTGCAAAGAGGCGGTGGGCTGCCAGTTGCTCATGGCTACTGTTTGATGCGGCCCACGTAATCGCCGGTACGGGTGTCGACTTTGACGATTTCACCGGTCTGTACGAACAGCGGGACACGTACCACTGCGCCGGTGCTCAGTGTGGCGGGCTTTCCACCGGTGCCGGCGGTGTCGCCTTTGAGGCCTGGGTCGGTTTCGATGATTTCCAACTCAACAAAATTGGGGGGGCTAACGGACAAGGGCTCACCGTTGTAAAGAGTAACCTCGCAGATGTCTTCTTCCTTGAGCCACTGCTTGGCGTCGCGAACCGCGGTTTCGTCGGCTTGCTTCTGTTCGAAGGAGGTTTGGTCCATGAAGTGCCAAAATTCGCCGTCGCTGTAGATGTACTGCATGGAAACGTCCATTACGTCAGCACCCTCCAAGGAGTCACCAGACTTGAAGGTACGTTCCCAAACCTTACCGTTACGCAGGTTGCGTAGCTTTACGCGGCTGAACGCCTGACCCTTGCCCGGCTTGACGAATTCGTTTTCGATGATGGAACAGGGATCGCCATCGAGCATCACTTTCAAGCCAGACTTGAATTCGCTGGTAGAATAGTTGGCCATAAAACTTTTCCAAAGAGTTGATGTATGCAACTTGAGCGGTTGATAGGGTCTGTTGATGTTTCATCTGCATCTCTGTTGCGCCTGCACGCTCGCCAATCTAGGCAAAGGAAGAGATGTTTGGTTGCATCAAATGAGCGACGTGTAACGACGAGTGGCGAGCGTGCAGGCGCAACCCGAAGAACTGGGCCCCTTTTTCCGCCCAGCTGTATTGTCGGTCGCTGACATAAGCATGACTATGCTGCACTCACTCCGCCTTGCCGGGCGAAAAAATGAAACTCCAGCAGAGACGCAGATGAAACATCAACAGACCCTCATGATAACGCAGGAAGCGTCTGGTTGGGAGTTGCCCAGCTGGCAGCGCCAGCAGGCGGACCTGATAACCGACCCGGCAGAGCTATTGGCGATGCTTTATCTGCCGGTGGAGAGCCTGCCGGATGCGTTGTCGGCGGCTACGGATTTCCCTCTGCGGGTACCGCGTAGCTACGTGGCACTGATGGAGCGGGGCAACCCCCATGATCCGCTGTTGCGTCAGGTATTGAGTGTGGCCGATGAGATGGTAGCGCAGCCCGGGTTTAGTGCTGACCCGCTAGATGAAGCTGAACATACGGCGGTGCCGGGGTTGTTGCACAAATATCATGGGCGGGCGTTGTTGGTGGTCACCGGGGCTTGTGCGGTGCATTGCCGATACTGTTTTCGGCGTCATTTTCCCTACCAGACACATCTGAGCGGCAAACGTTGGAAGCAGGCCCTGGAGTGGCTAGCGGCCCGGCCGGATATTAATGAGGTAATTCTCAGTGGTGGAGATCCTCTGACTCTGAGTAATCAGCGCCTTGAGCAATTGCTGGATGCCCTGGAAAGCATTCCGCACCTGCGTCGGTTACGGATTCATAGCCGCACTCCCGTGGTGATCCCCGAGCGGCTAGAGGTGGGGCTAAAAGCGCTGTTGACACGGCGTCGTTGGCAGACCGTGCTGGTGCTTCATGGTAATCACCCCCGCGAAATTAGCCCGGCGCTGGTAGAGCGTTGTCGGGACTTGCGTAGTGCTGGCATCACCTTGCTCAACCAGAGCGTGCTGCTGGCCGGAGTGAATGACCGGGCCGACACGCTGGCAGAGCTGTCCGACAGATTATTTGACGCTGGGGTGATGCCTTATTACCTGCACCAGCTGGATGCGGTGCAAGGAGCGGCGCATTTCGCGGTGTCCGATGACGCCGCCAGGGAGATCCATGCGGCCTTGCGTGCTCGACTGCCGGGTTTCCTGGTCCCCAGGCTAACGCGGGAAGAGCCTGGGGAGCCCGCCAAGACGGTATTAGCGGGCTAGTAGCCTGCTGCCTGCCGGCCAATGAACACCGTACGTCTAGGTCTCCATGGCGTTTACAGAATTGCAACAGTATCGTAGGGTAATGTGACATAGGGCACATAAGTAAAAATAATTAATATCAAATAATGACAGTGGCCGAGGTGTGGCCAAGATAAGGATTGCCTTCATGGAGCAACCAGACCAGACGGTGCGATTGAAACTGCCTGAGCAGGATCTGCCGCACCTGACACTTGGCGCTGCTCAGCCGAAAAAGCTGGAACAGTGGGTTGAGTCTCTCCCAATCATGAATATGGGAGAAACTGCTCGCCAGTTGTATAAGTTTATTCAGGAACTTAACCGGCTCCAGATTGATTCCAAACTCCGCTTTCAGTTACTGGAAGTTGTGCGCCCATCGATTCTTCAAGTCAGCGAGTCGCTACAAAAACATTACCTGAACCAGTCACTGGTATTGCCCGAGAAGGCTCGTCGTGTGGCCAGCCTTGCCCAGGCCCTGCAAGGGCACCTAGCGAATGGCTACAAGCTGGTGGCGGTGCGAGGCATTCGTAAGATCAAGGACAAAGCCGTAAGGCGAGCGGTGGCAATTGCTATTCATCGGGCGGTAACGGCCCTAGGCGATACATTGTTGCGTTGCTACCAACTCTATTTGCCCTGCCCTAGCAATTTGTGGCTGGAGCTCCATCAACTGTTTCTGTTGGCTCAACAGCAGGGCATCAGTGGCATTGCAGTGTTGGATGGCGAAGTCGAAAGCAGTATTGAGTCTGCTTATGCCCGTTGCCTATTACTGGCTACGGCAAAACCTAACCAGTTGCGCCAGCAGGAACTGGCGGGGATCTACAAGGCTGCATTCGCTTGGGCACCGCTGATTGAAATCAGCACTGCCAGTGATGAGGATGACCTGTTCGTTTTTGATCTGCAGGCGGATCGCCCCCCCATTTATCGTACCCATGCGTCCCAGGCATCACAGAGCTGGCGTTATATTGATTCCTCTCGCTTGGTAGAAGCCATTGCTGGTTGGTTGGCCGCCTCTGATGAGAGCACGCTGATCGTTCCCAAAAGCCTGGATGAAAGGCTGCTTAACCACCTGCAGCAGGTGTGGGGAGCCTTGACCGAGCGGGCGTTTAAGCGGATGCCGGAAAGCGGTGAAGTGGAGTTGTGTTTTGGTTTGGTGGGCGTGCATTACTTTCTGTCTAACAAAGTCGCTTTCGAAACGATTGTGGCGCGGGGCAGTCTGTCGATGTTGCGGTCTGAAGACGAGAGCAACCCCTTCCTGGCCAACATCAAGAAGAGCACTAAACAGAAACAGCAAAATGCGGACCCTTGGGCCACGGCCTATCAGTCCCATTATGCTGATGAAGCTATTGAGATGAACGTGAAGACGGGGGGGCAGCGTAAAGAAACGCCCTTGCCTGTGAGCTATCACTGCCAGAAAGTCAATGTGAGCCCGGGCGGCTATTGCCTGTCTTGGCAGGGCAATACACCGAGCCTGATGCGCACAGGAGAATTGCTGGCCCTGCGTGACTGCCCAGACAGTGATTGGTCTGTGGCGGTGGTCCGCTGGGTGACGCAGTTGCCGAACTATGGTGCGCGCTTCGGCGTGGAGTTGTTGGCCCCAGGTGGGCGCCCTGTGGCCGCGCGTGCGCTGCGCAAGTTAGGGGTCGACAGTGACTATATGCGCGGTGTGATTCTGTCTGAACTGGCTGCTACTGGGCAGCCAGCAACCTTGTTGTTGCCTACGGTGGGCTTTAATGAGGGCATGAAAGTCGAGCTGCTGGAGGGAGAAGAGCTGCGTAGGGTGCAATTGCTGCGCAGTATCCAGAGCGTATCCGGGTTCAACCAGTATCCGTTTAAGGATCTGGCTACGCCGGCGCCGATTAATCCCTCGGAAGAGGATGATGCTCTAGACTTCATCTGGTCCAGTTTGTAGGCGCAGGTGTGGAATCAGGCAATTTTATTGATAATTCGGCTTCACGGATTGTTGTCCATATCCGCTATTAGGGTAACAACAACGATATTGTTGTCAGGATGTCGCGAAATGCATATGCCCCCACGGTTGAGTCGTAATGTTTCATTAGCGGTCTGCGGGTCGGATAACGGCTGCAGTACGGCGTTTTTCTGCACTCTCTTTGATGGTTGCCAAGGCAGGGTAGTCAGGCACAATGGTGGGCCGTAAGAAAACTGTATGAGTCATCGCCCCATGAGCTATGCCCTGGATAATTTACGTCTTCTGATCGCCCATGATTCACAGGATGAAGCTGAACAGTTGATGAATAGCCTGCGCAACGCTGGCCGCGCAACCCGGGCGCAATTGGCGTTGGGTGAGGATGATCTGTTGCGGGCCTTGAAAGGCGGTGCCTGGGAACTGATGCTTTGTCGCCCCACGTTCGGCGATAGCAGTTTTGAAAATGCCATGAGTCACCTCAATCGCTTGGGTAAAGCGATTCCCGTGATCCTTCTCGAAGATAATTTCAGTGCCGATACCATTAAAGTGGGCATGTCGTTGGGTGCCCGTGGTGTCGTGCCAAATGATGATCGTGAATTGTTATCTCTGATGGTGGACAGAGTCATTGAGAATCTTCGTCTGCGTAAAGAGCTGCAACATTCTGAAATTGCACTTCACGATGCCGAGAAGCGTCTGTCGCTGCTGATGGACCAGAGCCGTGATGCCATCGCCTATGTGCTGGATGGCATGCATATTCACGCGAATGATAATTACGTTGAAATGTTTGGTTATGAGAGTGCCGATGATTTGGCCGGCGTGCCGATTATGGATATGGTCTCGGCCTCGGACCATGCCAAACTTAAGCAGCTGCTGCGCAGCCGCGCGCAAGATGAGAGCCAGACCCAGGAGCTGGAGTGTAAGGGAGTGAACACTGAGGGAGGCGAATTTGACGCCACCTTCACTTTTTCAGCCAGCACCTATGACGGTGAGGCTTGCACCCAAATCGTGATTCGCACCACGGGTGTGAATGAAAGCGAAATGGAAGAACGGCTCCAGGAAATGAGCCAGAAAGACCAAGTGACCGGGTTGTTCAGTCGCAGCTGGTTTATGGATCGCCTAGATGAAAGTGTGGCACTGGCCGCTAACGAAGGACGGCTGGCTACCGTGTTGTATTTGCGTCTGGATGACTTTGAGCATCATCAGTCTGAGTTGGGTATTGATGGCGCGGATGGCATCTTGAAAAGCGTGGCCGAATGGCTACGTGCGGAGGTGGGTGAGGCACGGTTGGCCAAAGTGGATGGTGAGGATTTTGCGATTTTGCAGCCGGTTGACGATACGGAGGAAGCGGCAGAGATGGCGGAAAACCTGCGTGCGGGTATCGAAAGCCTGATGCCAGAAGTTGCCGCGAAGACCGTTCATGTTACTGCCAGTGTGGGAGTGTCCTTTGTGCGTGAAGATGCTCGTAGCAGTCAGGGGATTCTCACCACCGCGCTGAAATGCTGTAATCAAGCCCAGCGTGAAAACGGGGGCAAAGGCAGCAGTGTTAAGGTTCACGATCCCATGGATGACGTGGCAGCGGGTTCTTCCGAAGCGGTAACCATGCAGGTGCGCCAAGCGCTGGAACAGGCCAAATTTAGCTTGCGTTATCAGCCACTGGTGTGCCTGGAAGACCAATCCGACCATACCTTTGAAGTGTTCGTTAATTTGCCCCAGAAACAGGGTGATGACATGGAGGCGACAGAGTTTATGCCGGTGGCTGCCGAGCAGGGTTTGGTGGGTAAAATCGACCGCTGGGTGGTGCTTAACGCCATGCGGGCAGCGTCGGCTTTCAGCGAACCGGTAAATCTGGTGTTGAACCTTAACGGTGCCTCTCTGGCTGACGCGACCCTAGTCGATTGGCTAGCCAAGGCCATGCGCGCGGCCAAGATGGACGGGTCTCGGGTGACTTTCCAGTTTAGCGAAGCAGATGCGGCCACTTACCTGAAACAGGCGGGGGCCTTTGCCGAGAAGGTCAAAACGTTGGGGTGTGGTATTTCTATTAGCCGTTTTGGTGGCGGGTTAGATCCGTTCAAGCTGTTCCAGCATATTCCTGTCACCATGGTGAAGTTTGAAGGGTCCTTTACCCAGGAGCTGTCCAAGGCGGAAGGTCGTGAGCGTCTTACTGCCATCATTCAAAAGGTGAGAGAGGGCAACCGTAAAACCGTGGTTGGGTTTGTTGAGTCTGCGGCGCAGATGCAGGCGTTGTGGACCTTGGGCGGTGTGGATTATTTGCAGGGGTATTACCTGCAGCCCCCCATGGATGTACTTGAGATTCCTGAGTCGGCGTAATGTATTGATAGCGGATAACGTGTGAAAAACGCTAAGACGATTGTGCAACGTAAGAGGCCGCGCCCAAAACATGGGCGCGGCCTCTTACGCTTATTAGTCACAGGCCTAAGCTGGCGAGCGCGATCGAGTTTCAGCTATTCTCAGTTACCCTTCAATAGTTCCGCTTGGTCCTTGTCGCGTACCCCGATTAAATAAAGAATGCCGTCCAGACCTAGGGTGGAAATGGCCTGTTCCGCATTCTGTTTGACCAAGGGCTTGGCGCGAAAAGCAATACCCAGGCCTGCTTCACCAAGCATGGGTAGGTCGTTGGCACCATCACCTACGGCGATAACCTGTTCCAGGCTAATACCTTCTTGAGCCGCGATACCTCTTAACAGTTCCGCCTTGCGCTGGCCGTTGACGATCTGCCCTACCACCCGACCCGTGACCTGGCCGTTTTCGATTTCCAGCTCGTTGGCGTGGATATAATCAATCCCCAATAGTTCTTGTAGCCATTGCCCAAACCAAGTGAAACCGCCGGAAAGGATGGCGGTTCGGTAGCCTAGGGCGCGTAGCGTAGAGATTAACCGTTCAGCACCTTCGGTGAGCTGGATGCGTTCACGCACTCGTTCCAAGGCGCCTTCGTCCAAGCCTTTAAGCAGGGCGACGCGAGCTTTAAAGCTCTCATTAAAGTCTAGCTCGCCGCGCATGGCCTGCTCGGTAATCTCGGCCACTTGTTTGCCGACGCCGGCTTCTGTCGCCAGTTCGTCGATCACTTCGGAGCGAATCAGGGTGGAATCCATATCGAATACCACCAAGCGCCGGTTGCGCCGGTAGGCACTGTCGCGCTGGAAAGCGATATCCAAGTTGCGTTCGTTGGCAATGCTCAGGAAGGCTGCACGCATAGCCTCACCGTTCTGGGGTTCGCCGCGCACGGAAATTTCAATGCAGGCGCGGTTGTCCTCGTTAAGGGCTTCCCCTTCTAGGTGAACACGTCCAGATAGCCTAGCTATACTATCAATGTTGAGTCCATTGTCGGCCACGGTAGTGGTGACATCGGCTAGTTGCTCGGCGGTGATCTTGCGCGCTAGCAGGGTGATGATATGGCGGTCCTTGCCTTGGCCTGCGACCCACTCTTCGTAGCGGTCCTCGTCGATGGGCCGGAAGCGCACATTGATATTCAGCTTGTGCGCCTCGAAAAGCAGATCCTTGAGGACTGATGAAGAGTCAGCATCCTGAGGCGTTTCCACCAAAATCCCCAGCGACAAGGTGTCGTGGATGACGGCCTGACCGATATCCAGAATGTTGAGCCGATAACGGGCAAGAATGCCGGTGAAGGCGGCGGTCAAACCCGGTCGGTCATTACCAGATACCTGGATCAGAATGATCTCGCGCACGCGTGGGCTCCCAGTGCCAGAAAATAAAAAGTGCCAGAAGGTGAAAAATGTTAGCTAGATAGTCGGCGTCGTATTCGAGCCGAAACGGCGGTGTAAGAGTAGCAGAAATAGCGGCTTGAGAGGGAGGTTCTTGTGCTTGAAAGCGGCCCCAGCGTCATACGAGTACGTCAATGGGACAAGTCCTGTTCTGCTGAGCACGGTATACTGCTGCCGCAATCATAATGATGACAGTGAGCCCAAGACGGCACGGGGCAACCGGTGTCACTGCAGGTCACCCGGAGCGCGCAGTGAGTGAGCCCTTGGCGCCAAGATATGGAAACCGAATTTATGTCCCTGTGGGAACAATGGCGGCCATGGATCCGTGAGCAACGGAGTTTGCTACGTGAGCTGATTCTAATGTTGCTAGCGATGCTGGTGGTCGGCGTTTATTTTCTTGAGCATTTTTCTGCCCGCCTAGAGCAGGAGCGTAAAGTGCAGCTGGAGGCACTAGCCGAACAAACGGCGCGTCGTGCGGCAGAGGCGCTGGCCAGCGACGACTCTATTAGCATCAATTTGATTGGCCGGGAAACTGTACAGCTGAAACCGGTGGCGGGTATCCGTTTCGAAAATACGGCTGGAGATAACGTGGGAGCGAGCGGTAGGAAAACCTCCTCGCTGCGCGTCACGGTGCCGGCGGCCCTACCGGACGGTGAATTGGCGGGTACCTTGATCTTACTGGGTAACGATGCGCTATTGCCGCGCAAACAGATTGAAGCGGGGTTTGTGCTGGCGGTGTTGAGTCTGCTGCTGCTTCGGTTAGCCGCGGCACTGATTCAGCAGCGCCTGCGGCCTTTGCCAGTCCAACCAGGGACCACTGAGACGGTGAAATCTATGGACTCACCGTCTCCGTTTCAGCCTATGGGTGCCCCGGCCTCGCCAATGGGGAAATGGACGGTGCCAGAGGGGGAAGAAATACAGGCCCAGCTGCGCCTTAGTGTTGTGAATTTTCCCCATATCAAGCAACGCTACACTGAAGACGCTCTGAAAGAGGTGCTGGCGGAATACCAGCAACTGTTGGACCAGGTGGCAACCCTTTACGGAGGCCATCAAGGGCCGGTAATTGGCAAACAGGCGGGTTTGTATTTCTATCAAACCCCGGTTTCTCAAGCGGCGTTTTCGGCTTTGTGTGCGGGCTTATTGTTTCTGCGTGTGGTGCGCTTGTTGGCGCCGCAGCGTAAACAAGCGGGAAAAATCTCCCTCGAGTTCAAGGCATTGGTAACCGCGGAGCCGGATCAGGAGGAAGCTTGGGCTTTATGTGTGGCCGGCGTGCCCGGTCGTCTGAATGTGCCGGATAGCCAGTTGACCCTGGCCGAGCTAGATGTGAAAGCGCTCTACCAACCAGAGAAGGCTCAGGTCGTCTGTGCGGGGGATCACAGGGTCCGTTTGCAGCCGGTGGAGCAGCTAGCCCATCGCTATCAGTCGCTGTTACGCACTCAGGCGCAAACTTTGCTGTCTGAGGGCGGTGGCAGTGTTGAGGCCAGTCAGTAATTGTGTATGGCTTGTTATAGTGAACACTCGGGGTACGAGGCGACGCAAAGGGTTGTAAGTAACCCGTTTCAATGTAGGGATCGCGACGAAGGTACGTTTTTTAATTGTCTTTGTCGTTATTCACCCTTGGCAGGTTGTGGTACGCCCGCTAGCCTTGCTTGCCTACGACCTATGCACTGCCTTACCGGATACATAGTTAACGGTAATGCGGATTGCGGTTAAGTACTAAAGAAAAATACTGGGAGAGCTGTTGTGACGATGCCGACACTGGAAAGTGATCTGGTTCTGGTGAATAACACCGAATCGGTAATGGAAATTACCCTGAACCGGCCGGACAAGTTGAATGCGCTGACAAATGCCATGTATCGGGATCTGGTTAAGCTGTTGAAAGCCGCTGAGCAGAATGAGGCTATTCATGTCGTGCTGTTCCGTGGTGAGGGAAAGTCCTTCAGTGCGGGTAACGACTTGGTGGATTTCCTCAACGCGACACCGGGTGAGGCCGGCGGGGCCGCCCATTTCATTCAGGCCATTCATGATTTCCCCAAGGTGGTCGTTGCGGCGGTGCAGGGTAATGCGGTGGGCCTAGGCACCACCATGTTGTTGCATATGGACTTGGTGGTGGCGTCCGCGGATGCCAAATTGGTTACTCCTTTTGTGGATCTGGGGGTGGCATCAGAAGCGGGTTCCTCCAAGCTGCTACCTGCGTGGATCGGTTATCAGCGTGCCGCGCGGATGCTATTGCTGGGCGAGCCCATGCTGGCTCAGGAAGCGCTGGAAATAGGCCTGGTGGCCAAGGTTGTCGAGCGTGAAGAGCTGGATGCCACCGCGCGTAATATGGCGGCGATATTGGCGAAGAAACCTCCCCGCGCATTGCAAGCCAGTAAACGATTGATGCGAGAATCCATCAATAAGCCTTTGCATCAGGTGATCAAGGAAGACCTGGCGCTGTTCGCCGAAATGCTTCAGGGCGATGAGGCAAAAGCCGTTATTGCGGCTATGGTGAACAAGAGTAAAGGCTCGAAGTAAAGGGTAAGTTGAAATACGGAATCGCGTGGTAAGGGCTCAGGCGCCTGCCCGCGATTTACCATCGTGTGTGGAGGGTTCTTTAGAGCGTATCAGTGCTATAGCGCGTTTTTGCTTTGAACGGTCAACTCAAAAAATCCCCGCATCCAGCCCCGCGGCCAGATACATCCCCATTTCTTCCAGCTGATCCTCGAATGCGTCTTGCCATGCGCCTTTTAGCACTAGAGGGTCTTGAACCCAATTCCAGCGCAGGCCGGTGACAATGGTTTCCACTGCCCGGCGTGTGCCGGTGCCGTCGTGGCCGGCACGAATGTAGAGTGCGCAAGCCAGCCCCTGCTTTTCTTCCAGTACTGGATAATAGCTTCGATCAAAAAAGTCTTTTAATGCGCCGCTCATATAGCCTAGGTTTTCGGTGGTGCCCAGCAGGATGGCGTCGCAGATCATCACGTCCTCAGGCCCCGCATCCAACGGAGCCTTTACCGTTACCGAAACGTTCTCGATATCATCATGGCAGGCCCCTCGCGCGGCAGCGTCGCGGAGCTTAAGTGTATTGGGTGAAGGGGCATGGGCAACGATCAACAGTTTCTTCATGGTTCGCAAATCAACGGGGTCGATAGGGGCAGCATAGCAGGTAAGACAGGGGTATCTGTAGGTGTGTCTGGCGGCAGGGAATCAGTTGAAAGTTTAAATGCACACCATAGGGCCGGTGAGTTCTGAAGAACCCTCCACGCACGATGGTATATCGCGGGCATTTTTCGCCACACCTCTCCGCGCTTCAGTTTTGTACGTTCAACGGTTTTTCACGCATTCACATAATTCAATGGCAAGGCTGCGGTATCGACTACCCGGCGCATTACAAAGCTGGAGTGCACGCCGCTCACCCCTTCGATCCGGGTAATACGGTTAAGCAAAAAACTCTGGTAAGCATCAATATCTGGCACCACCACTTTGAGCAAGTAATCCGCGTCTTGACCGGTGACCAGGTAGCACTGCTGCACCTCTACAAAACTGGCCACCTTTTCCTCGAAGTTGGCGAAGCGCTCCGGGGTGTGGCGATCCATGCTGATTTGGATCATTACTGTCAGGTCGAGCCCCAATTTTCGGGCGTCCAGTACGGTTTCCCGTTTGACAATGATGCCGGCGGCTTCCAGCTTTTGTACCCGCCGGGAGCAAGGTGAGGGCGAGAGCCCTACGGTTTCCGCCAGCTGCTGGTTACTGAGACCACCATTATGCTGCAGTGCATCGAGAATACGCAGGTCGGTGCGATCCAGTTTTGCTAGCGCCTGCTTGTTCATAATAAATTTCTCACTATATTGGCTTTTTGAGCAATATTATTGCGTATATGGCGGTAATTGGATTAAAAAAGCAACCAAATTGCGGGTCGGCTACCGTAAAGTATCTCTTGTGGGGCGATGATGCGAACCGCCAAAAGTGGGCCGCCACTCTTCGTTGCTACCGGTGCCTACCGGCGCCCTGATCTAGACCCGAGATCACAATGCGAGTTGTTAACCAAGTCAGACAGTACCCCTGAACGATCAGGTTAGGAATTCACTTTCGGGGGGCAGGACATGCCCCTTTTTACGTTAAGGAAATTGTCATGAGCTTTGATCACCGTAAATATCGTCCTGTTGCCGTTATCGACAAACCCGACCGTCGCTGGCCTAACCAGCGTATTGAGAAGGCACCGCTGTGGGCAGCAGTGGACCTACGCGATGGTAACCAGGCGCTGATCAAGCCCATGTCGGTGGCGCAAAAGCGTCGTTTTTTCCAAATGTTGGTGGAGCTGGGTTTCAAGGAAATCGAAGTGGGTTTTCCGTCAGCCAGCCAGATCGATTTTGATTTTTGTCGGGCCTTGATTGAAGAAGATCTGGTGCCCGATGACGTACATATCCAAGTGCTGACTCAGGCCCGAGAAGACTTGATTGCGCGTACCTTTGACTCTCTCAAAGGGGCGAAGAACGCCATTGTGCATATTTACAATGCCACCTCGCCCACTTTCCGCGAGCAGGTGTTCAACGTGGACAAGGCCGGTTGTAAGGCGATTGCCGTGCGGGCCGCTGAATGGGTGAAAGAGAACGCGGCCAAGCAGCCGGATACCCACTGGAGTTTCCAGTATTCCCCGGAAACGTTCAGTGCCACGGAGACCGATTTCGCCATTGAAGTGATTGATGCGGTGAATGCGGTATGGCGACCGGATCAGGGGCAGCGAGTAATCATTAACCTGCCGGCTACGGTGGAAGTGAGCACGCCGAATGTGTTCGCGGACCAGGTAGAGATGGTGCACGACAATATTCAGTATCGCGATGATGTGATCATCAGCGTGCACACCCATGATGACCGTGGTTGTGGTGTGGCTGCGGCGGAAATGGCGGTAATGGCAGGGGCTGACCGGGTGGAGGGGACCTTGTTAGGTAATGGTGAGCGCACCGGCAATATGGACCTGGTGACTGCAGGCATGAACCTGTATAGCCAGGGAATAGACCCGGAAATTGACTTCTCCCGCATAAAAGAGATTGTGGCGTTGGTGGAAGAGATTACCGACATCCAAACTCATCCCCGCCACCCCTATGCGGGTGATCTGGTGTTCAGTGCTTTCTCCGGCAGCCATCAGGATGCCATCCGCAAATGCTTGGCTCGCTATCAGGACGGCGATATCTGGACAGCGGCTTACTTGCCCATCGATCCGGCAGATGTGGGGCGGCGCTACGAGGAAGTGGTACGGATTAACTCCCAGTCCGGTAAGGGTGGCGTAGCTCACGTGCTGGAGCGGGATTTCGGTATCGATTTGCCGCGCTGGTTGCAGCAGGAGCTTGCCGGTGTGGTGCAGGGTGACGCCGAAGAAGATGGTGGCGAGATAACCAGCGAACGAGTGCACCGCCGTTTCAATAGCGATTATCTGAACGTGCCCATGGGTTGGGTATTGCGTTCCTACGACTTGAACCGCAGCAACGAACAGGTGCAGGCGCAGATCAGTATCGGTGATGATCGTCAGCCGGTGACCCTGTTGTCTGGCCGCGGTGACGGCGCCATGTCGGCCCTGGTGGATGCGCTTAACCGGCGTATCGGTGGTGAGGTGAAGGTGGTGTCTTTCGATGAATATTCGCTGGGCGATAACACCGAAGCCAACGCCATGGCCTGTGTGCGGGTACAGGTGGGTGACTCCACGCAAAGTGCTGTAGCCATGGCGGTGGATACTACCGCTGCGGCCTTGCAGGCCATTCTTTCTGCGGTGGGGCGAATGCAGGAAACGAGTGAGCAGTTAATCGCTAACAGTTAGTCGCGGCGCCGCCGCATTGGTTGTTGGGCAATCGAGAAGCCGCGCTCCGGTCAGAGACGCGGCTTCTTGTTTTGTAGAAGGGGCAGCGCGCAGGTCGAATGTCAGACTCGGTGTTGTTGTAATTTGACCTGATGCACATGAAACATCAGGCAAGAAAAGCATTTAGGACACGCCCCAGTAAGGCGCGGGCTGTAACAAAGCGTTGTGGGTCGCCGAGCAGAGCCTCACGGTCTTCCACCCAACGGCCCGGCGCCAAATCATCAGAGCAAGCATCGCATAGGTCTGCAGCGTTACTCGCCTCCAGCTCCAGATGGAATTGCAGTGCCAACACGTTATCACCGTAGCGGAATGCCTGGTTGCGGCAGCCTTCGCTTTCCAGCAAATGTACGGCGCCATCGGGGATGGCAAAGGTATCGCCATGCCAGTGCAGCACGGCGGGCGCCTCGGCGAACAGTTTGCCAATGCTGTCACTTTTTCCCGCAGGAGTGGGGTAAACCGGGAACCAGCCAATTTCCTTTTCAGAACTGGGGGTCACGGGAGCGCCCAGTACCCGGGCGATCAGTTGAGCGCCTAGGCAAATGCCGAGCACTTTTTTCCCCGCCGCGATGCTGTCGCGGATCAGGGCTTTTTCTGTGCTCATCCAGGGGAATTGAAGGTCATCATCAGCGCCCATGGGGCCTCCCATGATGACCAGTACATCAAAATCCGCCGGGGTGGGCAGGGCGCCATCGGCAAACAACAGGGAGTGACGAATGCTGATGTCCCGTTCCTGAAACCAGGCCTCCATGGCGCCTAGTTGCTCGAACGGAACATGAGACAAGTAATGAACACGCATAGCTGTTCCTTTTTTGTATTGTTGGCAATCCCCAGTTGACGTTGCGCCTACAAGTACACAGTTTGAAAGCTGGCTAGAGGCTCATCCTTTTCATCGAATAACGTTAACCATTCGCCATCAATTCGGAAGTGATCACTAGCTTTGATCGCTTTAAAGAAAAGATCTTCAATGACGCTGGTGGAGCAGGCTTTGCGCGTGGTTGCTAGATCGGACAATGCCAGTTGATGGTCGTCGAGCAGGTAGTTGCCGCTAAGGCTGTTGCAGCTGCCATGTCCTTTGACGTTGCCCTCGGCGTTAAAAGTGAGGGTGGGAACGTGTGCGGAGTTGCCAAGAATAATGCGGTCTTCACCTAGGTGAGTTAACTGCCAGCGGGTATTGATTAGCTCGGCGGTGGGGAGTTGGCAATTATCCATACCTGTTTCCAGTTCGAAACTTTCCACAATTAAAGCGGTCTCGGTGCTGTTTGCCTGTTGGCCGGGGACCTTGCGAACCAAGCCGCTAACGATGGCGACCCGGGGTTGCTGCGGGTAGCGGATAGCGTTGTCGTAGGCTGACAGTAAATCGCCACTTTGCGGGCCACGAATGAGCAGTTGTTGATCGCTGTTGCATAGAGTGAAGATATCCCGGTGCTGGCCAGGTTTGCCGCGGGTAATGGCGCCGCGCAGGGTTTCACTGTCCGTCATTACTTCGTTGAGTGGCAGGATAATATCGGCAAAACCTTGTTTGTTACCTTTCAGGGTTACCGCGTCGGACTGATAGAAGAGTCCTCCATCGGCCACAATTTGGCTGATAATCTGGTATTCGTGGTCTGTTTTCAGATCCTCGGGCAGATAATAAAGGCGGAAGGGCACGTCCGTTTTGTCTTCATCCAGCCGGATCAGGCGTTTGGAAATGAGCTGGGCGGTAGGGTCACTGGTATTGATCTGGTTGTCCAGCAGCGCCACGGTGAGGACGGCATTGTCGGGCAGCTCACTGTTCTGCGGGCGGGTGGCGGTGCCGCTGATATGGGCCACGGCCAAGTTAGCACGCTGGTAGTCGCCGCTGAACAATGGCGAGGAGGAGGCATTGTCCGTTTCTTCATCGATATCTGAGCCGGACTCTTCTGTGTTTTCGTTTGTGTTTTCGCTATTGGCTTCTTTTAGGTTTGATGGCGATGAGGTAGTCGGCGTAAGGGTCAGTAAGTCATCTTGTTGTTGGCCGCTGGCGGTGGCCTCAGTGACTTTTTTTTCACGATTGTCCAAGTAGTGGAATGTGAAGTTGTCCTCCTGTTGCTCCCAGCGCAGCCCCTGAAGGTTTGTGTCGGCGGGAAGGTAGAGGTCTCCATTGGCTTCAAGTACCAGCACTTGCTGGTCACTTTGCCACACTCCGGCAATGCCATCGGTGCTGTTGCTGTCGCTGCCGGCGGAGGAGGGTTGGTTGTTGTCATTGTCGCTACAGCCCAGTAGGGCTAGGCCGCTAAAACACAGAGCGGCAAAGGGGACGGCATACTGCTTCATTGTGTGTTTCCTTCGGGGGGCGCGGTGGGTTCAGGTGGCGGTGGCAGGGGCACGGTTCCCGGGTCGGGAATGCGCACCAGCGCCATTTGCGCCTGAATCCAGCTTGCCCGTTGTTGTACGTAGTCGGTGGGGCCTTTGAAATCGTAAAGATTGGGACGCGGCAGCATGGCGGCTAGTTGTGCTGCCTGTAAGGGCGATAGCTGCGCGGCGCTGATCTGGAAATAATGTTGGGCAGCCGCTTCGGCACCGTAAATTTGGTGCCCCCATTGGGCCACATTCAGGTAGAGCTCAAGGATGCGGCGTTTGCTCAGGCCAATTTCCAGCATCAGGGCAATAACCGCTTCCTGCGCTTTGCGGGTATAGGTGCGCTCGCCGGACAGGTACAGGTTTTTGGCCAGTTGCTGGGTAATGGTGGAGCCACCAGCCACAGGCTTGCCTGCTTCCATATTGCGCTTCAGCGCATAGCGGATACCTTCCCAGTCAAAACCGGCGTGCTGCGTGAAATGGGCGTCTTCGGAAATCAGCACGGCCCGTTTCAGGTAATCACTGATCTGATCGTAATCACGCCAGTCTTGCTGCACATTGCCCTGCTTCTGGGCGCGGTGCATATAGGCGCTGCTGTCTGGATTGTGGTGTTGCAGGCGCAGCACCTGGCCCAAATACCAGAGCTGGGCCAGTGTCGCTACCACAAATAGCAGGGCGAGAAACTGTAACAAGCGTCGTCGAAACGTCATGATTGGCGCTGACCGGGTCAGCTTTTCTTCTCCCTGAGCTTTTAAGGTCCCGGATGCTATGTTAACCGGGAAGCCCTTTAACAGGCTCCAATTGTCGGTGAAAGTTCCGGCTTTGTCAGGTGGCGCTAGCTACGAGGGGCTAAGGCGTTCAAAAAGTGAACATGGGGCGGGGACGCCAGGGATACACATTATTTTGGACAAATGCCATGCAGGGTGTGCTAGTTGGGGCTGTTACCGTTGCAATCGTGCTGCTGGGAGCGTTGTTGTTTCAGCGTAGCCGGTTGAGGTTGGCTCAGGTAAAAGACAGTGAAGTGCGTTTTCGGCTGGCCATGAAGCATTCTGCTATAGGTATGGCGTTGCTGAGCCCTCGCGGAGAGTGGCAAGCGGTTAACCATGCCTTGTGTGACCTGATGAATTATGACGAAGAGTTGCTGTTGGGCTCCAGTTATCAGGTTATTACCCACCCGGATGACCAGCTCAAGAGCCGGAGTATGCTAGAGGACCTGTTGGCTGGCGAGATCGAGGGCTATTCGCTGGAACAACGATTTATAGCTAGTGGCGGAGAGTCGATTTGGGTGCGATTGTCGGTGTCGTCCGTTAGTGCTGAGGGGGCGGTCAGTTATCTGGTTGCTCAGGTGGAGAACATCCATGCGGCTAAATTGTCCGAACAGGCATTGCAAGAGAGTCGCCAGCGCTTGCAAATGGCGCTGGAGGTGGGTGGTGTCGGCATTTGGCAGTATAGCCCTCAAAATAACGTGTTGTTCTGGGATGAGCGCATGTATGAGCTGTATGGCCTGCAACCAGGGGCGCCAGGGGATGGCTCTCTGGATATTTGGCGAAATAGTGTGCACCCGGACGATTACACTGAGATCACTACAGCATTCCAGCGTGTTATTGATGGCGGGGAAGATTTGGATGCGGAGTTTCGTGTTTGTTGGCCGGGGGGCGAAATTCGGCATATCCGTGTGCGAGCGGAAACCGTAGCTAGGGCCGATGGAGGGGACGCGCTGGTGCTGGGCACCAACTGGGATGTGACGGCAGAAAAGAGCATGCAGCAGTCGCTGGCCCATGAGAAAGAGCGTTTGCGCGTTACGTTGACCTCTATTGCCGATGGGGTGGTCGCCACGGATGAAGCCGGCCGCGTGACCTTTATGAACCCGGTAGCAGAGTCTCTGACGGGTTGGCGAGAAGAAGAAGCAGAAGGGATGCCGGTGGGCGATGTGCTGAAGCTGAGTGAAGATAATGTCAGCGGCCCGTCCCCTAACCCCATCACGGTGGCGTTGAACGGCGGAGATGTCTGCTTCTTGCGCGAGGGCAGTATGTTGCAAAATCGCGATGGCAGCCGCTACGAAATTCAGGATTCCGCGGCTCCGCTCAAGTCCGCAGAGGGCCAGGTAACCGGAGCCGTGATGGTGTTTCGCGATGTTACCACTCGGCGGGCTATGCAGAAAAAGTTACGTTATCACGCTACCCGTGATGCCTTGACCGGCCTCACCAATCGACGGGAATTTGAAAATACCCTGCTGGAATCCCTAGACGAAGAAGGCCCAGAGAACAACATACTGTGTTTTATCGATCTGGATCGTTTTAAGGTGGTGAATGACACCGCTGGCCATGTGGCGGGTGATGCCCTATTGCGTGAATGCGCGCAGGTGATCGGCCGTCAGGTTCGTGAGGGGGATGTGGTCGCTCGCCTGGGCGGCGACGAGTTCGGTTTGTTGCTACGCCACTGCCCAGCCCAGTGCGCGACTCAGATTGCTGAAAGCGTGATTGCCGCCTTGGGCGATATCCGGTTTGCTTGGAATGAATCACTTTACGACATTGGCGCAAGCGTTGGGTTGGTTCAGCTGGATGCTGACGTGAGTACTGTGGAAGAAGCTATGAGCCGGGCAGATGTGGCCTGCTACGCGGCCAAGCATCGGGGCCGTAATCAGGTTTCTGTGTATACCTCTGACGACAGTGAGGCCTCTCGCCGTCACCTGGAACTGCAGATGGCCGCGGGCTTGCGCGAATCCCTAGAATCGAATCGTTTCCTGCTTTACGCACAAGAAATTCGGCCCATCGACCCCCGCTCGGAACAATCGCATTACGAGGTGTTGTTGCGTCTGCGAGATCGCAATGGCGACATCCTTAGCCCCGGCGCCTTTATTCCGGCGGCAGAGCGCTATCAAATGATGCCGCACATTGACCGCTGGGTGTTGACTCAACTGTTGATTACGCTCAGCGAAGACTTGGCTGCCTTGCCGCACTTGAATCTCGCGATCAATTTATCGGCTACCTCGCTAGACGATCCGACGTTTATTCCATTTCTGGAATCTCTGCTCAATCAGACTCAGCTGTCTCCTGAGCGGCTCACCTTCGAAATCACCGAAACCACCGTGGTCAATCAGTTATCCTCTGCCAGTGACTTGCTTGGGCGTATTCGTGAGCAAGGCTGCAAGGTGGCGCTGGATGATTTTGGTAGCGGCTTCAGTTCGTTCAATTACCTGAAACATTTCCCGGTTGATGTTATCAAAATTGACGGAAGCTTTGTGCGCAACCTGCTGCACTCCAGCGTGGATCGCACTATTGTGGAGTCCATTAACGAGGTGGCCCATCGGCTGGGCGTGCAAACGGTGGCGGAATATGTGGAGGAGCTTGCCCTGATTCCCGTGTTGGAAGAAGCCGGCGTTGATTTTGTGCAAGGCTACGCTATCGGTAGGCCCCAACTGTAGTAATTCAGACTTGATCTGACA
>NZ_KI965889.1:0-5216 GCF_000524665.1 Alcanivorax sp. 97CO-5
GCATTGAGCTGGGAGAAATTGAAAGCCGGTTGCTGGCCCATCCACAGGTGCGCGAAGCGGTGGTGCTGGCTCAGCCGTCACCGGGGGGCGACCGGCTGGTAGGCTATTTGGTGCCGCGCGGTCCGCTCAGTACCGATGCACTGATTGCCACGCTGGCAGAGAGCCTGCCGGACTATATGGTGCCCAGCCATTTATTAACCCTGGAAGCCATGCCGCTGACACCGGCGGGCAAGGTGAACCGCAAGGCATTACCCCTGCCTCAATGGCAGGCGAGCCGTGCTGGTGACGCGCCACAAGCCGGCACGGAAACGTTGCTTGCTGAGATTTGGCAATCCCTGTTGGGGCAGGAAAAAATCAGCCGCGATGATCACTTCTTTAATCTGGGTGGGCATTCATTATTAGCGGTGCAGATGGTTAACCGGCTGCGCCATCAGCACCAGCTGGACCTGCCCCTAAACCGTATTTTCGAGCAACCTTTGCTGAGGCAATGTGCATTGTTGTGTCAGCCGGCGAATGCCATGCCGGACATTCAGCCGGTGCCTCGCCATGGCGATTTGCCTTGTTCTGCGGCCCAGCGGCGGCTCTGGTTCGTGCAGCAGCTGGAGCCGAAAAACGGTGCGTACCATATGCCGTTGGGTCTGGAGGTGTGCGGTGAACTGCATCAAGCAGCGCTGCAGCAGGCGGTGGATACCTTGGTGGCCAACCATGAAAGCTTGCGGACCCGTTTTGTGGATGTGGGCGGGGAGCCTCGTCAGCGTATTCTTGATGACGCAGCGGTGATTGTTCAGTGGCAAGATTTGAGCGATGAAGCCAGCTCAGAGGATGTGCATCGTTGTCAGCATGAGGTGCTGACCAAACCATTCGATCTGGCGGCGGATGCGTTATTGCGCGTGCAGGTTGTGAAGCTCTCGGCGCAACGTTATCAGCTGATGTTGGTGCAGCATCACATCATAGGTGATGGAATTTCCATGCAATTGCTGTTGGCGGAGTTGAGCAAACTGTACCGGCTTGCTCATCAGGGGGCACGCCTAGTGCCTTCCCCAGCGGCCATCCAGTACGCAGATTACGCGGCCTGGCAGCAGCAATGGCTGAATAGCGACGAGGCCCGAGCCCAGACCCGGTGGTGGGTTAAGCAGTTGGGTGATGGCGGCGAGCCGCTGGCCTTGCCCACGGATTTCTCCCGTGGTGCTCTGCCTGAGAATGAAAACGGGGGCGCTCGCTTGCCAGTGTCGATCAGTGATCGACAGCTGACGCAGCTCAAGCAACGGGCCAGCGAGTTGGGTTCTACCGTCTCGACCTTGTTACTCACTGTCTGGCAGACCTTATTGCATCGTTACAGTGGCCAAGCACAGGTGCGGGTTGGTGTGCCGGTGGCCGGTCGCTTGCAGTCGCAAACTGAAAACTTGCAGGGCTGCTTTATTAACACCCTGGTAGTCCCAGCGACTTACCAACAACCGCAATCGTTTGCCCAGCATGTGGCGGCGACTCAGCGGTTTATGGGTAAAGCCCAGGGGCGTCAATCGTTGCCTTTTGAGGTGTTGGTGGATGCGCTCGGGGTTGATCGGAATCTGGATCGTCACCCTCTGTTTCAGGTGGTCTTCAATCATCAACGCCTCAGTCAGACGTTTGCTCCCCAATGGCCGGAAGCGGTGATCACGCCGTTCGACCCTGGCGCGGCCGGTGCCCAGTTCGAATTGGCGCTGGATATTTTGGAAGACGATGAACAGCTGCAGGGTTTTATTGGTTATGCCACTGCTCTGTTTAAACCGCAAACCATTGCGCGCCTGCGAGACCATTTCTTTATTTTGCTTGAGGCGTTGCTCAATGACCCGCAGCAGCTGCTGGCCGACACGGCTTTACTGACGGCTGAAGAAATCAGTGACCAACAGCACTTCAATCACACCGAAAAAGACTGGGGCGATTTTACTGCACTGCCCAAGCGTCTGAGTCAGCAGGCGGGCCGCACTCCCGATGCCGTCGCCTTGAGCATGGGTGAGCAACAACTCAGTTACGCGCAACTGGACCGCAAGGTGAATCAACTGGCTAACCGACTGCGCCGTGCGGGGGTGAAAGAGGAGGTGCGAGTGGCCATCGGCTTGCCCCGTTCGCTGGAGCTGGTCATCGGCATTCTTGCCATCACCCGTGCGGGTGGCGCCTATGTCCCGTTGGATCCGAGTTACCCGCAGGATCGCCTGAGCTACGTTTTAGAGGCGTCTTCGCCGGCCTTGCTGCTGACCCACAGCAGCCTGCTGGGCGGTTGGCCCAAAGCGGTGCCCATGTGGTGCCTGGATGAACTGGATGTGAGCGATCAGCCGACAACGCCGCCCCCGGTGCAGTGGCATCCAGATCAGGCGGTTTATGTGATCTATACCTCCGGCTCCACAGGTAAGCCCAAGGGTGTGCTCAATACTCAGGCAGCGCTGGAAAACCGGTTGCTGTGGATGCAGAACGAATATCCGTTGCAGGCTGCGGACTGTGTATTGCAAAAAACGCCCTTCAGCTTTGATGTGTCCGTGTGGGAGTTTTTCTGGCCGTTGATGGTTGGCGCACGGTTGGCGGTGGCGCCGCCGCAGGCCCATGGTGACCCGCAGTGGTTGCAGCAGGTAATGGCCGATGAAGGTGTTACCACACTGCACTTTGTGCCATCCATGCTGAAAGCGTTTGTGGATGCCTCCGGGTTGCAAAATGTGCCGCGGCTCAAGCGCTTGATCTGTAGCGGCGAAGCGCTGGATATGGAACTGCAGAAAGCCGTGTTCACCAGCCGTGATGATGTTGAACTGCATAACCTATACGGCCCAACCGAGGCTGCCATTGATGTGAGTTTCTGGCAATGCCAGCCGGAAGGCGGGCATACCGTGCCCATTGGTGCACCGATTAGCAATATCCAATTGTATGTGTTGGATACGGATCTTAATCCGGTGCCCCGTGGGGTTCCCGGTGAGTTGTATCTAGCGGGTATAGGGTTGGCGCGTGGGTATTTTGGTCGTTCGGATCTGACTGCGGAACGTTTTGTGCCTAACCCCTACGGTGACGCAGGCAGCCGCATGTATCGCACGGGTGATCAGGTGCGCCAACGGGGCGATGGCATCATTGAATATCTGGGCCGCCTTGACCATCAGGTGAAGATTCGTGGCCTACGCATCGAGCTGGGTGAAATCGAACAACAACTGAAGCAATTGCCGGATGTAAATGATGCGGTTGTTGTTGCTGATCACAGTGATACCGG
Source organism: Alcanivorax sp. 97CO-5 (assembly GCF_000524665.1). Taxonomy (NCBI): domain Bacteria; kingdom Pseudomonadati; phylum Pseudomonadota; class Gammaproteobacteria; order Oceanospirillales; family Alcanivoracaceae; genus Alcanivorax; species Alcanivorax sp. 97CO-5. The sequence goes on from NZ_KI965889.1 coordinate 3,227, forward strand.
TGATCAGTTGGTGGCGTATGTGAGCGCCGATAGCGATAACCGTGAAGCCTGGCAACAGGCCCTTGCGGATGCATTGCCCGAGTACATGGTGCCCGCACTGTTTATGGTTCTGGAGGCTCTGCCGTTATCCCCCAACGGCAAGCTGGATCGCAAGGCGTTACCTGCACCGCAATGGCAAGCCCGTGAATACCGTGCTCCACAAACCGAAACCGAACAGCAATTGGCTTCGCTGTGGGAAGAGCTGTTGGGGCAACCCCGTGTGGGGCTGGATGACAATTTCTTTGTCCTCGGCGGGCACTCGCTGTTAGCCACACGCGTCGTTGCTGCGCTGCGTGATCGCTGGGGGGTGGATGTTCCCCTGCGTGCGTTATTTGAGGCGGACACGCTGCAGGCGTTGGCTGCACGGGTAGACGAGAACAACGGCGAAGCCAAACAGCAAGAGCAAGAGGATCTGTCGGCCATGGCCGATCTTCTCGATGACCTGGAAGATTTATGATCTGGAGTGAAGTATGAGCCTGGATAAGGCGGCACTGGCCCGGCGTTTTATGGCGCTGGATGAAACAAAGCAGGCGGTTTTTCTACAAAAACTGGGCGAGAAAGGTATTCCCTTCGAGCGCCTGCCTATTGTCGCCGGTAACCGCCCAGGTCGTATCCCACTGGCGCCAGCCCAGCAGCGGCTGTGGACGATTCATCAGTTGGAGCCAGCAAACACCGCCTACCACTTGAGTGCTGCTTTTGAGCTTAACGGGCCATTGGATGTGCCGCGCTTGTTACGCGCCATGGATGCGGTGGTTCGCCGACATGAGAGCCTGCGCACCCGTTTTGTAGAAGAGGATGGTGAAGGTTACCAGCGTATTGTCGCCGACACCCTGACGGTTGAGCAGCGGGATGCACGCGCGCTGGATGATGGTGACCGGCAGACCCTTGCGGATGAACACGCTAGCCGTCTCTTTGTGCTGGGCAGTGATTCTCCCTTGCGGGTGCAATTGCTGCAGCTGTCTGAGCAATGCTGGCGGTTGCAGCTGGTGATGCATCACCTGGTGTCCGATGGCTGGTCCATGGATGTGTTCTTTGCGGACTTGGCGCGGGCGTATCTCAGTGACTCCCCGTTGCCAGCCCTGGCTATTCAGTATGCGGATTACGCGCTTTGGCAGAAGGCCTGGTTGGATGCCGGTGAACGGGATCGGCAACTCAGCTATTGGCGTGAACAACTGGGCCATGATCAACAGGAGAGGGCCCAGCCACCCTTGCTGATTGCCCATGATAGGGCGCCGGCACAGACCGCCTTGCGTTCCGCCGCCAGTGTGCAGTGGTCTGTGCCGGCCCATTTACAGGGGCCGTTACAAGCGCTGGCGCGGGATAACGACACAACATTGTTCACGGTGGTGCTGGCGGCATGGCAATGGGCTCTGGCGTCTGTGAGTGGCCGTCGTGATATTCCGGTGGGTGTGCCGGTGGCCAACCGGGAGCGCGCCGAGGTAGACGCGCTGGTGGGTTTTTTTGTGAATACCTTGGTGCTACGGGGTAAGCCTCGGGCGGCGTTTACGGTGAATCAATGGGTAACCCAACTGCACCAGACTATGCTGGATGCCCAGGCTCATCAGGCGCTGCCGTTCGATCAACTGGTGGCTTTCTTGGCGCCACAGCGGGAGCCGGGCGAGACGCCGCTTTTTCAGGTTCTGTTCAATTATCAACGGCGTGATACAAAGGCGAGAAATCTCAGCGACAACGTCACCATTGTGCCGCTGGCTCAGGGGGTGCCGCATGCGTTGTTTGATCTGGCGCTTGATGCCCATGAGGGTGAAGGCGGCGCCTTATTGTTGACGCTGACCTATGCTGCCGATCGCTTTCATTCAGAAACGGTAGAGCGCCTGAAACAGGCTATGAATCAGGTGTTGACCGCATTCAGTCAGGGCCAGCACATGTTAGGCTCGATCAGTGTGGCAGAAAGCGATGTGTCCAGACTGCAAGAGTGGGGTCAGGGTGAAGG
>NZ_KI965890.1:0-3467 GCF_000524665.1 Alcanivorax sp. 97CO-5
AGCTCTTTAACAATTTGGGAAATGAGAAGTCCAAGTATTCAATGAGAATGCAAGCGTTAGATATTATCTCTGACATTTGTGTCTTTATGGTGAATCGTTATCACGATGAAAGACCTGGGCGGTGATTGAGGATTTGTCGAGAGGCGGATTTGAGGTGACTGTTTTGGGTTATATAGTCAAGTGAATAAGCGTACACGGTGGATGCCTTGGCAGCCAGAGGCGATGAAGGACGTAGTAGCCTGCGATAAGCTTCGGGGAGTCGGCAAACAGACTTTGATCCGGAGATTTCCGAATGGGGAAACCCACCTGTCATAAGGCAGGTATCACATACTGAATCCATAGGTATGTGAGGCGAACGCGGGGAACTGAAACATCTAAGTACCCGTAGGAACAGAAATCAATTGAGATTCCGTTAGTAGCGGCGAGCGAACGCGGATTAGCCCTTAAGCTTGTGAATGATTAGGAGAACGGTCTGGGAAGGCCGGCCATAGTGGGTGATAGCCCCGTATCCGAAAGTCTGATCAAGTGAAATCGAGTAGGTCGGAGCACGTGAAACTTTGACTGAATGTGGGGGGACCATCCTCCAAGGCTAAATACTCCTGGCTGACCGATAGTGAACCAGTACCGTGAGGGAAAGGCGAAAAGAACCCCGGAGAGGGGAGTGAAATAGAACCTGAAACCGTGTACGTACAAGCAGTCGGAGCCTCCATGTGGGGTGACGGCGTACCTTTTGTATAATGGGTCAGCGACTTAATTTCAGTAGCGAGGTTAACCGTTTAGGGGAGCCGTAGGGAAACCGAGTCTTAATAGGGCGTTTAGTTGCTGGGATTAGACCCGAAACCGGGCGATCTATCCATGGGCAGGTTGAAGATGCGGTAACACGCATTGGAGGACCGAACCGACTACCGTTGAAAAGTTAGCGGATGACCTGTGGATCGGAGTGAAAGGCTAATCAAGCTCGGAGATAGCTGGTTCTCCCCGAAAGCTATTTAGGTAGCGCCTCGGACGAATACCACTGGGGGTAGAGCACTGTTTCGGCTAGGGGGTCATCCCGACTTACCAAACCGATGCAAACTCCGAATACCAGTGAGTACTATCCGGGAGACACACGGCGGGTGCTAACGTCCGTCGTGAAGAGGGAAACAACCCAGACCGCCAGCTAAGGTCCCCAAATTCCAGTTAAGTGGGAAACGATGTGGGAAGGCTCAGACAGCTAGGAGGTTGGCTTAGAAGCAGCCACCCTTTAAAGAAAGCGTAATAGCTCACTAGTCGAGTCGGCCTGCGCGGAAGATGTAACGGGGCTCAAACTGGATACCGAAGCTGCGGCTGCATACTATGTATGCGGGGTAGGGGAGCGTTGTGTAAGTCTGTGAAGGTGTGTTGAGAAGCATGCTGGAGATATCACAAGTGCGAATGCTGACGTGAGTAACGATAATGGGAGTGAAAAACTCCCACGCCGAAAGACCAAGGTTTCCTGCGCAACGCTAATCGGCGCAGGGTGAGTCGGCCCCTAAGGCGAGGCAGAAATGCGTAGCTGATGGGAAACGGGTTAATATTCCCGTACTTCTTATAACTGCGATGGAGAGACGGAGAAGGCTATGCCTACCGGGCGTTGGTTGTCCCGGGGAAAGGCTGTAGGCTGAGGTGTTAGGCAAATCCGGCACCTTAAGGCTGAGAGTCGAGACCACTGGTCCTTTGTGACCGGGAAGTGGTTGATGCCATGCTTCCAGGAAAATCTTCTAAGCTTCAGGTTATAAGGAACCGTACCCCAAACCGACACAGGTGGTTGGGATGAGTATTCTAAGGCGCTTGAGAGAACTCGGGTGAAGGAACTAGGCAAAGTGGTACCGTAACTTCGGGAGAAGGTACGCCGCTGAAGGTGATGAGACTTGCTCTCTGAGCTATCGGCGGTCGCAGTGAAAAGGCCCCTGCAACTGTTTATTAAAAACACAGCACTCTGCAAACGCGTAAGCGGACGTATAGGGTGTGACGCCTGCCCGGTGCCGGAAGGTTAATTGATGGGGTTAGCTTCGGCGAAGCTCTTGATCGAAGCCCCGGTAAACGGCGGCCGTAACTATAACGGTCCTAAGGTAGCGAAATTCCTTGTCGGGTAAGTTCCGACCTGCACGAATGGCGTAATGATGGGGGCGCTGTCTCCACCCGAGACTCAGTGAAATCGAAATCGCAGTGAAGATGCTGTGTACCCGCGGCTAGACGGAAAGACCCCGTGAACCTTTACTATAGCTTCACAGTGGACTTTGAACCTGTTTGTGTAGGATAGCTGGGAGACTTTGAAGCAGTGACGCTAGTTACTGTGGAGTCGTCCTTGAAATACCAGCCTGGCATGTTTGAGGTTCTAACCTAGGTCCCTTATCGGGATCGGGGACATTGTGTGGTGGGTAGTTTGACTGGGGCGGTCTCCTCCCAAAGAGTAACGGAGGAGCACAAAGGTACCCTCAGCACGGTCGGACATCGTGCAACGAGCGTAAAGGTAGAAGGGTGCTTGACTGCGAGACCTACAAGTCGAGCAGGTGCGAAAGCAGGTCTTAGTGATCCGGTGGTTCTGTATGGAAGGGCCATCGCTCAACGGATAAAAGGTACTCCGGGGATAACAGGCTGATACCGCCCAAGAGTTCATATCGACGGCGGTGTTTGGCACCTCGATGTCGGCTCATCTCATCCTGGGGCTGAAGCCGGTCCCAAGGGTATGGCTGTTCGCCATTTAAAGAGGTACGCGAGCTGGGTTTAGAACGTCGTGAGACAGTTCGGTCCCTATCTGCCGTGGGCGTTGGAGATTTGAGAGGAGCTGCTCCTAGTACGAGAGGACCGGAGTGGACGAACCTCTGGTGTTCCGGTTGTCACGCCAGTGGCATTGCCGGGTAGCTACGTTCGGACGGGATAACCGCTGAAAGCATCTAAGCGGGAAGCCTCCCTCAAGATGAGATCTCCCTGGGAACTTGATTCCCCTGAAGGGCCGTTGAAGACCACAACGTTGATAGGCTGGGTGTGGAAGCGTTGTAAGGCGTGAAGCTAACCAGTACTAATTGCCCGTGAGGCTTGACTATATAACACCAAAGCAGTTACTCGGCTTATCGCCAGGTAACGCAAAGATACGGTGTGAGAGATAACTAACCTTGCAGTTGAATAGCAAACTTCTCGTTACCCAATTTGGCTTTGCCGGTGTGCAGTATTTACCTAGGTAAAACACCGGGAAGGCAACCTATTTGGTCCTCCTGATTTAATCAGGAAAACCAAACCAGATTGCCTGACGACCATAGAGTATTGGAACCACCTGATCCCATGCCGAACTCAGAAGTGAAACAGTACATCGCCGATGGTAGTGTGGGGCTTCCCCATGCGAGAGTAGGTCATCGTCAGGCTCTTAAATACAGAAAAACCCTCGTCGCGTCAGTGGCGGGGGTTTTTTTATTGGCGCCTGTCCGGGCAGCCTAAAATCAAATTATAAC
>NZ_KI965891.1:0-3317 GCF_000524665.1 Alcanivorax sp. 97CO-5
TACATAGGCGAGCTGGTCTGGGTGCGGCTCGTTATTCAACGCATTCGCAGGGAAATCGTTCAGCGACAAACGATCGACCGCCACTGGAGCAACCGTTGCAACCTCAGGCAGAACCCCAATCAACGCTGAAGAGGTAAGCAACAAGCGGGCACCGCTGTCTTTGAGCATGTAATGCAGACGATCTTTCGGATAGCCCGGGTCCAACGGCAGGAAGGCGCCACCGGCTTTCATCACCGCAATAAAGGNGCTTCCACCATGGTGACGCCACGTTCGAACGACACCCCCACCACTTGATCCGCTTTCACGCCTTGGCCCATCAAGTAACGGGCCAGCTGATTAGAGCGCGCGTCCAGTTCGGCAAACGACACGCGAGTGCCACCGTGCACTAGCGCAATGGCATCACCGCGTTTGGCGGCCTGTTGCGAGAACAGGGAAACGAAGCTATCCGCAACCCACTCACCCCCACCCTGACTCCACTGTTGCAATGGGGCGGCATCGTCACCCAGCGCATTCAGTTCGGCCAAGGTCATGCCCTCGGATTGAGACAACGCCAGCAACGTTCGCTTAAAGGCGCTGGCCATGCGCTCCACCAACGGCACCGGCAACGCTTGGCTATCGTGGGCGAACAACATTTGCAGGTGATCGCCGGGCAACACTGCCACAGTCAACGGGTAATGAGTGAACTCGTGGCTGGTGGGAGTCCCCAATTGCAATTCACTCTGCCCACCCCCCAAAAGAGATTCATCTAGCGGGTAGTTTTCAAACACCAACAAGGTGTCGAACAACCCCTCCCCGCCCCAGCCGGCATCCTGTTGCACTTCGAACAATGGCGCGTGGCCCTGTTCCCGTAGCGCCGCATTGTCCGCCTGCAATTGCATCAACCAGTCCGCCACCGGTTGTTCGCCATGCAGAGGCACAGTCATGGGTAGGGTATTAATAAACAGCCCCAGCATACTGTCGCTGCCTGCCAATTCCGCCGGTCGACCCGCTACCGTATTACCGAAGACCACTCGCTGCTGGCCGGTAAAACGGCCCAGCACCCGTGCCCAGGCGGCTTGCACCAGGGTATTGATGGTCAACCCTTTGTCACGGGCGGCTTGGCGCAGGCCATCGCTGGTGGCCGCATCAAATTCGATGGGGTGCCGGCGAAACGCGCCTTTCTCCCCCGTCCCCACGGCGTCCACCAGCCGGGTGGGCAGCTGCACCGGCGACAGGTACTGTTGCCAAAATGCTCGAGTGACGGCCCGGTCCTGCTGCTGCAACCAAGCCAGATAATCCGCATAGCTTTTCGTCATCGCCGCCAGTGTCTTGCCGTGATACAGAGCCATCAATTCTGTGAGCAGCAGCCCGGTGCTCCAGCCATCCATGAGGATATGGTGCAGTGTCAGCACGCACTCAAACCGGTCTTCGCTGGTACGCAACAAGTCGACTTTCCACAGCGGCGCCGCTTGCAAGTCGAACCCATTTTCCCGCCGCTGCTTGCACCACTTATCCAGCGCCGATGCACTATCACCTTCACCGCGCAGATCCAGCTCACACCAGGGCAGCTTCACCTGCTGCGTAGACCAAACCGCTTGATGGCGATCGTCTGCCTGCGCTGCAGGCAGCAAACTTGTGCGCAACACACCATGGCGTTCCAGTAGTGTCTGCCAGGCCTGGCACATCCGGGCTGGCTGTACTCCGGTGAGCGGCAACACCAGTTGGTTTACATAGGTGCTGTTGTTACCACTTAACTGGGAATGAAATAGCAGCCCTGATTGCAACGGCGACAGGGGCAAAATTTGCTGCGGACGGTCATGTAGGGCGTCCAGTTGCATTTGGGTTAGCGATGCCAGAGGCATATCCGCCGGGGTTAGCACCGGGGCCTGCGTGGCACAGTGCCGTGCCAAACGGTCGCACTGCTCCAGCCACTGGCTTACCAGCCTATCACCCTGCCCCTGGGAGAGAGATTCACCATCTACATTCACCTGAATGCGCAAGGCGCCGTTTTGTTGATCTGCGTTGATCACCAATGGCGCATCGGCCGGAGCATCCGTTTCCTGCCACAGGCCTGCGTCCATTAACGACACGCCGGGCATATCATCGTGCCGGAACTGACCAAGATAATTGAACAGCACATCCAGGCGGTGGTCCCCATCCTCCAGTTTGCCGTGCTGAACCAGCAAGCCATACGCCAACCCACCATTGGCTGGCTGGCGCAATTGTTCTTTTTGCTGCTTGATGGTGGCCGTCAGATCCTCGGCACGATCTAGCCGTTGGGGATACAAACTGGTCAACCAGCCCACCGTACGACTTAAGTCCACCGCGGCATCACCGGCTGCCCGACCATGGCTTTCCCGGTGAATGCGTACCGCATTGCGACCACTGAAATCGGCCAGAGTCTGGGCCAGCGCGATAAGCAAAAATTCTTCCAGATTTAACGAGGCATAACGGTCAGCGCTATGCTGCCAGCGGCTCAATGTCTGGGCATCGGTTTGCCGATCAATACGTGAAGCGACGCCACCTTTCACCGTGGAAAATAATGGTGGCATGGGCTCACACACCGCTTGCCAGTAAGGCAACGCTTGTTCTGCCTGCGGCAGAAAGTGCTGGTCCAGTATCTCCTGCCAATCGCGCAAAGTGTGTGTCTTGCGCGGCAAGGAGGCCTTTCCGCTTACTTCAATTTGCTGGTAAGCCGTAAAAAAATCTTCCAACAAAATACGCCAAGACACCCCATCCACCGCCAAATGGTGAATGCTAAGCAACAACTGCGGGGAAGCCCCAGTAACATACAGCGCACCCAATAAGGTGCCCTTCGCCGGATTCAGGCTGCGCTGCACGGCGATCATCTGAGCTTCGATGGCGGCACTATCGTCACTGTCTATCTGTTGCAACAACGGCGCGTCATTCACCGGCAGGCAATACGCTGTTCCCACCTGTTGATTATCGAACTGAACACGCAGCGCATCGTGTTGCGCCATCAACCTCTGCAACGCCTGTTCCAGCACCTGCGCATCAAAATGTTTTTGCACGGAAAAGCGCAAATATTGATTGCAAGCGGACAACCCTCGCTGCTGAATAAAACGCTGTTGAATCGGCAATAAAGACACCGGGCCAGACAAGGGCTCTTGGCTGGCCATGGTGACATTCACCGGGTCCGCCACTGCGGCCTGCTGACTCAGCACCGGGTGTTCAAAAAGGTCCTTAGGCGTTAATGCCAAGCCCTGTTGCCGAGCACGGCTGACCACCTGCAAAGCCAAAATGGAATCGCCGCCCAGGGCAAAGAAGTTGTCATCACGACTCACGCCTTCTCGGCCCAGCAGAGACTGCCAAATGTC
>NZ_KI965893.1:0-1558 GCF_000524665.1 Alcanivorax sp. 97CO-5
TTGTCCATGACACCTGAGCGTGCAAAAACCTCTCGGTTGGGGTGTCAGGTTAAGGCCACGGAGACAATGGACGGAATGACTGTTCAATTGCCAGAATTTCAAATGTAAGTGCGGAGAGCGACATGTCAACGAGTTCAAGTACAAGTAATGACATCCAGGCAAAAATAATTAACGCCACATCCAAAGTCGTGCCAATGCATCTACAGATCAAGGCACTAAAAAACTTGATGAAGGTGAAGCGGAAGACCATTGGCACTTCCCGCCCTCAGGTGCACTTTGTTGAAACCGATTTGCCTGACGTCAATGATTTGGCGATAGAAGATATCGATACGAGTAACCCTTTTTTATACCGACAAGGTAAGGCGAATGCGTACTTTAAGCGGTTGCGTGATGAAGCGCCGGTGCACTACCAGAAGAACAGTGCTTTCGGGCCGTTCTGGTCGGTAACACGCTACGAAGATATTGTCTTCGTGGACAAGAGCCATGATTTGTTTTCCGCCGAACCCCAAATTATCTTGGGTGATCCTCCGGAAGGCCTGTCGGTTGAAATGTTCATCGCTATGGATCCTCCCAAGCACGACGTACAGCGTCGGGCAGTCCAGGGTGTTGTTGCGCCCAAGAACCTGAAAGAAATGGAAGGACTGATCCGCAAGCGCACCGGGGACGTACTCGATAGCCTGCCGTTGGACACTCCGTTCAACTGGGTGCCGGTGGTGTCGAAAGAGCTGACCGGGCGCATGCTCGCCTCACTGTTAGATTTCCCGTATGACGAACGCGAAAAACTGGTTGGCTGGTCGGATCGATTGTCCGGCGCGTCCTCGGCAACCGGCGGCGAGTTTACGAATGAAGATGTGTTTTTTGATGATGCTGCAGATATGGCGTGGGCTTTCTCCAAGCTTTGGCGTGATAAAGAAGCCCGTCAAAAAGCAGGTGAAGAGCCGGGTTTCGATTTGATCAGCATGCTTCAGTCCAATGAAGACACAAAAGATCTGATCAATCGTCCTTTGGAATTCATTGGTAATCTCGCGTTGTTGATTGTTGGCGGTAATGACACCACGCGTAACTCAATGAGCGGGGGGGTGCTGGCTTTAAATCAGTTCCCAGAGCAATTCGAGAAGCTAAAGGCGAACCCAAAGCTTATCCCCAATATGGTCTCTGAAATCATTCGCTGGCAAACGCCGCTTGCGTATATGCGCCGGGTTGCCAAGCAGGATGTGGAGCTGAACGGACAGACCATCAAGAAGGGTGATCGCGTGCTGATGTGGTATGCGTCGGGCAACCAGGATGAGAGAAAATTTGAGAATCCTGAGCAATTCATCATCGACCGCAAAGATACGCGTAACCATGTGTCGTTTGGTTATGGGGTTCACCGTTGTATGGGCAACCGCCTTGCCGAACTGCAGCTGCGTATTCTGTGGGAAGAGCTTCTCCCTCGCTTTGAAAACATCGAAGTGATCGGTGAGCCGGAGCGCGTGCAATCGAACTTTGTGCGGGGCTATTCCAAGATGATGGTTAAGTTGACGGCTAAAAAATAATGACTCGCCAGAACGGAAAGGTG
>NZ_KI965894.1:0-1176 GCF_000524665.1 Alcanivorax sp. 97CO-5
CGTGGCTAAGGAAAAGTTTGAACGTAATAAACCGCACGTAAACGTAGGCACCATTGGTCACGTTGACCATGGTAAAACCACCCTGACTGCCGCGTTGACCCGCGTGTGTGCAGAAGTATGGGGCGGCAACGCCGTTGCTTTCGATGGTATTGATAATGCCCCGGAAGAGCGTGAGCGTGGTATTACCATTGCGACCTCACACGTAGAGTACGATTCTCCAACTCGTCACTACGCCCACGTAGATTGCCCCGGTCACGCTGATTATGTGAAAAACATGATCACCGGCGCCGCGCAGATGGATGGCGCAATCCTGGTATGTTCCGCCGCAGACGGCCCCATGCCGCAGACTCGTGAGCACATCCTGCTGTCCCGTCAGGTTGGCGTACCTTACATCGTTGTGTTCCTGAACAAAGCGGACATGGTTGACGATGAAGAGCTGCTTGAGCTGGTAGAAATGGAAGTGCGTGAGCTGCTGAGCGACTACGACTTCCCGGGTGATGATACTCCGATCATTAAGGGTTCAGCGCTGAAAGCACTGGAAGGCGACACTAGCGATATCGGTATGCCTGCGGTGCAGAAGCTTGTTGAGACTCTGGATGAGTACATTCCGGAGCCAGAGCGTGCCGTTGATCAGCCGTTCCTGATGCCGATCGAGGATGTGTTCTCTATCTCTGGTCGCGGTACTGTAGTAACCGGTCGTGTAGAGCGTGGCATCGTTAAAGTCGGCGAGGAAATCGAAATCGTGGGCATCCACGACACCACCAAGACTACTTGTACTGGTGTTGAGATGTTCCGCAAGCTGCTGGACGAAGGTCGTGCTGGTGAGAACGTTGGTGTCTTGCTGCGTGGTACTAAGCGTGATGAAGTTGAGCGTGGTCAGGTATTGGCCAAGCCAGGCTCCATTAACCCGCATACCAAGTTCGTTGCTGAGGTATATGTCCTGAGCAAAGACGAAGGTGGCCGTCACACCCCGTTCTTCAACGGTTACCGTCCGCAGTTCTACTTCCGTACAACTGACGTGACGGGTGCATGTACTCTGCCGGAAGGTACCGAAATGGTAATGCCTGGCGATAACGTGCAAATGGACGTTGAGCTGATCGCTCCGATCGCCATGGAAGATGGTCTGCGCTTCGCGATTCGCGAAGGTGGCCGTACCGTTGGTGCCGGCGTAGTAGC
>NZ_KI965895.1:0-705 GCF_000524665.1 Alcanivorax sp. 97CO-5
ATTAGTTCAGACCAAATCTGACACATCTCGTTGAAAAAGCGAGGGTTACCGGTTCTGATGAAGGTGCCTAAACCTGAAACCAGAACCAAAAGGTAACCCTCATGCTCCATAGTAATGATCGCATTATCCGACACAAGGTAGGCTTGCTGAATTTGGCCGACGAGCTTGGTAACGTCGCCAAGGCCTGCAAGATGATGGGCGTGTCCAGAGACACGTTCTACCGCTACAAGGAGGCGGTGGAGGAAGGTGGTGTTGATGCCCTCCTGGAAAAGAATCGGCGAGTCCCCAATGCCAAGAACCGTGTAGAGCCTCATGTGGAAGAGGCTGTCATTCAATACGCGGTGGATGAGCCCGCCCACGGGCAAGTCAGAGTCTCCAATGAGTTGCGCAAGCGTGGCGTCTTCGTTTCAGCGAGCGGCGTACGCAGTATCTGGCTGCGTCATGATCTGGCCAACTTCAAGCAACGCCTTAAGGCGCTGGAAGCCAAGGTGGCAGAGGAAGGACTGATCCTGACGGAGTCCCAGGTTCAGGCGCTTGAGCGCAAGAAGCAGGATGACGAGGTCTGCGGTGAAATCGACACAGCTCACCCGGGCTATCTGGGCTCGCAGGACACCTTCTACGTAGGCACATTCAAAGGTGTTGGCCGGGTCTATCAGCAGACTTACGTGGATACGTACGCCAAAGTGGCGCACTGCAAGCTGTATA
>NZ_KI965896.1:0-639 GCF_000524665.1 Alcanivorax sp. 97CO-5
ATGAAGTCCATTGACCAGACTTGGTTCGGCGCGATGGGCACATCCAGTTCGCCCGGGTAATCTCGCTTGATCCGCCGTCTCGGCTGGATGCGCAGGTTGAGCTCCAGCTCACGATAAAGCCGATATACGCGCTTGTGATTCCAGAGGTAACCTTTCACGTTGCGCAAATACATAAAGCACAACCCGAACCCCCATCGCTTGTGGGTCTGTGTCAGCTTCAGTAGCCAGTCGGCAATCACTGCGTTCTCGCCATTAAGCTTTGCCTGGTAGCGATAGCAAGTCTCGCTTATACCGTAGGCCTCGCAGGCCAACCGGATACTAATGCCATGCTTGGCAACGCCTTTTCTGGCCATCTCTCGACGTTGAGACGGCCTTACAGCTTTCCCTCAAGCGCCTCCTGGCGCAGCTCGGCCTTGAGCCGCTCCTCGGCGTACATCTTCTTGAGCCGGGCATTCTCAGCTTCCAGCTCCTTGAGCCGCTTCATGAGGGAGGCATCCATGCCGCCGAACTTGGCCCGCCACTGATAGATCAGCGCCGTGCTGACATTGTGCTCACGGGATAGTTCAGCAACCGGTACACCGGCCTCATGCTGTTTGAGAATCGCCAGAATCTGGCTGTCGGAAAATCGAGACTTCTTCA
>NZ_KI965897.1:0-528 GCF_000524665.1 Alcanivorax sp. 97CO-5
TGGGGCCGCTGCTGGACTGGATTGAGCAAGAAAAGCCGCCGTTGAACGTGCGTTCCTGGACATTGGGCGGTGAAGCGTTTACTCGGGAAACCTTCGAGCGGATGCAGCAGGTATTAAAGCCGCAACGCATTCTCAACGGTTACGGCCCGACAGAAACCGTGGTAACGCCGATGCTGTGGGCGGCCTATGAAGGCGATACGCTGAGCAGCGCCTACGCGCCCATTGGTCATGCGGTGGGGCCGCGAAAACTTTACGTGCTGGATCAGGATTTAAACCGTGTTCCTGTGGGCGTGGCGGGCGAGTTGTATATCGGTAACGAAGTGGGGCTGGCCCGTGGCTATCATCAGCGCCCAGACCTGACCGCCGAACGGTTTTTGCCTGACCCGTTTGGCGAACCCGGTGAGCGCATGTACCGCACCGGAGATTTAGTGAAGTACCGCGACGACGGGGTAATGGAATACCTGGGGCGGGTGGATCAGCAGGTAAAAATTCGCGGTTTCCGCATTGAGCTGGGAGAAATTGAAAGCC